>CAZWGV010000061.1:0-9373 GCA_964633595.1 uncultured Coriobacteriaceae bacterium | reverse complement strand
GAAGGCGCGGGATGCCGCGCGTCACCCCTCCCCGCTCCGTCGAGGCCGGACTGTTCGGCAAGCCCACCGTCCTGAACAACGTCGAGACGTTCGTCAGCATCCCGTGGATCATCAGCAACGGGGCGGAGGCATTCCGAGAGATGGGCGCCGAGAACTCGCCCGGTACGAAGGTCTTCGCGCTAACCGGCAAGGTTCGCAACACCGGGCTTATCGAAGTGCCGATGGGCATCACGATGCGTGAGATCATCGAGGGAATCGGTGGCGGGATCCTTGAAGGCGGGCGGTTCAAGGCCGTCCAGGTAGGCGGACCCTCAGGCGGATGCGTGCCCGACAAGCATCTGGACGTGCCGCTGGACTTCGATTCGCTGGACGGGATCGGGGCGATGATGGGCTCTGGCGGTCTCGTCGTCATGGACGAAAGCGACTGCATGGTCGACGTTGCGCGGTATTTCCTCTCGTTCACGCAGGTCGAGTCGTGCGGAAAGTGCCCGCCGTGTCGGGTCGGGACCTTCGAGATGCTCTCAATACTCAATCGGCTGACTGAAGGCCAGGGGCGCCCTGGCGACATCGAGGCACTCGAAGAGATCGGCCTGCGCGTGCGAGAGACATCGCTCTGCGGTTTGGGGAAGAGCGCTCCCAATCCTGTACTGAGCACCATCCGACACTTCCGCGAGGAGTACGAGGCGCACATCGAGGGCGGATACTGCCCGGCTGGCGTCTGTCGCGGGCTTGGCAGGTACACGATCCGTGATGCGGACTGCATCTTGTGCGGTCTATGCAGGGATGCCTGCGCTTTCGACGCTGTCATCGAGGAGAGGCACCGCTTCTCCATTGACGAGGTGGCGTGCACGGGGTGCAGAGCGTGCATCCCGGTGTGCCCGACGGATTGTGTCGTCGTCGAGCCCGGAGCCAAGAAGGCGGTGATCTGAATGAGTACTGTCATGACGAAGGAGTGTGCGGTGGCTTCAGCGCTCGCGGGTCTCGAGTCCTTCGCGGCCGAGAAGATGTGCCGCAAGTGCGTCCCGTGCGTGCTGGCTGTGATCGAGATTGACGAGACTTTGCGCAAACTCGTATCCGGGCCTGGTTCCGCTGGGGACGCCGTCCGCCTTCGAGCCGTCGTCACGGGCATGCGCGAGACCGCCAGGTGCAGGCACGGCCGGGACATCGCGACCGAGCTGGAGAGCACCCTCGAACAGCACGCGGCGGAGTTCGCCGAGCACGAGGACGGCCACTGCCCGAGCGGCCACTGCCTCCCGCTTCTGACGTTTGAGATCGCTGGTGACAGATGCGACCGGTGTGGGGCGTGTAAGGAGATTTGCCCGGCCGGAGCTGTTGTCGGTGAGCAGGCGCCCTGGTACGTAGTGGACTGCACTCCTTTTCAGATACGCCAGGGCCGATGCACCGGCTGTGGTCTGTGTCTTCCGGTCTGCAATGCGGGAGCCATCGATGTGCGCTGAGGAGGCGACTCTGGTGAAAAGTGTGGTGAAGGTCAACATCGACGGCGTGGATGTCGCAGTCGAAGAAGGCACTTTGCTGATTGAAGCGGCCGCATCGGCGGGGATCTACGTCCCTACACTCTGCTACTGCCCCGGGATCAAGAGTGTCGGTGCCTGTCGGCTGTGCGTCGTCGAGCTGGAAGGAAGTGCCGATCTCGTCGTCTCGTGCACTCGCCGAGCGAAAGACGGCATGGTCGTGCGGACCGACTCCCAGCGAGTCGCTGAAGCGCGGCGCTTTGTGACCGACCTCATCCTCTCTAACCACCCCGGGGAGTGTTTGAGCTGCGACAGGAATGGCACCTGCGGACTCCAGGATGCCGCGTACTCGCTTGGGATCGAGAAGACGAGCTACACCATGAAGGATCCCGGATACGCCGTCGACGATTCCAGTCCGTTCATAGTTCGCAACTACAACCTCTGCGTGCTTTGCGGTCTGTGTGTCCGAATCTGCTCTTTGCAGAGCGAAGGCATTCTCGAGTTCCTGGAGCGAGGGATGCGAACCAAGATCGGCACGGCGGACGACCTGCCGCTTCATGAGTCCGGTTGCGATTTCTGCGGCAGCTGCGTCTCCGTGTGCCCGGTGGCCGCACTCATGGAGAAAGACCGGCGGTTCCGGGGCCGAGAATGGATGATCGAGCGGGTCACGAGTGTGTGCGGCTTCTGCGGCTGTGGGTGCGAGTGCACGCTCGGAACGGTTGACGGCGAGGTGCTGAGAGTGCAGTCACCTCAGCCGGACGGATTCCTGTGCGCGCGAGGTCGATTCGGTCTCGACTTCCTGGACCATCCAGACCGTCTGCGCAAGCCACTTGTCCGGCGCGACAACGCCTTGGTCGAGTGCGACTGGGACGAGGCCCTCGGGTTCGCGGCGTCGCGCCTCCTGCAAGCGCGCGAGTCGCACGGTCCCGACGCGATCGGATGGATAGTGGGTTCCGGAGCGGCGAACGAGACGGCCTGGGCTCTGCGTGAGCTTGCCACGAACACGCTCGGGACCAGGAACATCGACAGCTCCGCCAGGCCATACGGGTACGCCGCACTCTCGGCGTTGGTCGAGAGATTCGGTGACCTGTCCATCACAGCCACCGCAGAGGACGTCGCCGATGCCGACCTGATCGTCGTCGTGGGGGCGGATGTGACCGCAGACTACCCAGCCATCGGCGCGTGGATCGCGAGGGCGAAGGACCGGAAAGCCCGCCTGGTGGTTATCGACCCGCGCCGTAGTGGGATTGCGAGACGCGCAGACGTGCACATCCGGCCTCGGCCAGGAACCGAGGGACTTGTTCTGGCCCTCGCGGCAAAGGCCGTGCTTGACTCGGGCGACCATGCCCTGGAGTCCGTGGAAGACGGCACAGCGGCCTCCGAGTGCCGGGACCGCCTCAGCAGTCTGGATGCGGCGGCGGCCGAGAGGGATACGGGACTGTCCGCTGAGGAGCTTGCCGCACTGACCACCTCGCTGACGGAGACGAAGGCCCGCACGGTGTTCGTTGTGCCGGCAGAGGACGACACTGGCCTCATGACCGGGGTCATCGACCTTGCGCTGCTGCTCGGCAACCTCGAGAGGAGTATTCTCCCCGCTACCATCACGAGCAACGTACGCGGCCATCGCGAGCTTCTCGGCGACGCGAAGATGACGGCCGCGGAGATGCTCACTTCCGACGCGATCAAAGCCTTGGTCATTTGGGACGACGACCCGCTCGGGTCGGCCTCGGGCCTGGCGCTCGAGACAAGGCTGTCGTCGCTGGACCTCCTCATAGTGGCAAGCTCGTTCCTGTCCGAGACGGCCAGCGTCGCCGACGTGGTATTGCCGACAGCATCGTTCGCCGAGGCACCCGGGACCAGGGTCAACGTCGAAGGCCGACTGCTGAGGCAGCACGCCATGCGGGACAGTGGGTTTGAACCGGACGTTGATATTCTCGGCAGACTGGCGGAGCATCTAGGCGGAACATGGCCGTGGGAGAACCACGATTCCTGCAGCAGTGACGTCGAGGCC
Organism: uncultured Coriobacteriaceae bacterium; assembly: GCA_964633595.1. Taxonomy (GTDB): domain Bacteria; phylum Actinomycetota; class Coriobacteriia; order Anaerosomatales; family CAZWGV01; genus CAZWGV01. The sequence continues at coordinate 5,890 of CAZWGV010000061.1, read as the reverse complement.
GTACTTACCAGCCGACGGAGGGCCGCTCCAGGGGCGGGAACGCTCACCACCGCGCAGGATTCCCGTCCTGCGCAAGAAGCTACGGACGGGACACGCATGCTGCTGCTCGCGGGCGGGACGCGGTTCCACTTCGACACCGGCCTGTTGACCCGCCACTCCGAGCTGTCCGTTCTCGAAAGCGACAACGACTTCCTTGGTGTGAGCTCAGAGGACATCGCTTCGCTCGGCCTGGCCGAGGGCTCGATGGCGAGGGTCACATCCCAGACGGGCCACGCTGACATCGTCGTCAGGGCGCTGGAGTCGCTGCCTCCTGGACTCGTGTTCATTCCGCGCTGGTCGGCGCATCTGAGGAGCTTGCTCGGCGCGGACCCGCAAATCGGCGCCGGGATCCTCCGGTACCGCCACGTAAGCGTCGAATCGTCGCCTGCCGTCAAGGCATGAGGAGGAAGACAAGGATGAGCGACTCTAGCTGTTCGAGCTGCCAAGACTGGAGCCACTTCACCACGTGCGAAGCCAGCAAGCAGATGCTGGCCAAGGCGACTGAGGACGGCGTTTCTACGATGTTCCACAGAGCGCAGACCTCAAAGCCATGCCCTATCGGCTCGAAGGGGCTCTGCTGCTCTGTCTGCGGCCTAGGTCCGTGCCGAGTCACCGACGACAAGGACGCCCCACAGGTCGGCGTGTGCGGCGCCACGGCCGCCACAGTCGCGGCCCGCAACTTCGCCCGGATGATCGCGGCTGGCACTGCTGCGCATTCCGATCATGCTCGCGAGGTCGTGGAGCTTTTCATCGCCACGGCGAAAGGCGAGGCGCCAGGATATGAGATCAGGGACGTTCGCAAGCTGCGCTCGCTAGCCACAGAGTTCGGAATCGACGTGACGGGTAGGGACAAGTCCGAGATCGCACTTGAGCTAGGCGAGAAGGTCCTTGGGGAGTTCGGCAAGCAGCATGGCGAACTCACGCTCCTTTCGAGGGCGCCCGCCAAGAGACAGGAGCGCTGGCGGAAGCTCGGCATCGCTCCTCGCGGCATCGACCGGGAGATTGCCGAGACACTGCACCGCACCAGCGTAGGCGTGGATCAGGACTTCAGGAACATCCTTTTTCACGCATCTAGGACCGCGCTCGCCGACGGATGGGGCGGCTCGATGATCGCGACGGAGCTGCAGGACATCCTCTTCGGCACGCCAGTTCCCGTGAGGTCGCAGGTCAACCTCGGAGTGCTAAAGGCTGACCAGGTGAACGTCGTCGTACACGGTCACGATCCGGCGGTCCCCGAAGCCATGGTGATAGCCTCGCGCGATCCGGAACTGGCCGAACTCGCGCGGTCCGTGGGAGCCACCGGCATCAACATCTCCGGCATCTGCTGCACGGCGAACGAGATACTCATGCGTCACGGCATACCGATCGCGGGCAACTATGTCCAGCAGGAGCTGGCTATCGTCACTGGCGCCGTCGATGCGATGGTCTTCGACGTGCAGTGTTGCCTGGAGAGCCTGTCCGAGATGAGCAAGTGCTACCACACCCTGCTGTTCACTACCGCGGACAAGGCTCAAATCACAGGCGTCCAACACCTCGCCTTTGAGCCTGGCACCGCGGTCGAGACCGCCAAAGAGCTGCTCAGAAGCGCCATCGCGAACTTCCCCAACCGGGGTGTCGTGGAAATCCCCGACCAGGTCATGGACATGGTGGCGGGCTTCAGCCACGAGACGATCAACTATGTCCTCGGCGGCAGATACAGGGAGTCGTACCGGCCGCTCAACGACAACATCATCAACGGACGGATCCGCGGGCTGGTCGCTATCGCCGGCTGCAACAATCCGCGGCTGCGCACCGGCGCCGTCCACTCGGTGCTCATGCATGAGCTGATAGCGAACAACGTCTTGGTGCTGGTCACCGGATGCGCCGCGATCACCGCTGCCAAAGAGGGTCTTCTGCGACCCGAAGCAGCCGAGCTCGCCGGCTCCGGCTTGCGTGAAGTGTGCGAGGCGGTCGGAATACCTCCTGTGCTGCACTGCGGTTCGTGCGTCGACAACAGCCGCTTGCTCACCGCGGCGTGCGGGATCTCCGCCGAGGGCGGCTTGGGAGACGACATCGCTGTGATTCCCGCCGCTGGGTGCGCTCCCGAGTGGATGAGCGAGAAAGCGACAGCTATCGGTCAGTACTTCGTGTCCAGCGGTGTGATGGTCGTGTTCGGCGGCACGTTCCCGACCCTCGGGAGCGAGGAGGTCTCCGACTTCCTCTTCCGTGAGATCGAGGAACACACCGGAGGCATGTGGGTCTTCGAGCCGGACCCGCTAGAGATGGCGCGAATCCTGATAGCGCGCATCGACGGAGGTCGTGCCTTCCATGGCATCGACAAGGCCGGGGAGAGGGTTCTCTTCGACATGGAGATGAGGAGGGAGCTGAATGTCTAAGATCATCGCCGGTGCCGCCATCCGCGGCGCGCACGACATCGTGACGAAGGCCGAGCGAGCGCTCGCCGAAGCCATGGAGGCGCGTGGCGCCGACACGCCGGTGGAGTTCCCCAACACAGGCTACTACCTGCCGGTCGTGTACGGTCTCACGGGCGAAAAGGTTGAGAAGCTGTCGGACATGAAGAAGATCCTGACGATGGCGCGCGACCTGTTGCCGGAACTACCCACTGACTCTCTGTGGCTGCCTTACCTCGGACCCGCGCTGGACGCCGGTATCGCGACGCTGCTCGCGGAGGAGTGTCTCGAAGCCACGCGGTGCTTGAACGGCTCCTACCCCGCGGAGGGGTTATGGCTCGGGGCGGCGGACGACGTGATCATGCGTGCGCGAGGCGTGGAGTTTGTGGACGGGTCCGCGCCCGGATTCGCCGCCGTGGTCGGTGCCGCTCCCGACAGTGAGACCGCAGTGCGCCTTGCCCGCGAAATGCAGGAGAAGATGCTCTACGTCTTCATGGCAGGGAGAGACGGCGAAACCAGCTTCGCGGAGCAACTGGAAGAAGCTGGTGTGCAGCTCGGCTGGGACACGCGTCTCGTACCCTTCGGCCCCGAGGTCCATGCTCACATCTACTCCCTGGGATTCGCCACCCGAGTCGCCATGGCTTTCGGCGGTGTGCAACCGGGCGACTACGAGCGTATCCTGCGCTACAACAAGAACCGCGTGTTCGCGTTCGTACTGGCGCTCGGCAAGGTCACGGACGAATGGTACGCGACGGCGGCCGGAGCGATCAGTTACGGCTTCCCTACGATAGCGACCTCCGACATCCCGCAGATTCTGCCGACCGGCGTGTGCACGTACGAGCACGTCGTCTCCAACATCTCGTGTGACGAACTAGTGCAGAAGGCCGTCGAGGTCCGGGGTCTCAAGATCAAGATCACCGATATCCCGATACCCGTCGCTTACGGCCCGGCGTTCGAGGGCGAACGCGTCCGGAAGGAGGACACGTTCGCCGAGATGGGAGGCCAGCGCACGACGGCGTTCGAGTGGCTGCGTATGCGTGACGCCGCCGACGTGGAGGATGGCAAGATCACGGTAGTCGGACCGGATCTTGACACGCTGGACGACGGCGCGCAGATTCCGCTCGGCATCGTCGTGGACGTCGCCGGTCGAAAGATGCAAGAGGACTTCGAACCGGTGCTCGAGCGGCAGTTCCACCACCTGCTCAACTACGCCGAGGGTGTCCTGCACATGGGTCAGCGCGACATCATCTGGATCCGTGTGAGCAAGGCCGCACGCAAGTCGGGACTGACGCTTGCGCACTTCGGCGAGATCCTCCGCGCCAAGATCCTCGAGGAGTTCGGCGAAATCGTGGACAAAGTACAAGTCACGATCTACTCGGACCAGGCCGAAGTGGACGAGTGGATCGATAAGGCCCGCGCTTCGTACACGATGCGTGACGAACGCATGGCGGGTCTGACCGATGACACTGTGGACGTCTTCTACTCGTGCTCGCTGTGTCAGTCGTTCGCTCCGACTCACGTGTGCGTGGTCACGCCGGAGCGCCTGGGGCTGTGCGGTGCGTATAACTGGCTCGACGCCAAAGCGAGCAACGAACTCAACCCTACTGGTCCGAACCAGCCCATCGCTAAGGGTGTCGCCGTCGACGAGCGTACCGGGCAGTGGTCCGGCATCAACGAATTCGTGAGGCAGGCATCCGGAGGCACTGTCGAGCGCATGTCATGCTACTCGCTCATGGTTGACCCGATGACCTCTTGCGGCTGTTTCATGTGCATCGCGGCGATTCTGCCGCTCTCGAATGGCGTCATGATCGTCAACCGTGAGTTCAGTGGCATGACGCCATCCGGCATGAAATTCAGCACGCTCGCCGGCACGATTGGCGGTGGCCTTCAGATGCCGGGCTTCACGGGCATCGGACGCAACTACATCGTGAGCAGGAAGTTCCTCTCCGCAGAAGGCGGCCTCGCGCGCGTCGTGTGGATGACCTCGGAGCTCAAGAAGGCTTTGGCCGTCCCGCTGACGGCCCGTGCGGAGGAGCTGGGCATACCGGGACTCATTGACATGATCGCCGACGAGACGGTCTGCGAGACAGAGGAGGAAGTTCTCGCATACGTCACCGAGAAAGGTCACCCGGCTGTCTCGATGCAGCCACTGATGTAGTCGGCTCGAGAAAGACGAGGAGCGGTCATGACCCTTGCCGGACTCGATACTTCAAGCAGCTGCCGAAGACCAACTGCGGCCCTGACATGATGGAATACGTGGTGACTACGGTGCAGCGGGTCGTGCCGAGCGCCCGCTCGCCAAGGCGTATGACGCCGAGAACATCGGGTTCGCGATGCCCGAGGCGGGCATCAGTCGGGACGCCAACGAGCGTGTTATGACGGCAAGCGAGTTCATGGCCACGATGATGGAGTTCGACATGCCGCTGGACCGGCTGTACCTCGATCCGCTCCTACTCCCTATCGGCGTGGCGCAGCCGCGGGCGATGGAGGCCATGGAAGCAGTCACGATGTTCGAGCAGCTCAACCAGGACGAAGCCGCGTTTCGCGCCGACGACACCATCGCGAAGTCGCTGCCGGTGCTTAGGAACGAGATTCTGTACTGTGACTCTTACCCGAACTGAGCTTCTCGAATCGTTGGATGTGAGACTATGAGCGACGGATGTGCGTGTGCTGATGCGAGGGTGAACCGTCAGGTTGATCTGGCACTTCTAGAGCCGGTGCTAGAGCGATACGCGGAAGATCCCGGCGCGCTGATCGCGGTACTTCAGGAGACGCAAGGACTCTTCGGCTACTTGCCAAAGAGCACGCTGCACAAGATCGCCTCCAAGCGCAGAGTCCCTCTGTCCCATGTGTACGGGGTGGCGACGTTCTACGCGCAGTTTCATCTGCGTCCTCGCGGCGAGAACGTCGTGCGCGTCTGCCATGGCACCGCGTGCCATGTGAGGGGCGCGCCCGACGTAATGCGGGTCATCTCCGAAGAACTCGGCGTGAAGGTCGGCGAGACGACCGAGGACTTGAGGTTCACGGTGGAGTCGGTCGCGTGCGTCGGCTGCTGCGGTCTCGCGCCCGTGATGCTCTTGGACGACTGCACGTATGGACAGCTCGATGTCGTCAAGACGCGCAATATCGTCGCACAGCTCCGCGAGGGGGCTGCGGCGACCCGTGGAAAGAGCGCGGGTAGGGCCGGCGGCTCCACCGCTGAGGATGCTACCACCGAGGAGGACGCCTCGTGATGCCGAACGCGCCAGTAGAGCTCAAGACCTCCGAAGGCACTACGACCATTCGTGTGTGCACCGGCTCCGGCTGCGCGATGAATGGCTCGCTTGTCGTGGCCGACCGCTTCGAGGACGCCATCCAGGACGCTGGTCTCGAAGACCGCATGCGGGTAGTGCGCACTGGTTGTCACGGGCTGTGCGAGCGTGGCCCCGTGGTGGTGGTGGACGATGAGGGCATCTTCTACC
>CAZWGV010000060.1:0-9740 GCA_964633595.1 uncultured Coriobacteriaceae bacterium | reverse complement strand
CGCCGCCGGTGGTGCCGCCGCCGGTCGTGCCGCCACCCGTGGTGCCACCCGTGGTCCCGCCGCCGGTGGTCCCGCCGCCCGTGGTCCCACCGCCGGTCGTGCCGCCGATCGTACCGGCGCCCGGGGGCGCTCCGCCTGAGGAGCTTCCGGTGGTCCCGCCGCCTGAAGCGCCGCTTCCGCCAGTGCTCCCGCCACCCGTCGATCCGCCAGCGGTCGTCCCGCCGCCAGTGGTGCCGCCGCCAGCGACCACAGTCCCCCCTGATGAGCCGCCGCCCACGTATAGCCCGCCGCCGGACCGACCGGGCACGAAGTAACCGTATCCTGGACCGATCGCGCCGCCAGCGTACAGACCGTACAACGCTCCGCCCTGTGGGCCGGACAGGAAGACGATCCTGCCGGGGTAGCCGGGGACCGTGTACGAATTCGTCGCCGCATCGAAACTGCCTAGCCTGACGGGCGCCCCCTCGCCCCCGCCCGCCGTGGCACCGCCCGGACCTCTGGGCTGCCCATCCGATCCGCCGGACGATGCGCCGGAGGGCGGGCTGGTGCTCTCGAAGCCCGCCTGCCGCCTGAGTTCTCGCAGGGCGTTGCGGGCAAGGCTGTTGGACGGGTCCAGGAGGACCGCTTCCTGCAGGAGCGAGACGGCACCGCGCACATCGCCCTTCTGCAGCGCAGCCATGGCCTGCTCGTACAGTTCCATGCTGCGGGCGGCGTCAGCCTTGCTGACACCCTCGGTCTTCTTCTCGTTTGCGGGAACGGCCAGCAAGACAACCGCCAGGAGAAGCCCGACGACGAGGATCGCACTGCCGGCGGCCCCCAGGGCTATCCAGAAGAGCTTCTTGGTGCTGACCTGCTTGGGTTTCTTCGCCTTGGTCGCTCCGGCCATCGGCCCTCCGGGTATGTCGCACGCATAGCCGCACGGGGTGTTGTCGCTAGGGCCCCAGACAACTTATCAACATAGCAACTTCGGGGCCGCCCGCGCTACCCCAGGGATACCGAGCGGCGCACATCGCGGCCCCGGCGGTGACTCCGCTGCGCGGACGGGCGACTAGGGTACTCGCGAATACGCTCCCACGGTCGTCGAGTGGCACCCCGCCACGCACTTCCCGCCGGTGGAGCTAGCCTCGAAGCTCGCCGATGTCTTCATCAGTCGCGCCTCTGTTGGAGATCCGTGACTCGCATGGCAGGCCGAGCACGAGAACCCCCGGCCAGCCACGTGGAAGGCGTGCAGTCTCAGATACCCGGGACTCACTCGGTAGAACTGGCTGTTGGAACCAGTTGAGGTGTCGTCCTCGGCACCGGAGTAGTAGACCGTCCTCTTGTGACATGAGTAGCACAGACCTTGGGCGTCCGAGGACCGTATTCCCTGGTAGGGGGCTCTGAGCAGTGGCGCACTGGCCGAACGATGCGGACCCGCAGGTCCGCTCGGGTCACTTCTGCCATGGCAGTCGACGCAGTAGAGGATCGAGCCCGGCGCCCACGGGGCCTCGAACGACCCCCCAGTCGCCCCTGTTGGCCCCGCCCACTCAACGCTGTGCTCTGAAGCGTTGCGTGTGTTCACCTCGGAGGCGATGTCGCGTGATGGTCCGCGCTGGGACCAGACGGAGTGACACTTCAGGCAGACACCGTACTCCGTGGTGACCCCGCGCGCCTCGGTGAGAGTGTAGTTCTGACCGGCCGCCTGGTTTTCCACGCTCACACCCCACGCGCCGGCGATACGCCCGTACGCGGCCGGAGCCGTTGATGCGGGTACCGCTGCCGGTGTGGACGTCGCCTCGTGGACGTTGTGGCAGTCCATGCATTCCACGTGCTGAGCGAGAACCGCGGTCTCGGTGGATACATGCGCCTCCGCCACCGCGCCTACTGGGTGACGGGACACGAGCGAGCCGCCGAGGTCCGCGACGATCACAGCGGGTGGCTCTCCGGCGAGCTCAACGCCCCCCGCCCAGAGCGTGTCCGGCGCCAGAAGTGCAGTACCGAGCCCGTTGTGGTGGAATACCTGGAGCGAAGCGGGGATGCCAAGGCCCGAGGGCTCCCAAGACCCGCCGCTACCGGCGACAACCTCGACGCGACCGTCACCGTCGATGTCCCCGGCGGCCAACGTGCCAGTGTTGTAGAGGGGACCCGTGTCGATACGCAGCGGTCCGGACAAGCCGCCGCCGGCATCCGACGTGAATACGTTGACGCTGCTGGTGGCGGTTGCGCTCCTGACGGCGACGACAGCTTCCGTGCGCGCACTGCCCGGCAGCACGTCGGCAACGAGCGTATCCCAAGCACGCCCGTCAGCCACCCCGCTGACGGCGTACGCGTCCAGCAGAGCGCCCGACCCGTCGTATACTGCGACGGCGCTAGCCACCGAGCCCGAGTTCGCGATGACGATCTCCGCCTCACCCGCCACTCCGTCCCAGGCGTCGCCGATGCTGGCGCCGCGCGGAGTCGCGGATGTGTCCACTGTATCCGCTACCGCAAGGACCCCGGCAGCTTCGCTGAGTATGCGGAACTGGTCATCGGCGGCAGCCGTGACTACCAGGTCGGCAGCGGCCGAGCCCCTCACGTCACCAGAGGCCATACTCGAGGCCCCGTTCCCCACGCCAATGCCTCCCGGAGTGAGCGTGGTGAGGGTGGCACCGACGTATCGATACACGTACAGGGTGGCGGGACCCGACCCCGTACCCGTCACCACAGCGATCTCGGGCCGTCCGCTGCCGTCGAGTATCAGGTCGTCCACGAGCAGCAGCCTCGGCGAAACACCTATCGCGTGGAACACCCATTCGAGCCCGTGCACCGCACTCGGCCGAAGTACGCGCAGGCGCTCACCGGCAGGGTCTGCCATGACCAGCTCGCCCTCGCCATCGCCGTCGATGTCTCCGAACGCCACGTCACCAGAGCGCCCGGACGCCGGGAACTCGAGAGGCCCCACCAGGGCGCGCGGCGTGCCCGTGGTGGTCTCCTGCGAGTAGGCCGCGAGCCGCCCGAACGCCGTGGGCGCCACACTCGGGTCGTAGGATGCGAACAGCTCGGGATAGTTGGCGGTCGCCGGCGGGACCGCCAGTGTGGCGAGGTCGGCTGCGGCCGGGCCATTGGAGTCGTGGCACCGGTCGCAGAGCGCACGCCCTTCTCGGACGAGCATCTCCACCGTCGCGCTCCCGTCCGAGCCGCGGGCGCCCATCGGCGCGTGGCAGTTCTGACACTCTCCGACGGCCCGGGACGTCTCGACCGACGTGCGGCTCGCCTCACGAGCCGCCCACTCGCCCGCAGCCGCGACAGTCCTGGTGGATACTCCATGCGCGGAGGCCTGGTAGGTGAGACCCGGCGGGTAGGTATCCAACCTCCCGGCGTGGCAGACGAGGCAGAGCCAGCGGCTGTTGGCCGACACAGTAGTGGTCGCAGGCGCGGCGGGGGGGTACAGCGTTGGGCGTATCGCGGGCGGCAGGGCAGAGCCGTGGGGCTCGTGGCAGTTCGAGCATGCGATCCGCGTGCCGGTAGCCGGCAGCGTCATCGCGCGAGAGTGCGCCGTCTCGTACCACACGTCCACGCCGTCCCAGGTATCCGCCGGCCGATCGTCGTGGCAGGCCGCGCAGTACGCGACTCCCTGGTAGAAGTAGTTGTTGGAGGCATCACGTGAGCGGAGGAGAGCTGGGAATGGAGCCCCCGAGGCATCCCGCTCCATGCCATGACTGTCGTGGCAGTCGCTGCAGTTCTTGGGCGAGGGGCCGAAGGGGGATGAGGACGGCGGCAGCGAGTGACCACTGCCACCGGAGAAAGCGCCCTCCACGTCGGTGCCCGACCCTAGCGCACCGACGCCGTGGCATGCGAAGCAGAGGTCCTTGTCGCCCACACCCGAAGATGTCCCGACTATCAACGCCGGCATTGTGATATCCGCAGACCAGCGAGTGCGGTAGTAGGCGTCTGAGGCCCCGGAGTGCGCCCGATGACACATGGCGCAGGCGTCTGTCTCCATCTCTGTGGGTACATGCGGGGGCCACCCGGAACCCATGAGGGACACCACCTGGAAGGACACGGCAGCGGTGTCCTCACGTCCCGCCGCATCGGTTGCGGTAACCTCCAGGGAGTGCGTGCCCTCGGTGCTCACCGTGTCGCCGCTGAAGAACGACGCCCCGTCGAGCGCAGCAGTGGTCGTCCCCGGGTTCGCGTCCGTCTGGCCATAGTTGATGGTGACCGAGTCCTCGTAGCTCCCCCCGTCGACCACTCCGGAGACGAATACCTCCGGATCCGTCAGATCCACCTTGAACTCCACGGATCGCACGGTCTCGGTGTTGCCGACGGAGTCCACGCTGAAGTAGTGCAGCGTCTTGATACCCTCGCCGGCGAGAAACGCCCCGGAGTAGGCCGTCCACGGTCCAGCGGATGAGGCAAGGCTGCGGTACGTCGTGCCCGGCTCGTCGCTGAGCAACGTGATCGTCGGGTCGGTGACGTAGAAGCCGTTCGAACCGTCGGGCGAGACCGGAGCGGTGGACAGGGTGGTCACGGGCGGACGCATGTCCTCGATGGTCGACTCGGAGTACGAGATGCCATCCGAAGCGATGGCATGAGACCACACGAGGTGGCCGCGCGTGACGTCAGCGGCGAGACTGACGACGAGGGGATCACTGCCCGTAGCCTCGGTCAGCACGCGGGAGGGCAGCCACGACGTTCCGTTGTCGGGGCTCGTCACGTGGTGAATGCCACGGACGCTCCCTCGCTCGTACGCCCAGACCACCTGGATCTGCGTCCCGTTCGTGGCCATGGAAGCTAACGTCGGAGTGCTCCCGTCCGTGAGGCTCGAGATGTTCACCGAGGAGCCCCAGGTGTCGCCTCTGTCCCCGCTGCGCGCGTGGTAGACCTGTCCATCCGAGGCAGTCCAGCAGAGATCCACTACTGTCCCGCTCGCCGCCACACTCTGGAGCAGAGAGCCAACGGCACCGGCGCCCGCAGGCAGCGGGAGCACCGTCCAGGTCGTCTCGTCGTCCGTCCTCGCCAGCTGCGGCGTAGACCCTGGGACATGTCCCATCACGTAGGTGAGCTGGTCGGTCGCCGCACTATAGAACGCCGCGCTGCGTATCCTCCTCGTTGTCACATCCGTACCGGTCCAGCGCTCTCTGGACCACGCTGCCGAGATTGGATCGCTCACCAGCCTGTAGCTGGCCCAGACGCCGTTCTCGCCAGAGGGGGCGTTTGTGGGCATGCGGTAGAGCACCGCGACGTTCTCGGGGGTCACGACTACGTCGAGAACAGTCGGGTCGAGTATCGCCGAGCCACTCTCGGTGGGTGGGCTCGGCGAGAGGATCGTGTCCCAGATCGCCCCGCCCTCGATCGTGTTACGCCGCACCTCGATAGTGGTTGTAGGCGCCACGCTCTGCGTCGTCAGGTACGCGACATAGACATGGTCACCTGTTGTACCTATGTGCGGCATCGCACACGACGTTGCGCTCCCCGAGAGCGTGGTCTCGGCGCTCCACGTGTCCAGGCCCTTGACGCTGCGACGATAGTAGATACGGCCGTCCGGACCGCGATAGACGGCGTGAACGTAGTTGGCCGTGACGGCGATCTGCCTGTCGGTCTCCTCGCCGTTGAGCATGCCCGTCGGTGCCACCTCCACGGCCGAGCTCCACGCGCCGAGTGCGATCGGGGTCGCCACAAGCACTACGACACTGGCCAGGGCGACAAGTGCCAGAACAGCGACGACGGCCGTGCGCGGCACGCTGCGTCGGCTCCTCACCGTGCGCGCTCGGCTCATCGCCTGTCTCCCCCCGGCGAGGCGACCGAGGATGCGGTGCCCGATCTCGCAGAGGGCGCGGGATAGGCCACGGCCTTCTTCTGCCTGTCGCGAAGCTGCTCAAGCAAGAGTCGAGAGCCGAGGAGACCAGGATCGATCCTCAAGGCCTTCTCGAGTTCCTCTATGGCTCCAGCAGCGTCCCCATTCGCGTTCAAGATGCTCGCCACACGATGGCGTATCTCAGCCTGGGAAGGTTCCACCTCGAGACTGGCGCGATACGCCGCCAGAGCATCTACGAGCATCCCGGAAGACTCGTGAGCCCGTCCCAGGAGCGCCTGCGCCTCCCAGTTTCTTGGGTCCTTTCTGACGATGTCCTGTAGGCCACGGATAGCCGCAGGCAAGTCGCCACCTTCGAACGCAGCTCTGGCGGCCGACACCGTGGCAGGAGAGGTCTCGCGGGACGCCGAGGCAGCTGGATCGCCCCCGTTACCGAGTAGCGCTGAGCACGCGGTCACCGCCATCAGCGCGACCACCGCCAGTACGGCCGCGAGGCCGAGGGCTGACGCCCGTCGCCACGGCATGACCTGTTGCTCTCCTCCCGAGTCTCAAGGGCGTGCACATACAGCGTGCGGGACGGCATCGTCGCTGCTCGCTGCCCAAGTATTGTACCGAGATAGCGTGCAGGACACACTCGCGAGGCCTCGCGGGCGCCCACGAGGCGCGCGTTGTCGAGCGACAAGGCGTCGCCCACATGCTCTGAGCTGGTACTATGCGCTTGCTCGGCCTCGCGGACGGTTAGGTACGCGGCACAACACCGCTGGGATTCTCCCAGCTAGCGAACCAAGACGTCGCGGTAGCCGGAGTACGTCGGGGCGTGATCGCCGTCGTCGTGATACGCGCGAATGCGCCACTGGCCCGGCGACCACAGCTTGATGCTCTTCGCATACATCGTGTACCAGGAGTAGTTGTAGTTGCGCGCAAGGGTGCTGCTCCGGTATACCCAACGACCCCCGATGTTCTGATACAGCAGGAGTCTCACCGAGTACGTCCCCGCCCGATGCCGCGGCTTGATGAAGCCGTTCACCGTGAAGGCCCGGTTCCGGTAGGCGACGTTGCGTGCATAGGGGCCGAGTATATAGGCCTGCGGGTCGACGAAGTGCCCGTCGCTCACACCCTTCTCCAAGCCCTCGGCACCGTCGAACAGCAGACGGAAGGTAGTGCGTGACGAAGGACGCACTGAAAAGGTCACCGAGCCGTCGGCGGCGGTAGTCTGGTATCCGAGCGTCTTCCAGCCCTTCCAGTAGTACTGCAGCTCGACCGTCTGCCCCGCGAGCGGGATACCCCCAGCAGTGAGGACCGACCTGATGGTGCCGGACTGCCGATACGCCTTCACTACCCCGCTGAACTCGTTGGTGAGGTGCACCGGGATCTTCTCGCCCGGGAGCAGGGTGGAAGCACTGACGGACTCGCCGTAGCCGGTCCCCGTGCCCGTGTCCCATGCCTGAACGGCGTACTTGTAACCTCCCACCATCGCGGGCGGCGTGTCCGTGAGGGATCGTGACGTCACCCTGCCGCTGGCCGTGACCTCTGTCCACTGGGGCGGCGTTTGGATCGCGGACGAGCGCCACACACGATAGGTGAGGGGCCGCTCCTCGGTGGAAGCCGCGTGAGTGGAGCGGTACGGCGTCTCCCAGTCGAGGCGGAAGGCGTCGCCGCTGCGCGTCACGGTGAGACTGCGAATCGGTCCATACTTGTAGCCGGTGATGAGTACGTCGTCGATGGTGACGCCCTCGCCAACGTAGGGGCTGGCACCGAACCCCTCCACGGAGTCTGCCCACTGGAAGACGACGTATCCAGCCGCTCGCGACAGGTTCACCCCGTTGGTGACCGCAGACAGAGAATACGAGTCGGTGCGCCACTCGCCGGAGTTCGTAAGGGGAAGGTCGTAGCGGAAGTCTCTCAGAACGTCCGGACGAGACCAGGCGACCACGAAGGATATCCAGTCGTAGGCACCCAGAGTGGGCATCGTGTACTTGTAGGTGAGGGTGGAGGAGTAGTAGTCGGCGAGCCCCGGCAGCTCCAGTCTGGCATCGCTATGGGATCCTTCAGGGTACTTCCCAAGCCAACCAGCCGATCCCGCGCACCACAGACCGTATGAGCCCGTCGCCCGCCTAGCCGTGACTCGCCCCCACTGCGCGGTCGATGGCTTGATCAGCGGCAGTGGACCCACAGTCAAGTCGGACGGATAGGGGGTCTCGAAGCCCTCAGTTCGTATGACAGCCGGCGCGGGCTCGGGTCCGTTGCCAGCATGCGCAACCGTCGGGACAGACAGCAGCAGGACCGCTACGAGCAGGCCCGTTGCTGTGAGTGCTCTTGGCATACCCAACCCCTCCCCTGACTCTACTTCTTGGCTGCCGGAAACGCGCTCGCTGCCTCCACCGCAGCGCCTTTCAGTACCACAGGGTCTACTCCCATCTCGGCGGTTAGTACCACCTCAAAGGCGAAACGCCCTCGCGAGAAAGTGGCCGATGCAAGTCTAGCGCCATCCGTGCCGAACTTGCCTGGGAAGCCCCCGATGGTGACGGATGCACCGTCCTCGGGAAACGCCTTCTTGATGCCGTCAACAAAGGAGCGAGCCGCATCTGGCGAACCTCTGTCGTACGCGGTTAGGACCGCTAGCGCCACACGTCCGGCGGCAGATCCGCCACTGGCGGGGCGCAGAGCGAGTATCGACTCCGTCTCGCCTCGCTCCAGGGACGCGCGTGTGTAGCCCCACACGTTCGACGGTAGTAGGGAGGTCACGTCCTCAACGGGCTTGTCGTAGGAGTCCGGAGCTCCGCCCGGCGTGACGCCGTCTGTCTTCCCCCCAGGCTCCTGTGCCGGCGCCCCCCCGCTCGGACCTGGTGTCGCGGCGGAGGCTACCTGACCGCCGCCCACTGTTGTGACTCTGAGTTCAGTCAGCAGACGGCTCGCGGACTCGTTCTCGGGGTTCGCAGTGACCGCGAGCTCAAGAAGCCTGACAGCCTCGGTCGTGTCGCCCGAGGCAAGAGCGCGCTCAGCGGCTTCCTCGTAGCGCGCGCTCGCAGAAGCGTCCTGCGCGTCCTCGCCCGGAACTGACGAAGTCGCACTGACTGACATCGGCGAGGAAGCAGGCTTAGGCTCCGACAACGCCGAGGAGACTAGGATGACCAAGGCGAGCAGTGCCACGCTGGCTAGGCCCAGCACCACTGACCTCGCGCCACGACCTCCCAGCAACCCGGCTATCTTAGCGCGCAAGTCCATACTCACACACCCCGTGCGATTCCCAGTTCTTCATCCCCGGGCCTCCAGCCCCGCCCGGATAGCATGCTCGTCTAGCGCGCCGATACCCCGCTCGGCAGCGTCACGGAAGGCGGCCTCGGCCATCCCGCAGAACGTCAGGATCTCGTCGCCTGCGGCGTCCACGATCGGGGCCAGCTCAGGACCGTCTGCCCTCACGGACGAGGACTCGTCCAGTGCGGCGGAATCCAGCCACTCCTGCACGAGATCCATGTCAAGGCGGGTCTCCCCGTTCTGGAGTTCTGTGAGACCGCGCATGTCCCACACTACCCGAGCGGCCGCAGCGAATTGCTCCTCCAGCTCAGGAGTCACTCCATCACCCGCCACGAAGACGACGATGCCATCATTCGCAGCCGCCCACCTCAGCTCGGACAAGGCCCCCACCACCTTGCCCCTCATCTCGTCGTCCAGCATGGGCCATGGGTCAAAACGGTCGTAGATGACGACGACCTTCCGCCACCTGTGACACACGAATCGCATCAGGGCGGAGAGGGTCTTCTTGGGTGCCTTCGTTACCTTCAGCTCCTGCGCGGCCGCGCCGGCTCCGTCCGACTGATACGCCCGGATCGCGCGCGCAACCACAGGCGAGAGGTGCGCCCTGCAATGCGCGACGACGTAGTTGGCCACGCGCTCGCTCTCCGACGGCTGGGCCGCCCCCACCTCGGATGCGCTATCATCGCTCGGCTCTCCGTCATCATCCTGCGAG
>CAZWGV010000059.1:0-10143 GCA_964633595.1 uncultured Coriobacteriaceae bacterium | reverse complement strand
GTGCTCTTCCGATCTACGTCGTCGCGCCTGGGCACTCGTCGCCTCCTGGATAGTGACCGACACGGGCGCGCGCGGCCGAGAGGGGCCCGCGCGCCGCTGCGCTGACGATAGCGCAAGTCGGGGCCGAGGGGGGCAGCCGATGGTGACTTCCTCAGAGCCGTGCGTCACAACGTGCCGGTTTCGCTGCGCTCCATGCCGGGTGTTGCGCGGGCGGCCCACTTCCTGTATCTATATGCGTCCAAGAGGCCGAGTCGTTGCGACCCGGCCCGCGCCGGTGCCGGACGGACGCGGAGGTTAGCTTGGCGAGGGCACTCGACACCTTGGCGATACTGCGTGCGGGGAACGGACGCTTCGCCCAAGGCGCTCCCCAGGGGGGGGACCTGCACGCCGAGCGCGCTGAGGCCGCTGGCAGGCACGCCCCTGCCGCCGTGGTGATCGCGTGCGCGGACGCGCGGGTGCCCGTGGAAGCCGTCTTCGACCAGCCCGCAGGCGCGCTCTTCGTGGTGCGAACGGCCGGCAACTCGCCAGACGCCGCAGGCTGGGCCTCGGCGCGGTTCGGGGTGCAGGTGCTGGGAGCGCGCCTGGTCGTGGTGCTGGGACACTCCGACTGTGGTGCCGTGCGCGCGGTCGTTGAGGGCGGTGCGCCGGCCTGGCTGGATCCCGTGCTGGACAGGGTGCGCGAGTCGCTGACTCCGGCATCGGATGGCTCTGAGCGCAGCGTGGATCAAGCCATCCGCGACAACGTCATGCACGTAGCCAGACGTGCCAGGCGTATGCTCGAGGAGGCGGGATTTGGGGACGGTGACGAGTACGTCGTCGTCGGAGGCGTGTACTCTCTGGATACCGGTCGGATCGAATGGGTCGATGAAGGAGCCGCGACATGAGTGATTCACCGCTGGTAGGCATCGTGATGGGCAGCGCGTCGGACATGGACGTGATGAAGGAGTGTGCCGAGCAGCTCGAGGCGCTGGGCGTGCCCTACGAGATGAAAGTGGCCAGCGCCCACCGCAACCCTGACCGGGTGCATGACTGGGCTTCCTCGGCGGCCAGCCGAGGCCTGAAGGTACTCGTCGCGGCGGCCGGCAAGTCGGCTCATCTCGGCGGGGTCGTCGCGGCGTTCACGCCGCTCCCGGTGATCACGGTCCCGATGAAGACCTCGGATCTGGGCGGACTCGACTCGCTGCTCTCCATGGTGCAGATGCCCACGGGTGTGCCCGTTGCGTGCGTGGCCATCAACGGCGCCAAGAACGCCGCGATCCTCGCGTGCCAGATGCTCGGCACGTCGATGCCCGAGTATCAGGAGAAGGTGGCCGAACTCAAGCGTCAGATGGCCGAGGCTTAGGAGCTGAAGCCGCCCCGCTGTGCGCCAGAGCGCCGGTTCGGGTACCATGCGTCGCTGAAGGGGAGTAGCTGCCCGGCGCCGCCGGGAGGCAGGCCGACACCTCGGGCCGAGCGGCTCCGGTGCTGCCATCGAGACAGCCTCGCGTGCGAGACCTTCCGCGTGCACGCACGCGCAGGACTCCACTCAGGAGGCGAATGTGGCTATCTCGGACGACGTTCGGCCCTCTCCGCCAGCCACCGGCTCGGCCGAGAGCCTCACCCACTCACACGCGCTGACCTTCGAGGCCGTTCTCGACGCGCGCGCCAGCTCGCCCGAGGGGCTTTCTGACGCTGAGGCCGCCGAGCGTGCCGCCAGATTCGGCCCGAACTCACTGCCCGAACAGAAGCGTCGCAGCATCGCGTCGATGGTGGCCAGTCAGTTCACCGACTTTCTGATCCTGCTGCTGATCGGTGCCGCTGCGGTATCAGGGTTCCTGGGTGAGGTGGCCGACACCGTCGCCATCATCGTGATCATCGTGCTGAATGCGGTGATCGGAGTGGTTCAGGAGTACCGTGCCGAGCGCGCTGTGGAAGCGCTCAGAAAGATGGCCGCTCAGACGGCGGCGGTGCGCCGCGCGGGCCGAGTGATCGAAGTGCCCGCCGAAGAGCTCACCCTCGGTGACATCGTCCTTCTCGACGCGGGACGCGTGGTCCCTGCCGACCTGCGGATCATCGAGGCGGCACAACTGCGGGTGGCCGAAGCCGCGCTCACCGGAGAGTCGCTGCCGGTGGACAAGCACACCGACGCGCTCGAGCATGCCGACGTCCCTCTCGGCGACCGCGCGAATATGGCGTACCGAGGCACGCAGGTCGTCTACGGGCGTGGTGCGGGAGTTGTGACGGCGATCGGGCTCGGCACCGAGCTGGGCAGGATCGCGGAGATGCTGGGCGAGACCGGCGACGTGAAGACGCCACTCCAAAAGCGCCTGGCGCAGTTCGGCAAGGGACTCGGCGCGGCGGCTCTCGGACTCTGCGCGATCGTGTTCGCAGTGGGTGTGCTCAGGGGCGAGGACCTGCTGCGGATGTTCCTCACTGCGGTGAGCCTCGCTGTGGCTGCGGTGCCAGAGGCACTGCCGGCTGTCGCTACCGTGACCCTTGCCCTAGGTGCGAGGAAGCTGGTCAAGACGCACACGCTGGTGCGCAGGCTGCCCGCGGTGGAAACGCTCGGGTCGGTGACGTTCATCTGCACGGACAAGACGGGCACGCTCACCCTCAACGAGATGACCGTCGAGCGCCTGGCGATCGCGGGGAGTGCCAGCACCGTGTTCACGGAAGTGCCGGCCCCAGCGAACGGGCCTGGTGAGGCCTGGCAGTGGCTCGGGAAGGCCATGTCTCTCTCCAACGATGTCACGGGTGATCCGGGAGCGTCTGACGCCCTGGTCGGCGATCCGACCGAGATCGCTCTCTACCGAGCGGCTCAGGAGGCCGGCCTTGCGCGCGCTCAGTTGGAGTCCGAGCTTCCGCGCGCAGCCGAACTGCCTTTCGACTCCGACCGGAAGCTGATGACGACCGTCCACAAGACGCCCGGGGGCGACTACGTCGTCTTCACGAAGGGCGCCGCGGAGGCGGTCCTGGAGAGGTCGGCCGACATGCTGGCCGAGAACGGTGTGCCAACTCCGCTGGATATCCCGGCGATCGAGAGGGTTGTCAGCGCGTGGTCCGAGGAGGGGCTGCGCGTTCTGGCATTCGGTATGCGCAGGATCGACACGCTGCCGGCTGTGCCCGCATTCGAGGAGATCGAGCGGGATCTCACACTTGTAGGCCTTGTCGGTCTGGTCGATCCGCCCAGGCCGGAGGCTGCAGATGCGGTCCGAACGTGCGCCCAGGCCGGCATCGTTCCAGTGATGATCACCGGCGACCACCCCGCCACGGCGCTGGCGATCGCTAGGCGGCTCGGCATCGCCTCGGATGAGGAAGAGATGATGACTGGCCGAGAACTCGGCGAGCTCACATTGCACCACTTCGAGCAGCGGGTGGAGGACGTCCGCGTCTACGCGCGGGTGGCACCTGAGCAGAAGCTCAAGATAGTGGAGGCGCTCCAGGACAAGGGCGAGTTCGTTGCGATGACCGGCGACGGCGTGAACGACGCGCCGGCTCTCGCCCGGGCGGACATCGGCATCGCGATGGGCATCACCGGCACCGATGTGGCCAAGGAGGCCGCGTCGATGGTGCTGCTCGACGACAACTTCGCGTCGATCGTCGGCTCGGTCAAGGAAGGCCGGCGCATATTCGACAACATCCGGAAGTTCATCAAGTACACGATGACGTCCAACTCCGGAGAGGTCTGGACGATCCTGCTCGCTCCCCTGGTCGGACTGCCGGTGCCCCTCCTGCCCATCCACATCCTCTGGATCAACCTCGTCACCGACGGTCTGCCCGGCCTCGCGTACGCCGCCGAACCGTCCGACAAGGCGATCATGCGGCGGCCCCCCCGTCCCCCGAAGGAGAGCATCTTCGCGGACGGTCTGGGCGTCCACCTGCTCTGGGTCGGGCTCCTCATGGGCGCGGCCTCCCTGGTGATCCAGGCGTTCGCGCTCACCTCGGACATGCACTGGCAGACGATGGTCTTCACGGTGCTCTGCTTCAGTCAGATGGGTCACGCGCTCGCCATCCGGGCGGATCGGGACTCGATCTTTCGACAGGGGCTCCTCTCGAACATCCCCATGACCGGAGCGGTCGCTCTCACCATCGTCCTGCAGCTCGCGACGATCTACGTGCCGTTCCTCCAGCCCATCTTCAAGACCGAAGCCCTGTCCGGAACCGAGCTCGCGATCGCGCTGCTTATGTCCACCGTCGTGTTCTGGGCGGTTGAGGCCGAGAAGACGTGGCGGCGGCGACAGAGGGTCGTCGGCTAGCCCGTGCGTATTGGCATCCTGACCTGGGTCACGTACTCCTCGGGGGGTACGTCGTCCGGGTCGGACATGTATGCCTCCATGGGAGGTCCGGCGACCTCGTAGCCGTTCTCAGCCACCCACTGAGAGAGCGCGTCGTACACGGGCGCGATCTTCTCGTACGGCCCGATGTGGACGGCGACCGCGGTGGTCATGGCATCGATGTGCTTGACGTGGAATCCGCGCTCGTCCGGCTGGGATAGAGCGGCCGATCCCGCGATCGGCGCCCACAGCTCCCACGAGGCGTCAGCCGCCGGTGTCTCCGGACCGGTGAAGTAGACGGCGTGCGGCATCCCTACGGGAGTCAGGCCCTTTTCGCCCACCCAGCCATACAGCCTGCCTAGCCCTTCAGGTATCTGGGACCAAGGACCTCGCATGCTGAGTGCCGCAACGGTCATTGGCTCCGTGCGCTCAACCTTGGCTTCGAACATAGCCATCACCCCTAGTGCTGTATTCCCGGTGGATCCCGGGAAGGGACGATGCTCCCGCAGCCGACTGATCAGCTCACGCCCAGTTCGCTCATGCCGAAACGACGGAGTACAGCACCAAGCCCAAGGCGATTCCCGCAGCTAGAGCCACCACGTTGGCGGCCACGTACGTGGTCCGGAACGCCGAACTGGTGTTGCGCTCGACAGGAGAGAGGGCCGCCACCGGGCCCTTGCCGCGCAGGGTGAGGGGCAAAGGCGCCGCACCCAGGATCAGGAAGACCGCCGCGCTCACGAGCCAGCCCCAGGCCGGCCCACTCCCTCCGGGTGGCGATAGGCCAAACTCCAGGAAGTTCCATCCCAACGAGATGAACAGCGCGGACCAGACGAACGGCAGCAGGGGGAACGCGCCTGCCCTGCGAGACACCAGTAAGTTCCAGGCCCCCAGGGCCATCCCGGCCACGATGGAGGCGGGCATTATCCAGGCCCAGCCCGGCGCAGGGTGCGCTATCTCGTACGGGCCGCCGGAGGCCACGAAGCCGCCCAGCTCCATCACGCCGCGCATACCCATGAAGAGCACTGCAAGACATCCCCAGACGCCGGTAGCCGAGATGAGCGTCTGGACTATCGCGCCGATCGTGAGATCGGGATCGTCTTCGATCAAAGAGGGAGAGTCTGTCTCGTTCATGATCCCCGTCCCGCCCGCTCGCTCGCCCGCCCGTCTGGTCCGATGCTGACACTGGGCGTTGATGTGGCGCAAGGGCGGGCAGCGGCAGGGCGGGCAGCGGCAGCGGGGGCGCTGGCACGGGCTCTCGAGGCGCTCCGGCTAGGCTGTCTCTCTGCGTGCTCGCGACGGCACTAGCGCGAAGCGTCTGCATGCGTCGAGCTCTTCCAGCGAGTAGAAGGTGTCGCGCCAGCGAACACCGCCGTTCACTTGCGCGAGGCGAGTGGAGCGGAGCGCCCCGTACGCCATGATCGCGCCACTTATCGGCCACAGCAAAGCTGGCGCCCAGCGACCGGTGTTCAGCGAGAGTGCGCGAACCTCCCCCGCGGTGTAGGCGATCAGGGTGAGCGCGCCCAGAGCACGGAGCCACAGCGGCCCCGTCAACATCGCGATGACCGGTGAAGCGACCACTCCGCCGAGCAGCGCGAAAGCCAGCGCGAGTAGGGGGAGCGGGATGCTCGCGGTTGTGCTGCCGTTCTTCTCGATTCCACGTAGCAGCTCGCCGAGCGAACGGTAGATGGCCACAGAAGCCCAGTCGCGTCCGTCTATCATCTCAACCCGCCCGCCCGCCTGCTTGACCATGATCCCCAGCGCAACGTCGTCGCCGGTTTCCAGCCGCAGGTGCTCAAAGCCAGGCGTCCGGTCGAGAGCATCACGCTTGACGAGGTTGAATGCACCGGAGCCCATGGACACCGAGCTTCGGGGATCTCTCACCGCGAGGGGGTTCGCGAGGATGACGAGCCCCCTCATGAAGACTGTCCACACAGCGTCCACCCAGAAGCTGCCGGTCACGAACGCCGGCACTAGGGCGAGCATGTCCAGGTCCTCGGCTACGCAATGCGCGATCGCTCGCCTGAGGCAGCCCGGCCGGACAGAGACGTCCCCGTCCGAGAAGAGCAGCCACTCTCCCGTGGCTCGTCTCGCGCCGATGTCCAGCGCATGCACCTTGCCGAGCCACCCGTCGGGCAGCTCGTCCACGCGGACGAACGTGAACTGCGGGTCGGCTCCGGCAGCGGCCTGGGCGATCTCGCCGGTGCCGTCGGTCGAGCGGTCGTCCACGAAGATGACCTCGAGGTCCGGGTAGTCGTCAGCAAGCCGAGACGCTACTGCCTCATGCACGGCGTGTGACTCGTTGCGCGCGGCCATCACGATCGAGACCCGGGGCCATGCGGCAGGTTCGGGCGCGGACATCCGAGAGAGCGAGCGCAAGGCGGCGATGCGCCGGAAGAAGACGGCGGTCTCGGCGAGCATGAGCGCGCAGCAGATGGCAAGGATGATGGTCGTGGTGGTCATGTTGGGAGTATCGGACAGTCCTGCGGCGGACGCGAGCGCAACTGCCACACCGGACGAGGGCTCCCTACAAGACAGCCTGCATCGCCCAGAAGACGGCCATTCCCGCTACGAGAGTCATGAGCAGGTTCTTCGTCCTCAGTGCAACGAACAGCGCGACGAGGGCCGCGACAGTCCTGGCGGGCGCGAAGGCGTACACATCACCGGTCTTCGCGTAGAGGGAACCCGGCGCCACCAGTGCGGTCAGCGCCGCCACGGGAACGTGGCGCAGCAGCTTCCCCAGCCATGGAGGTGACGGCACCGCGCCGTGGAGCACGATGGGCAAGCTTCGCATCGCCCACGTGCCCGCGGCGAGCACGCCGATGAGGATCCAGAACTGCGCTGAGGCGCTCACGCCCGCTCCTCCCGTGGCTCCTCCGACCGGGAGCCCGATGCATCCAGCCACGTGCCGAAGGCGATGCCCACCACGATGGCGGCCACCAGGCCGGTCTGCACCGGCAGCAGCGGGACGAGGAGGGCGGCCGCTACACAGGTGACCAACGCGACGCTGACCTCCCCGCGACCCTTGAGGAGGGGCGCGAGCATCGCCAGGAAGACCAGAGGCACCGCGAAGTCGAGCCCCCACGAGGGCGACACGAGGGCTCCCAGCAGGGCGCCCGCGACGTTCGAGACGTGCCACACACCGATCAGGCCGAGCCAGCTACCCATGTAGTACGGGATGACATCCACGTCTTCTCGCTCGCGGCCGGTTGTCATCGCCATCGCGTATGTCTGGTCTATGAGCATGTGGCCGAGGACGGGGCGCAGTCGCCGAGGCGCCTCGGCGAACACCGGCGCTATCGACGTGCTGTAGATGAACATGCGGACGTTCACCACTAGCGCCGTGCCGATGACGAGCGCGAGCGGTGCGCCCTCGGCGAACAGAGTCGTTGCGACGATCTGGGAGGCCCCGGCCGAGACTAGCAGTGTCATGCCGAGTGCCTCGGGCATGCCGAGACCCGCCTGGATGACGGCGGCGCCAGCCACCAAGCCGAACGGCACGATGCCGACGAGAATGGGTGCGGCATCGAGTGCTCCTGCGAGTATGCTGTGTTTGTAGCGCGACATCGCTGCTCCCGAGTGGCCGAGGCGGCCATGTGTGTGCGAGCGTAGGCTGGCGAGACGCGATAGTAGCACCAGTCGCGCTGGCACGCTGCTTGTTCGAGGCTGGGACGATGAGTACTGGCAACGCGGCATCAACGCTACAGAGATTCACCCCGGCCGTGCCACGGCGATGGTTGCTGGTGGTGGCCGCCGGCGTGTGGGCTGGCGTGGGCATCTTGCTGCATGCGAGGGGCTTCCTCTGGCTCATCGACGAGCCGCTCGGCCGTGCGCTCGCTCTCTCAGCTGCGGGCATGGCGTTCGGCGCGGTGATGTACTTCCGCGTGTTCCGCAAGATCACCGATCGCAACATCGAGCGGATCGCGCAGGGGCGGGAGAGGGCTTGCGTCTTCGGCTTCCAGACGTGGCGGGGCTGGGGGATCACACTCGGCATGATCGCGCTGGGAGTGGGGCTCAGGCGCCTGGGAATGCCGCCGGACTACCTAGCCGCGATCCACGTGGGAGTGGGGCTCGGGCTGCTCTTCGCGAGCTTCGCGTACGCGGGGAGCCTGGTGCAGCGGAGCGGGTAGGCGGAGCGACGGGCTATCCAGGGGTACACACATGTACCCAATGAGGGTACAGTATTCCCGACGCCTCTTCGAGGAGGCTATGTGCTCCAATCCCTGCTGGGCTCCAATACCCGTGCGGCTGTGCTCCGAGCTCTTCTGAACGAGCCCGATCGTTCACGACATCTCAGGGAGCTTGTGCGCTTGGCTGGCGGGAGGAGCGTGTCGGCTGTCCAGCGCGAGGTGGCCAAGCTCGAGGATATGGGTCTCGTGCGGTCCGAAGTGGACGATCGGGGACGTCGTCTGATCCATCTCGTAGCCGAGCATCCATTTGCTGATCCGCTCGCGGGTCTCGTAGCGGCGGAGGTGCGCGCCGAGTATTCGACAGCGATCGTGTCGGCGGACTGCCTGCTCGCCGGAGCCCCAGCCGCCGGGCTGCTCAACCCTCGGGTGCGTGGGATGGCCGGAATGATCGCGAAGGCAGCTCGACGATACGGTGCCACCAGGATCGCGCTCTTCGGCTCGGCTACGGAGAACGACGCTGGGGTTGTGCCGAGAGATCTGGATGTGGCCGTTCGCTTCGACCCGGGCGATGCTCGGTCCCGCGCCGAGCTCTACTTCGGCCTGCGAGATGAGCTGGAGCGGATCTCGGGGATGCGGGTGGACCTTGTCGAGACGGATGCGGTCGAGAACCCCTACCTGCGTGAGGCGATCGCGCAAACCGAGGTGGTCCTTCTTGAGATCGCGTGACGTCCGGATCCCGCTCTTCGACATAGTGCGCGCGGCCGATGCTATTGCCTCGTTCGTAGAGGGTAGGACGCTGGAGCACTACGAGACCGACCTTCTGCTGCGTTCAGCGGTGGAGCGGCAGTTCGAGATAGTGGGCGAGGCGATGTCTCGCGCACAGCGCCTTGCGCCCGAGCTGGCCGAGAGGTTCGACGATGCGCGAGGTGTTGTGGACTTCAGGAACGTGATCGCGCACTCGTACGACCATCTGTCCAACCGCGCCGTCTGGGACATCGCGCTGGAGAACCTGCCGAGACTGCGCGAGGCGGCCGCGCGTATGCTGGAAGAACGCGGATGAGGGACCGGCGTGCCGCTGCGCGCGGCTCGGCGCGGGAGCCGGGATTCTCCCGTTCTGGCCAGTGGGGGATACTGTGAGCGCACACTGCGGGAGGAGTGCCTCATGATCGACCGCTACACCCGGCCCGAGATGGGCCGCATCTGGTCGCTTCAGAACAAGTTCGAAGTCTGGCTCGAGATCGAGCTCCTCGCGTGCGAGGCACAGGCGGAGCTCGGCGCTATCGGCATCACGCGCGAGGAAGCGGCCGCGATCCGTGAGCGCGCGGCGTTCGAGGTGGAGCGGATCGAGGAACTTGAGGCTACCCTCAATCACGACGTCATCGCCTTCCTCACCAACGTGGCCGAGCACGTCGACGCTGGCGCGCCCGAGGGTGAGCCCAAGCTTTCGCGGTGGGTGCACTACGGGATGACCAGCTCGGACCTCGGCGATACCGCGCTTTGCTACCAGATGACACAGGCGCAAGACATCATCGTCGAGGACGTTCGGCGCCTCATCGAGATCTGCCGGCGCCGGGCGCTGGAGTTCCGCGAAACGCTCTGCGTCGGGCGTACTCACGGCATCCATGCCGAGCCGATGACGTTCGGCATGAAGTGGGCGGCATGGATGTGGGCGCTGAAGCGCGCCGAGAGCCGCCTTACGGCAACGCGGCAGTTCTCGTGCGCGTGGGGCGCGATCAGCGGGGCGGTGGGCTCGTACAGCAACG
>CAZWGV010000058.1:2083-10511 GCA_964633595.1 uncultured Coriobacteriaceae bacterium | reverse complement strand
ACGAGGGAGCAAACGTGCTCACGAGCGGCGCGCCGCTTGATCCGCTCTCAAAGATCCCGAGCCTGAAGGCGACGGCGGTCAGTGTGCGGAAGGTGTAGCGAATCACCCCGGGTTCATTGGAAACTCGATTTGCGGCGGCACCGGATCTTCTGGACACGGCTTTGTGTGGCATCCGTGTCCGAGAGAGAGGTCCGCTGCCATGCCAAAGGAACCGCGGAACGTCCCTGCCGGCCCGCTGCTCCCCGGCCAGCGCTGGAGCCTGGCGCGCAAGCGTGAGGTCGCGCTTTGCCTGCTGAGAGGCGAGCCGATCGACGCGCTCTCCCGTGAACTCGGAGTCGAGATCTACCGGCTCGAGAGATGGCGCGACCGCGCGCTCGCCGGTCTGGACGCCGGCCTGAAGGAGCGCGACGGCGACCCGGTGCAAGACCAGCTCGACGCGGCCATGCGCCGCATCGGCGAGCTCTCGATGGAGAACGAGCTGCTGCGCGCGAGGATCGAGCGTCCGGGCCCTTCGGCCGGTCGGAGGTCGAAGCGATGAGCGCTGCGGCCTCCATCGCCGTCGGACGTCCCTGCGGGGTCAAGCGCGTGTGCGAGACGTGGGGCGTGGCACGCTCCACCTTCTACGCCGCCCCGGCCGGCACCAACCCGCGAGGCGCTGGCCGGTCTCTGCCGTCATTGACGAGGAACTCTGCGCCATGATCGAAGACGACCTCGAACGCTCCCCGTTCACAGGAGAGGGACACCGTCCGGTGTGGGCACGCCTCCGGGTCGCCGGCGTCCGCACGTCCCGCAGGCGCGTGCTGCGCCTCATGCGCGAGCACGGCCTGCTCTCTCCCCGCCGCGTCCGCCAGGGTGAGGGCGTCTCGCACACCGGCACGATCACCACGGACGCACCGGATGTCATGTGGGGTACGGACGGCACGCGCGTGCTCACCGCGGACGAGGGATACGTCTGGGTCTTCGCCGCCGCCGACCACTTCAACTGCGAGGTCGTGGGACACCGCGTGTGCAAGCGAGGCGACCGCTTCGCCGCGCTCCAGCCGGTCGCCTAGGGAGTCTGCGACGACGACTGGGTGAAGGTCGCGAGCCGGCAAGGGGAGATCCGGCTGCGGGCCCGGGTGACTGAGCGTTCGCCCGAGGGCGTGGTGTTCGTGCCCTTCCACGCGGCCGAGGCACCCGCAAACCGTCTCACAGGTACACAATTGGACCCGGCCTCGAAGATCCCACCGCTGAAGACGACGCCCGTGAGCGTCGCGAAGGCGAGGGCGCCGAGGGGCGGGTAGTGGCTAGGGGCGGGGTGCGCGGTCGCTTACCTTTCCGCTCCACCGGGCAAACTAACTGGTATGGCCGGCCGGCGGCCTGTCCCCGGTGCTCCACGGTGCTGCTCATGGGGAAGCGGGTGGTAAGGATGAACCTCTTCATGGAAGAGCGGGCGGAGAGGCTCCGCCAGGAGTTCCCGCCGCCCAAGTACCGCGTGGAGTTGTACGCCAACGAGACCGAGATCCGGGTCGTGAATGAAATGACCCACGCTGCCGTGGAGCTTGGCGAGCACGATTTCGAGCTTGCGCCCGAGGGAGCCGAGGAGATCGGACACATCCGAAGGTCTATCGGCTAGGAGAGCGCAAGGCGGGCCAGTACGGGCCGGGACGACGGCCGCCGGCACGCCCTCATGAGGGTTCTTCTCGGCTGCGCGAGTCCCACGAAAGCTGGCGTCACATACTCCGCGCACTATCGGTTATAGTCGCGTCGTCGGGCTCGGCGACACCCTGCCGCCGGAGCCGACGCCGAACAGTCAGAACGCTTCTGAGGGGTGGCGCATGGACCAGGTGAAGATCAAGCGCGCGCTCGTGTCCGTTTCGGACAAGTCGGGTCTCGTCGAATTCGCCATGGCGCTCTCGGTGGAGTTCGGTGTAGAGATCCTCTCTACCGGTGGTACGGCCAAGGCTCTGACCGAGGCGGGCATCGACGTCATCCCGATCGACGAGGTCACAGGCTTTCCCGAGATGATGGAAGGCCGAGTGAAGACGCTCCACCCCAAGGTGCACGGGGGGCTCCTTGCGGATCGCTCCAAGCCCGAGCACCTTGCTCAAGCGGCCGAGCAGGACATCACGCTGATCGACATGGTGGTGGTGAACCTTTACCCGTTCGAGGCAACGGTGGCCAAGCCGGACGTGACGCTCGAAGAGGCGATCGAGAACATCGACATCGGCGGGCCGTCGATGCTGCGCTCGGCCGCAAAGAACTTCGCCGCTGTTGCCGTGGTGACCGACCCGGCCGACTACGACGTCGTGCTCTCGGAGATGCGGGTCACCGGCGGCGCCACCAAGCTGGAGACGCGCCGGCGCCTCGCCCTCGACGTCTTCCGCAAAACCTCGGCGTACGACAGTGCGATCTTCCGCTATCTGCAAGGCCCCGCCGAGTTCCCCGACGAGATCCGCCTTCGCGTGCTCAAGCTGCAGGAACTCCGCTACGGCGAGAATCCCCACCAGAAGGCGGCGTTCTACCGCGACGTGGATGCGGCGGAGCACACCCTCGCCTTGGCCGAGCAGCTCCACGGCAAGGAGCTCAGCTACAACAACATCCTCGACACCGACGCGGCGTGGGCGGCCGTGGGAGAGTTCCACGATCCCGCTTGCGTGATCGTGAAGCACAACAACCCGTGCGGGGTTTCGATCGGCGCCGATGTTCTGGCCGCCTACGTCAGGGCGCATGCGTGCGATCCCGTCTCGGCCTTTGGCGGAGTCATGGCGTTCAACCGCTCCGTGAGCCGAGACGTCGTCGAGGCCATCAACGAGCGCGAGCAGTTCATTGAGGTAGTCGTTGCTCCCGACTTCGACGGCGATGCGCTCGAGCTCCTTCAGGAGAAGAAGAACATCCGGCTGCTCCGGACCGGAGGCATGAGGCGCCTGGCGGATCGCGGCACCGAGATGCGCAAGGTCGAGGGCGGAATGCTCGTGCAGACGTTCGATGTGGTGACCGAGGAGCGTTCCACATTCACCGTGCCCACAAAGCGCCAGCCCACCCGCGAGGAGTGGGAGCAGCTGCTCTTCGCCTGGAAGGTGGCGAAGTCGGTGAAGTCCAACTGCATCCTTCTGGCGGCGGACTACGCGAGCGTGGGCGTGGGTGCGGGTCAGATGAGCCGGGTCGATGCGGCCAAGATCGCCGTGGACAAGGCGGGAGAGCGGGCGAAGGGCGCGGTGTGCGCCTCGGACGCGTTCATGCCCTTCCCGGACTCGCTGGAGGTTGTAGGTGACGCCGGCTGCACGGCCGTCATCCAGCCCGGCGGCTCGATGCGAGACGACGAAGTGATCGCGGCGGCCGACGCGCGCGATATGGCGGTCGTGTTCACCGGAGTGCGACACTTCAAGCACTAGATAGCGGGTGCCGCAAAGGCGCCCACGCCGTATGTCAGCCCCACGCGGGCACCCAGCGGCACAGCTCCTGGCGAGGAGGTGGAGTCGTGTTGTCCGCGCCCGGACCCGTGGTCGCGCCAGCCGACGTCGCGCCCGAGCACTGGGCGCGGGCTCTGCCGGCGGATGCCGCGCCGCTGATCCTGGCGCCCACCTCCGAGCGCGGGTGGTTTGACGGTGCCTGCGTGGTCGCGTGGGGACCCTCGCTCATGGCCGAGGGCCTGGCAACCGCCGAGGCGGCGGATATCCTCGAGGCGGCCTTCCGCTCCACCGAGCCCGCGCTGGTTGCAGCCCTGCTCCCATACGACGGCTCTGCCACGGTGGCACGCTACGCGGGCGGGCTCGTGCTCGCCCGAGACGGCTGGCGCCTATGGGGCGAGCCGCCGGCTTCGCCTGCAGGCGGCGTCACATCCCCCGGCGTCTCGGAAGTCAACCAGCTGCCGCCAGAAGCGCCGCTGGTCAGCGGCGCTACGGTGGACATGACCCCGGCCGAGTTCAGGGCGGCAGTGCGCGAGGTGCGTGAGGCCATCAGAGCGGGCGACGTTTACGTGCTGAATCTGACGGTGCGCTTCACGGGCGAGCCCGCCCTGGAGCCCGCCGACGCGTTTGGCGCACTGCTCGGGCGCGCCCGTGCCCAGATGGCGGCGTTCTGGAGCACGCCCTCCCTCGCGCTAGCTTCCGTCTCTCCCGAGCGATTCGTGCGAGTTCGCGGGCGCGAGATCGAGGTGCACCCCATCAAGGGGACGCGCCCACGAGGGGCTGATGCCGTCGAGGACCAGGCTCTAGCCGCCGAACTCACCGCGAGCGCGAAGGAGCGCTCCGAGCACGTCATGATCGTGGACCTCGAGCGCAACGACCTTGGCCGAGTCTGCGAGCCGGGGACGATCGGCGTGGATCCGCTCTTCGGCGTCTTCGCCACCCCCTACTGCCACCAGATGGTGTCGAGGGTCTACGGTACCTTGCGGCTGGGTGCGTCGGTCGGCGAGGTGTTGCAGGCCACCTTCCCCTGCGGCTCTGTCACCGGCGCACCCAAGATCGCGGCGATGCGCAAGATCGCCGAGCTCGAAGCGTCGCCTCGCTCGGCCTACACGGGGTCGCTCGTCGTGGCGGTTCCCGGCGCCATCGACTCGTCGGTGCTCATCCGTACCGCCGAGTACGCTGGGGGCATGGTGCGCTGGGGAGCGGGCGGCGGCATCACCATCGACTCCGATCCAGCCGAGGAGTGGCTGGAGACGCTTCTGAAGGCATCGCCCTTTCTCGGGGACGGCACGCCATCCGTGGGCCTCCGTGAGATGTGCCGAGTTGTAAGTAGCGGCGTGCCGCTGATCTCGCGCCATCTCGCCAGGCTCGCCGGCGGAGGCTGCGGACCCACTGCCCTAGGCAGGGTGCGCTCCGCCATAGCGGCGGCCGTTGACGGAGGATGCCCCGCTCCAGTCGGCCGTCTGGGTGTGACGGTGTTGCCGGAGGGCGAGGTCACAGCTGAGGCCGACTCCCGTCCCTCCGCGTTAGATGTCGAGGGCGGGCCTGTAGTCGCGTTCGTGGCCTGCGATCCTCCGTCACTGCCGCCCGGTGGCGCCAAGCCGGCCGCTCGCGCCGTGTACGACAAGGCACTTGATACCGCTCGTGCCCAAGGTGCCGACATGGCCGTCCTAGTGGACCGCGACGGCAGGGTCTTCGATGCCGCCACCGCCAACGTGTGGGTGGTGATCGGCGGGCGACTCCTCACCCCACCCACGCCTCCTGCGGTTGACGGCGTTGGACGAGGGGTGGTGCTGGACGCCGCGTACTCGCTCGGGATCGAGGTCGCCGAGGTCCCCAACCTGCTCCCGGCCGATCTGGCCGACGCCGACGAGGTGTTCGTGTCCAACGCGCTGGCCGGTGTTGTTCCCGTACGGGGCCGAGGGGGCCCGGTCACAGGGGCCCTCGCAGAGCTCTGGCGCGCGGCTGTGGGTCGATGAAGGGCCGTCGGCTCTCTTTGGCACGAGAACCGCTGGTATCATGGGCGACGTGCCGATCCATGGGAGCGTCAGGCCCCGTCATGCGCGCGTGACGGGCGGCACACCTCCCTTCGCAGGTCGGTCGCTAGACTGAGCGTTGAGCCCCGGAGGCGTTGCTGCGGATGACGAGACAAGCTGGTCAGATCAGGCGAGCCGCGATCGCGGTGACCTTGACCCTTGCGCTCGTGATCCCACCGCTGCCAACTGGCGCATTTGCGGTTCCGGGGTCCGGGCCAGCTGCCCCAAAGGCGAACGAGCGCGCCCAGGACGCTCCGAGAGCGGAGCGTGCAGGGCGCGGCGAAGTGCGTCCCGGAGCTGTGAGGCAGGCCGAGCCCGGCGCCAAGCGAGACGAAGTCATCCCTGAGCAGTGGGTGGTGGCGACCGATGACGGCAAGCTGGGGCCGGTCCGCTCGGCCGTGGCGCGGGCCGGGGGGCGCGCCAAGAAGACATCCTACGACGGACAGCGCATGCTCATCACGGCGGAGCCCGAGAGGGCCGACGCGGTACTCGAGGCCTTGGAGGGGCTTCCCGGTGTGCTCTGGGTAGAGCCGCTGGTGCGCGTGAACGCGAACTACATCCCCACGGATCCGCAGTATCCGCAGCAGTATGGGTTGCCTCGCATCAACGCGCCGCTCGCATGGGACTACTCCCGCGGCTCGTCCAAGGTCCTCATTGCGGTTGTGGACACTGGGCTCGACTACAACCACGTTGAGTTTGCCGGCAGGGTCGATACGGCCAACGATCGCGACTTCGTCAACGGTGACTACGACGCCATGGACGACGCCGGACACGGCACCCATGTGGCGGGCATCGCGGCGGCTGGCATGAACGCGGCCCACGGAGTGGGCGTGGCGCCGGTTTGCCGGATCCTTCCCGTCAAGGTGCTCGACCCGGCGGGCGCGGGCGACAGCTTCAGGCTTGCCGAGGGCATCCGTTGGGCGACAGACAAAGGCGCCAGCGTGATCAACCTCAGCCTGGGGTCTCCCTACTACAGCAAGGACGTGGCTGACGCCGTCACATATGCGCTGGGGAAGGGCGCGGTACTGGTAGCAGCCTCCGGCAACGACGCCGTGGAGGGAGTGACCTACCCCGCCCGCCTTCCAGGTGTTATAGGCGTCTCGGCCACCAACAGCAGCGACATCTGGAACCACTACTCGAACTACGGCGCCGAAGTGGACCTCTCGGCGCCTGGCGAACTCATCCTCTCAACCAAGAACGGTGGCGGAACCGAGCATCGCAACGGTACGTCGATGGCGACACCGTTCGTGGCCGGGGCCGCCGCTCTGCTCCGCTCTGACTCACCAGCGCTGACGTACTCCCAGGTTGCTCAGAGGCTCTTCGACACGGCGCGAGATCGCGGCGCCGCCGGGCGCGACGACTTCTACGGCTACGGCATACTTGACATCGGCGCCGCCATCTCCGCTGCTCCGGTTGGCAATGACGACGACATTCCCGGCGTGGTAGCGCCAGCCTCGCCGGTGACGGGCACCCTGGATGCGGCCGACACACACGATGTCTTCCGAGTGACCCTGTCGGTCGGTCAGCGTCTGGCCATCTCGCTCACCGGCCCCTCGGGCGCCGACTTCGACCTGGCGCTGTACGGCCCGCTGGCGCCGGGACTCGACTCGGCCACACCGCTCGCTGCATCTGCCGCAGGCTACTATCCGGAGCAGATCGTGTACACGGCCGTGTCCGCAGGCGTTCACTACGTCGACGTTCGCCGGAAGAGCGGCTCGGGAACGTACAGGCTCGGCTACTCGGTTGCCGAGAAGGGTTCGGACGACCGCATCCCGGGGGTGCCGCTCGCCGCATCTCCCGTCACGGGCACTCTCGACATCCATGACATCGACGACGTTTGGGCCATCCCTGCCCGAGCCGGACAGCGCCTCACGCTTACCCTTGGGGGCGACCCGGGCACGGACTTCGACCTGTACTTGTTCGGGCCGGACGCGACTGACCTGGACGCCGACCCGTACGAGGCGAGCGCGCTCGAGACCGGGTACCCCCGGACCGTGGCCTACACCGTGCCGACGACGGGCGTGTACTTCGCGAACGCGTACTACTACAGGCAAGCCACCGGCGATCCGGGAGGCTATGTCCTGTCGTACTCCCTGGAAGATCCGGGTTCCGCCGTGACGTCGCTCACACTGGCCGGACCGTCTTCGTCACCGGTCATGGGGTCGACGTTCCCTCTGGTGGCCGCTCTCCGTCAGGCGAGTGACGGGACGCCGCTGGAAGGCCGCAGTGTGATCTTCGAGCTGTGGGACGGCGCGGCGTGGTTCCGCGCTGCTACGGCCACCACGACTCCCACAGGCGAAGCCGTCGCTGAGGTGCTCGCCGAGGGCCGTGCCGACTACAGGGCGCGATTCGAGGGCGACGCCACACACGCCGCTTCCACGAGCGCCAAGGTGCTGGTGAACCCGATATCAGCCAGCACGCTAACGCTATCGTCGAACGTCGCGATCCCCTCATACGGCCAGTGGGTGGACCTCACTGCGCGGCTCACCGACAGCGGCACTTCGGCGAAGCTGAGCGGGAGGCAGGTTGTGCTGGAGGAATGGCAGAGCGGCTGGACTCCCGTACAGAACGGTGTGACGTCCGATGGGGCCCATGTCTTCACCGTGAGGCAGTGGGACGAGGCCCGGTATCGCGTGCGGTTCGCGGGGGACGCCTCTCACGGGTCCTCGGTCAGCCGAGCGAAGGTGGTCAAGCCGCGCGTGTACCTGTCAACGCCATGGGCGCCGTCCTCGGTGAGGCTCAACCAGGGCTTCACGATCCTCGGCTTCCTGCGCCCGGGTCATGCCCGTGGTGCCCGGACGGTCCAGATCAAGTGCTATCGCTACGAGAACCGCCGGTGGGTGCTGCGTGAGCGATACCACGGCGTGAACGCCGACTACATGAGCTGGACTCGATGGTGGGCGTACGTGCGCTTCCCCCACAACGGACGCTGGCGTATTCGCGTCTGGACGCCCGAGGACTCCCTGCACCACGCCGCCTACAGCGGCTGGAGCCGCGACATCC
>CAZWGV010000058.1:0-1983 GCA_964633595.1 uncultured Coriobacteriaceae bacterium | reverse complement strand
ACGCCCGAGGACTCCCTGCACCACGCCGCCTACAGCGGCTGGAGCCGCGACATCCAGGTGTACTGAGACCGGCCGGGCGGTTCCGGTCGCCCAGTCGCGCGCCGACTCAGCCCCGCCCGCTCAGCCACGCGCATTCCCACTCTGGCGGCGCAGACTCAGACGGGAGTGGCTCGAGGCGGTGCGCCCCCGTCACCAGCCTCCGTGCGCAGGCGCACGTCCCTGATCGGGAGCGGGATCGTGATGCTCTCCTCGGCGAAGCGACGATGCAGGGCCTTCATGAACTCATGACGCAGCTTGTAGCGGTCGGCGTACGTGTGCGACCGCAAGACGGCCTGCACGACGATGGACGACTCGCCGAACTCGACGAACCTCACACCGGGCTCGAACTCCCTCACGCCCACTTCGCTCTCGGCGAGTATGCGCTCGGCCACCTCGCGGACCGTGCGCTCCACGTGCTCGAGGTCGCTGTTGTAGGCGACCCCCACCGGCACGATCACCGCGTGCTCGGGCTCAATCGTGCTGAAGTTGGTTATGAGCGAGGAGGCGAGCACCGAGTTGGGCACGATCACGACGTCGTTGGAGAGCTGGCGGATCGAAGTGGTGCGCCAGGTGACGTCGAGCACGTGCCCCTCCTCACCGGTCGATAGCCGGATGAAGTCGCCCGGGTTGATCTGCTTGGCCGCGATGATCTGCAGTCCGGCGAAGAGGTTGCCGAGGGTGTCCTGCAGCGCGAGTGCGATCGCAAGCCCGCCCACGCCCAGGGCGGTGAGCAGCGGTCCTATCGCCACGCCGAGTGCGGAGAGGATCATCAGCGCGCCCACGACCAGCACGATGCCCTTGGTGATGTTGACGAAGATGGACGTGGCCGGCAGCGGCGTGTCGCCCCGCTCCATGTAGGTGCGGACCACCTTCACCGCGACGCGCGCCGCGAGCACTGTTACGACGGCGATGGCCGCCACGTCCGCCGCCCTCCAGGCCGTGTGCTCGACGCCGGGGGCAAACGTCAGACGCGCGAGGGCAACTCTGGCGCCGATCACGATCGCCCCCGCAGTGATCACGCCGCGGAAGGAGGACGCGAGCGCCCGGGGAATGGGCGAGCCTGTGTGATGGTGGATCGCACGGAGCCGACCCACAACGACCTGCTCGGCGACAAAGCCGAGGATCGCCGCGATGCCCACTATGAGGAGCGCGGCCCCGTATTGCCCGATAGCGAAGCTCACGTCTGTGAGCGTATCAGTTGAGGACCTCGTTGAGCAGGTCCAGGTATGCCGAGAGCAGCCTGGTTATCAGGAAGTCCTGCCGGACTTTCTCCCGCGACTTGTATCCCATCTCCGCTCGTTTGTCGCGGTCTCGGATGAGGTCCATGATCGCGGCCGCGAACTCATCGTTCCTGCCGGGAGTCACCAGCACCCCGGTCTCACCGCTCTGTATCTGGAGCGGTATTCCGCCTACTCGGGAGGCCACCACGGGCTTGCCCTTCCACATCGCCTCGGTCACGGTCAGGCCGAAGCCCCCTCGCTTGGACTTCTGCGTGACCACCACGGCACCGCGCTGCAAGGCGTTCACCTCGGAGTCGGTAGCGTCCGTGAGAACGATGACATTGCCCGAGTCGATCAGGTCGCGACAGTCGTCGATGACGTCGTTGTACATCTCCAAGCCCTCGGGATCGTCGTGTGCCATGCCGCCGCAAAGCACCACGCGGCAGTCGACCTCCTCGCTGATCATCCGGTAGGCGTCGACCACTCCGCGCATGTCCTTCCTCTTTATCGAAGCGGGATACCTGCAGGACGTAGGGCTTGTCGCGGGGGACGCCGAGCTTGGCCAGATGTGCTTCCATCGTCTCGTCGTCCATGTCGGCGTTCTTCAGCGCGAGGGGGTTGATGGCGGGGGTGAAGACGACCTGCTTGACCCAGAAGTCCGGCTGCCGGTACTCCTCGGAGGAGACGATCATACGGTCGTAGCGGAGTATGAAGGGGGAGAGGA
>CAZWGV010000057.1:0-10580 GCA_964633595.1 uncultured Coriobacteriaceae bacterium | reverse complement strand
GCCGAGTGCGGCATCCCGGCGAAGCGTGTGTTCTCGCCGGTGGGTGTGGTCTTCAAGGGCTCCGGATTCCATAGCACCGACTACAGGCCGAAGGCTTCCGGCGGCGACAGCCCCTCGGACAGCAAGTCTGAGGGCGATTGCCCCGCCAAGAAGAAGGACTCCCCGGCCTGCGACTCCTGTCCCGCAGCGTCTTAGGAGCGCCGCGGCTAATCCCTTCTCCCGCCGCTAGTCTCTCCGAACCCAGAAGGCCTCGGGACCCGTCCGGAGCACTGTATCCACAAATCTCACGGTACCGGTAGCGCCATCCATCGCAACCGAGTGCGTGCGCGCGCCGGCACCAAAGTACTTCACCCCTCGCAGCATCTCTCCGTCCGTAACGCCCGTAGCGATGAATGCCGCCTCGTCCGTAGCCACCAGGCAGTCCATGTCGAGCACGCCGTCCACGTCGCAATCGGCCATCACCACTGCACGCTCGCGCTCGCTGTCGTTGCGGAACGCGAAACGGCCCATGAACTCGCCGCCGATGCATCGCATCGCCGAGCACGCCAGAACACCCTCCGGTGCTCCTCCGATCCCCATGTAGAGGTGTATCCCGGTTCCTTCGATCGCCGTTGCCACAGCACCGAAGACGTCCCCGTCGGAGATCAGCCGGATCCTCGCACCGCACTTGCGCACCTCGTCGATCATCTCCTGGTGCCTCTCGCGGTCCAGGATGCACACCACGACATCCTCTACCGGGCGCTTTAGCGCGGCGGCCACACCCTTGACGTTCTCCGTGGGCGTAGCGTCCACGTGCACAGCACCCGCGGCGGCGGGGCCAGCAGCGACCTTCATCATGTAGGTGTCTGGGGCATTCAGGAGCGTTCCGCGCGGACCGAAAGCAAGGACAGCCAGCGAGTTCGGCTGGCCGTAGGCTGTAAGGTTCGTTCCCTCTAGAGGGTCCACGGCGATGTCGATCTCCTCACCGCCGCGTCCCACCTTCTCCCCGATGAAGAG
Organism: uncultured Coriobacteriaceae bacterium; assembly: GCA_964633595.1. Taxonomy (GTDB): domain Bacteria; phylum Actinomycetota; class Coriobacteriia; order Anaerosomatales; family CAZWGV01; genus CAZWGV01. The sequence continues at coordinate 9,584 of CAZWGV010000057.1, read as the reverse complement.
CATGGGAGCCTCGTCGCGCTCCCCTTCCCCAATGACGATCTCACCGTCGATGTCGAGCTCTCCCAGGGCCGCCCGCATGGCCTCGACTGCGGCCTTGTCTGCGGCCTTCTTCTCCCCCTTGCCCATCCACCTTCCGGCAGCCAAAGCCGCCGCCTCGGTGACCTCCAACATCTCGACGATGCGTGTGTTGCGCATGCTCCCTCCAGCCTCGACAGCGCCACCGGACCTCACCCCTTGCGCACCATCGCCGCGATGTAGTGTCCATCAGCCCCTCCGGACTCGGGCACAGATTGGAAGCGGTCCCCGACGAGGAACCGATGCCACTCCGGCGGGACAGACTCGCGCAAAGACTCAGCCTCGAAGCCGCGGCCTTCGGCATCTGAGAGGAAGCCGTCTACGACCGCGTCGTTCTCGGCGTGAGCGATGGTGCAGGTCGAGTACACCATACGGCCACCCACGCGGACAAGGCGCGCCATGCCGTCGAGCATCTCCCTGCCGAGCGCACCCAGACGCACCCCGTCCTCAGGTGTGACCCGCCACCGCTTCTCCGGATGGCGCCTGAGTGTGCCCAGCCCAGTGCAGGGTGCGTCCACCAGCACGAGGTCGGCAGAGCCCGGGGGTGGCAGCCCTTCGGCCAATCCTGGGTCTCTGGCGTCTGCGGATATGGCCGTGACGCCGGGAACACCGAGCTTGCACATCCGCTCGCCCAATCGGCGCGCCTTGTTGGTGTGGACGTCGATGGCCACGATACGCGCGGGGGACAGACCCGCGTTCTGCGCCTGCAGAAGGAGGGTCTTGGTACCCCTTCCAGCGCCGACGTCCACCACCACACCACCCGGGGCGCTCCCGGCTACCACCGGTGCCAGTTGCGCCGCCGCGTCGGCAACCACGACTAGCCCGTCGCGCAATGCCGCTCCCCTGACGGCAGCCGAGGCCACCCCGGCCTCGATGCACCCCTGCACTGGACACGCACCCGGCTCGGCACCGTCCCTCGTCAGGGCAGAGTGTGCATCCTCCCATGACCCGGCGAACGGGTTGTACGCCAGGTAGAGAGGAGCCGGCTCGTTGTTGGCGCTCATTGCGTCGTCGGCTTTCTCCCTGCCAAGCTCGCGGATCCACATCTCTGCCAGCCAAAGCGGGTGTCCGTGCTGGCGCGCTAGTGCAGCGTCGTCAGTTTTCACGTCTCCCCACGGGAAGCCTGGCGCGGCTATCACGAGCGCTCTCAGGACCGCGTTCGCGAAAGGAGCGGCGTGCGGCCTGACGTCACGAACGGCCTCCACCGCTTGATGCACCGCGGCGCGATGGGGAGTGCGCAACATCAAGATCTCGTACGTGGCGAGCCGCAGGATGTCGCGCACCACGGGTTCGACACTCCCTGGGCGATCGGCGAACCGGTTGACCGCTTCGTCCAGTGTCCCCTGGTACTGGAGCGTTCCGTACGCCAGGCGGGTGGCCAGCGCCGCGTCTTCCGCGGAGAGATCACGCTCGGCGAGGGCAGCAGAGAGCGTTTCGTGGCCGAATGCTTGCCTGACTCTCACTCGGCCGAGTACTTCGAGAGCGGCCGCTCGGGCAGGCGCAACGCTCATTACGTGTCGCCCCACGTTGCGTCGGGTGCGACTCTGGCGCCCCTGGCCCAAGCGTCGCCGTCCATCTCTCCGCGACCTTCCGGGCGGACCCGGTCGAGCCGCAGCGCGCCGTCTCGAAAACCGATCGTCAGAGAGCCCTTCTTCGCGCTGACCGATCCCAGGGCTACCGGATCGGCGGACGGTGTGGCTCGCACGATCGTGAGAGTGGCACCTGCAACGCGCGCCCTGCTCGGACTCCTTGGCGAGGAGGCGCGCACGCGGCGCCACCCTTCTGCAACCGTGAGATCGCTTCCGAGCGCGACATCGTCGCGTGAGAGCTTCTCGGCATAGGTGACGCCCTCTTCCGGCTGTGGCACCCAAGTGACGCTCCCAGCGTCCAGGGCCGCCAGTGTCTCCAAGAGCGCGCCCGCCCCTTCCGCCGCGAGGATGCCGGCGAGTTCTGAAGCGTAGCGATCCGCCACATCCACCCTCCGAACAGCTGCGACGGGGCCGGTGTCGAGGCCCTCTTCCATCCGCATTATGCTCACCCCGGTGACATCATCACCCTCGAGAATGGCTCTCTCTATTGGCGCGGCTCCGCGGTGCCGCGGCAGTATCGAGGCGTGTACATTGACGCAGCCGAACCTGGGGATCCGCAGTACTTCCGGCGGCAGGATGAGCCCATAGGCGGCTACGCAAACGGCGTCGGGCTCGAGCGCCCCAAGATCCCCAATGACGGCAGGGTCGCGCAGCGTGGACGGTTGGCGTACGGGAAGTCCGAGGCCCTCGGCCACTGACTTCACCGCGCTCTGAGTCACCTTCCGGCCGCGTCCGCTCGGCGCGTCGGGACGCGTGTAGACTGCGACCACGTCATGGGCGGCAGCGAGTCTCTCGAGAGAAGGCACCCCGAACTGCGGAGTACCCATGAAGACTGCCCTCACGCGCCCCCCTATCGCCCCGGATCACAGACCGACGTCTGATCCAGTCTGTCCCTCGTTGTACCGCCGCACCGCGGCCTTGCGCTCCTCGGGCGAGAGCCGGTCGATGATCAACACGCCGTCGAGATGATCTATCTCGTGCTGAAGAACCCTCGCGAGCCACTCATCCGCCTCGATCTTCAGCGGCGATCCGTCCAACCCCTGCGCCTCGCAGACGATGCTAGCGGGCCGGGTGACTGGGACTGCTAGCCCCGGGAGCGACAGGCAGCCTTCCTCTTCAACGCACGTCTCTCCCGAACAGGATGCAACGGAAGGATTGCAGAGCACCACGAGGTCGTCTTCAAGGTCGTAGACGATGACCCTCTTCTGGACCCCCACCTGGGTGGCCGCAAGCCCGACGCCCGTAGCGTCGTACATGGCGTTGGCCATCCTCTGCACGAGGGCGCCGAGATCCCTGTCCGAGGTCGGCTCCACATCCGCAGCGCGCTGTCGCAGCGCCGGGTTCGGATGCCTGAGGATCCTCATCTTCGAGCGGCTCCTGTCGAGTAGGGCGGTTGCCTGCAGCGGGCAACGCGGCGGCTCTCTCTCGCGTGGCACATGAGCAAACACCTTGCCTGACGTGCAGCGCACCGGGATTGTAACATCGCGCTTGGTCGACTAGAGCGTTTCGGCAGGGTCGATGTCGATCGCTACGCGCACGCCCTCTTCCCTCCCCTGCGCGAGCAATGCGCTCTCGGCGAGGGTGGGCAGCTCGCTGCCTGCGGGGCCCTTCAGCAGGACGTGCCACCGGTGAGTCCCGCGCAAGACCGCTATCGGAGCGGGCGCGGGTCCCAGCACGGCGATCCCTTCCGGCGCCGCTTGGGCAAGATGGGCCGCAAGGGTGCCCGACACCCTTTTTGCGGCGAGCTCCTCCGGTCCACTGACGATGATGTTGGCCAGCCGCCCGAATGGCGGGTAGCCGTGGTGTTGGCGCTCTTCGAGCTCGTGGCCGAGGAAGATCTCTCTCTCGTGGGCGGCTACAGCCCTGATCGCGTGATGTTCGGGCCAGTACGTCTGCAGCACGACCGTTCCCCGCTCCCCGCCCCGTCCGGCCCTGCCTGCAGCCTGCTCGAGGAGCTGGTACGTGCGCTCGGCGGCCCGGAAGTCAGGGAGATGCAGGGACGTGTCGGCGTTCAGAACCCCAACCAGTGTCACTTCCGGGTAGTCCAGGCCTTTGGCGACCATCTGGGTGCCCAGCAACACACCCGTCCCCATCGCCTCGAAGGCGGCCAGGCGCCTCTCGTGCCCGCCCTTGCCGGCCGTTGTGTCCGCGTCCATGCGCACTATTGGGAGTTCGGGGAAGAGCTCGGCGAGTTCGGCCTCCACGCGCTGCGTTCCGGCCCCGAATCGCCGCAGGTAGGGGCTCGAGCAACGCGGGCATACCGGTGGGACCGCGCTCGTGCTGGCGCAATGGTGGCAAAGGAGCTTGTCGGCCGCTCGGCCGTGAACGGTGAGGGATATGGCGCACTGATCACACTTGGGGACGAAGCCGCACTCTCGGCACAGCAAGAAAGACGCCCAGCCACGACGGTTAAGCAGCAGGACCGCCTTGCGCCCCGCGTCCTGAGTCTCGCGCAGACGCTCCAGCAAGGCGCGAGAGAACATCGACCGGTGGCCCTCGGCGAACTCCTTGCCCATGTCGACGAGCTCGACATCGGGCAGCAGCGCACCGCCCACGCGGTCCTCGAGAACGACCCGCTGGCACAACCCCGCGGCGCATGAGGCCAGCGTCTCCAGGCTGGGGGTGGCGCTTCCCAACACCAGCGCCGCACTGCGGAACGAGCACAACCTCCGGGCTGCTTCGCGCGCGTGGTATCGGGGTGAGGATCCCTGCTTGTACGACCCCTCGTGCTCCTCGTCGATGACCACGAGGCCGAGGTTCTTCACGGGCGCAAAGAGCGCTGACCGAGCTCCGATCACCACTCGCGCCTCGCCCGAATGGACGCGGTCCCACTGATCGAATCTCTCCCCAACGGAGAGCCTGCTGTGCAGCACGGCCACCACATCGCCCAACCGCGACCGGAAGCGACCCACGGTCTGTGGCGTGAGCGAGATCTCGGGCACCAGAACAATGGCCCCGCCTCCCGCACTCACGACCAGCTCGATCGCCTGAAGGTACACCTCGGTCTTGCCCGAGCCAGTGACGCCGTCCAGCACCACCGTCCCGCCGTCCTCCAGCGCGGTGCGGATCGCGGTCATGCCTTCTGCTTGGCCCGTCGTAAGCTGCTCGTGTCTGGGAGCAGGCCGGGGCGGGAGGCCGTCGCCTCTCACGCGCCTGCGGCGTTCCACGCGCACAGCGCCCATCTCGCCCAGACGCCGCAGCGCCGAGTCCACCTGCCCGAGCTCGGCCTTGAGTTCGCTCACCCGCAGGGGTCCCTCGGCCAGAGCGTCGAGAATCGCCCGTTGCAGTGTGGCCGAGGCCCGCAGCTTCTCTCCCGCCGAAGGGTCGCCGATGCTCGCCCAGCGGTCGTCGACGGGCGCTGCGGCGCTGGGCAGCAACACCCACGACGCTTCAGCGAGGCCGGCAGTCACGAGTGCGCTTGCCGCTCTGGGCGCACCCTCGCCCAGGCGTCTCCTGAGCGCGCCCGCCCCCGTAGGGCCCTCGGAGGACAGCACTTCCCACACTCGCGCTTGAAGAGCACCTCGAGGACGCTCTCCCTTGGCCGCGAACACCCGCTCCGCCCGCGGCGTGCCACCCGGAGGCAACAGCAGCCTGAATGCGTCCGCGAGCGGTGCCACGTACTCCGCAGCGATCCATCTCGCCAATGCGGCAGCGGCTTCGTCGAAGAGAGGCTCACCGAGGACGGCAAGGAGTTCTCGCGGCTCGGCAATGGCGGACTCGGACATCGTCTCCACGACGTACCCAACGCTCCGCAGCCTGCCGAAGGGCGCCAAGACCGGAGCTCCGACAACCGCGAAGCGCGCAAGCGCCTCAGGGATGGCGTAGTCGTACGGGTCGCTCAAGGCCCTGGCGGAGATGTCTACCACGACCTTGGCGAACCGCATGATCCCTCCGGATGAGGACAACGCAAAGAGCATACACGCGGCCCCGACATCAGGGGCCGCGTGTCCGAGCGATCCGATCGGGCTAACAGCCCCCGACCGCCGCCTTCAGCTCGTCGACTCTGTCGGTGCGCTCCCAGGTAAAGTCGCGGTCGTCCCGGCCGAAGTGGCCGTAGGCTGCCGTCTTGCGGTAGATGGGACGGCGCAGGTCCAAGTCGCGGATGATCGCGCCCGGGCGAAGGTCGAACACGCGCAGCACGGCGTCGACGATCGCGGACTTGTCTACCTGCTCGGTGCCGAAGGTGTCGATCGCCACGGAGAGCGGGTGAGCCACGCCGATGGCGTAAGCGACCTCGATCTCGCAGCGATCCGCCAGACCCGCCGCGACCACGTTCTTGGCCACCCAGCGGCCCGCGTACGCGGCGGAGCGGTCGACCTTGGTGCAGTCCTTGCCCGAGAAACACCCGCCACCGTGACGGCCCATGCCGCCATAGGTGTCCACGATGATCTTCCGCCCGGTGAGACCCGTGTCGCCCATCGGCCCGCCGATGACGAACCGGCCGGTCGGGTTCACGTAGATCTCGGCGTGCCTCCAGTCGATCTCGGTGCCCGCGGCGGCCTCGGCCTCGAATATCGGGGTGATCACGTGCTCGATCATGTCCGGCTTCATGAGGTTCTCGATCTCGACACCGTCTGCGTGCTGCGACGAGATGAGTATCTTGTCCACAGCAACCGGCTGTCCGTCCTCGTAGCGTACGCTCACCTGCGTCTTTCCGTCAGGGCGCAAGTAGCCCAGAACGGCGCCCTTCCGGACGGCGGTGAGCCGCTCGGCCAAGCGATGCGCGAGGTAGATGGGCATCGGCATGAGCTGGCTCGTCTCCTTGCACGCGTAGCCGAACATCATGCCCTGGTCACCAGCGCCCTCTAGGTCCAGCGGATCACCGTTCTCGCCGTGCTTGACCTCGTAGGACTCGTCCACGCCCATGGCGATGTCGGGGCTCTGCTCGTGGATAGCCGTCAACACGCCGCACGTCTCGTAGTCGAAGCCGTACTTAGCGCGCGTGTAGCCGATGTCCTTGATCGTCTCGCGCACGACCTGAGCGATGTCCACGTACGCATGCGTACGCCACTCGCCTGCGACCACGACGAGACCGGTGGTGCACATCGTCTCGCATGCCACTCGCACGTAGTCCGGAGCGGCCTTGCTGCCCGTGTCGCTCTCATACCCGGTAGCGGCGAGCTCGCCCTCCCTCTCGACGATCGCGTCGAGGATGGCGTCGGACACCTGGTCACAGATCTTGTCGGGATGACCCTCGGTCACTGATTCCGAGGTGAACACGTACTCTTCCGGCATCTTGCCTCCTACTCACGTCCCAAGCGGCTCTCGGCCGCAACAACAAGGCCCCCTGCCCGGATGGCGAGGGAGCCCGTTTCTCGGCACACACCACTGGCCGGAACGCTATTCCCTCATCTCCCAGGCATACTGCCTGCCGCGATGTGGCACCGTGCGTCGCCTTTCACGTCGGTTGCCGGGGTGTCTTCGGGCGCGGTCCCTCGACCCTCTGCAGCGGACCAACCGCTGCCTCTCGATGAGCGGACAGACTTTACCACGCCGCCGAGCGCCTAGCCAACTTCCGTCTGGCACGCTGGGCGGCGGCGCGGTAGGCTGGCGCAAGTGACTGGCCACCCCTAGGCAGGGAGAAGAATGGCGGACTGGCGCAAGGAACTCCGGGAAGGGCACTACCTCTACATCGCCGCAACATGGCTGGAGGGGATCGTCGCCGCTCTGCTCATCGTGCTCACCGGTATCGGCATCGTGGGATTGGTCAGAGCGATCCGGGCAGTCGTCGTCGCTCCTGATATCGCCCTTTCCGGCGGTCTGTACTACCAGGTGATCGACGCGACGCTCACCATCTTCGTGGTGATAGAGCTCTTCAAGATCGCGGTCGCCTACATGCGGCACGAGGATGTAGTCCCCACGGTCATGGAGGCGGCGCTCGTCGCCGTTGCGCGCAAGCTGGTAGTCTTCGACACGCACATCCCAGCCACGGAGATGCTGCTTCGGGCTTCAGCTCTGACACTCCTCCTTGTGGGGGTGGCCGGAGCCTGGTTCGTCATCGCGCGCAGGTCGCGCGGGCGGGCCGAGGCAGAGCCCACAAGCTGACACTCAACCGGAACTCGTCCATGGAGCCGAAGTGAACGACACCCCTCGCGTGAGGTTCGCCCCAAGCCCCACCGGCCATCTCCACATCGGCGGTGCTCGCACTGCTATCTACAACTGGGCGTTCGCGCGAGGCCGCAACGGAGCGTTCATCCTGCGCATCGACGATACGGACCGCGAGAGGTCGACGCCCGAGAATACCGAGGCCATCCTGCGAGCGCTCCGCTGGTTGGGGCTGGACTGGGACGAGGGCCCAGGGGTGGGTGGCGACTTCGGCCCGCACTTCCAGACCCAGCGTGCTCCGCTCTACGCCGAGGCCCTCGCGGACCTGCGGTCGCGTGGGGCGGCTTATCCGTGCTTCTGCACGCCTGAGGCGCTTGAAGAGAAGCGCGTGGCGGCCCGCACGAAGGGTGGCTTTTCCGGCTACGACCGCACCTGCCGTGCGATCGGGCGCGATGAGGCGCTCGCGAGGGCGGACGGCGGTGAGCCGCACGTCTGGCGCATCACCGTGCCCGAAGACCGCGGCGACATACTCATCGACGACGCCATCCGGGGTGCGGTGACGTTCTCGGCTGAAGCGATGGACGACTTCGTCCTAGTGCGCACCGACGGCACACCCACCTACAACTTCGCGACCGTTGTCGACGACAGCGCCATGGGAATCACGCACGTCATACGCGGCGACGACCACCTCTCCAACACGCCCCGCCAGATCGTGGTCTTCGAGGCTCTGGGCGCGGCCGTGCCCACATTCGCCCACATGAACCTAATCTTCGGCCCCGACGGAAAGCGGCTCTCCAAGCGGCACGGCGCCACCTCGGTGGAGGCATACCGCGATGAAGGCTTCCTTCCTGAGGCGCTTCTGAATTACCTGGCTCTTCTCGGCTGGTCCATAGACGACAAGACCACCATCTTCGACCGCGCCACGCTCGTCTCCGAGTTCGATCTCTCGAGGATCTCCAAGAACCCCGCCATCTGGGACGCGGACAAACTGGAGTGGATGAATGGCGTCTACATCCGCGAGATGTCCACCGAAGACCTTGCGCGGCGTATGGCGCCGGCGCTCGCCGACGCCGGCTTGATTCCCCAGAACCTCACCGAGGACGACCCCGTGTTCGGGCTGCTTGGCAGGCTCGCTCCCCTGGTGCAGGAGCGCTTGAAGCGCCTACCCGACGTCGTGGGGCTCGCGCGCTTCCTCTTGGTGTCCGAGGAGTCCTTCCAGGTCGACCACGCCGACCAGGAGCGTGTGCTCGCCAACGAGAGTGCGGCACAAGTCCTCGACGCGGCCATCGCGGGACTCGAGGCGCTTCCCGACGATGCCTTCACCCACGAGGGCATCGAATCGGTGTTGCGATCCCTCCCCGAGAGCCTCGGCATGAAGCCCAAGGTGGTCTTCCAGCCGATACGGGTCGCAACCTCTGGTTCTGCGGTCAGCCTGCCGCTCTTCGAGTCCCTGGAGCTGCTGGGCCGCGCGCGCACGCTGCAGAGGCTGCGCTCCGCCCGCGACCAGGCGGTTGATTGACGAAGTCAGTGCAAGGCCGGCGCCCGAGGCCGCATTGCCGGAGTGAGCGCAAAGATCCGCTGGTGGGAGGCTCCTTGCATCGGGTCCCGAGGAGCTCATCAGGCGGCTGTCGTCCGCCCGAGCGGGCTCGAGGACACCTCCGGCACATGCGCGAGCAGGCCTTCGCCAGTCCCCTTGTCAGACTGAATGCAAAGGCCCGGATCCCGCCGTTGGCGTTACCATCTCCTCAGGGCCGGACAGGTGTGCTGTCGGTCTCAGGCTCCTGTGAGGAGGCTGGGTATGAGCACGACATCGTCTGATGCGATGTGCTCAAGGCCCAGCCCCTCCAGCAGTTCGTGCGGCAACACGTGGTGCGC
>CAZWGV010000056.1:0-10592 GCA_964633595.1 uncultured Coriobacteriaceae bacterium | reverse complement strand
CTGTGACAAGCACGGCGTCAACCAGTTCTACACCGCCCCGACTGCGATCCGCGCTCTGATGAAGGCGGGCGAGGAGTGGCCGGCCCGCTACGATCTGTCGTCGCTGCGCATCCTGGGCACCGTGGGTGAGCCCATCAACCCCGAGGCGTGGATGTGGTACTACCGCAATGTAGGCCGAGAGCGCATCCCGATCGTGGACACCTACTGGCAGACAGAGACGGGCGGTCACCTGATAACCAACCTGCCTGGCTGCACCCCCATGAAGCCTGGCTCCGCGACCTTGCCGTTCTTCGGCGTCGAGCCGGAGATCCTGAATGAGGACCATACTCCCACGCCCACGAACGCCGGCGGTAGGCTGTGCATCAACAAGCCTTGGCCTGGCATGCTCCGCGGCACGTGGGGAGATCCCGACAACGCCCGCGTGAAGGAGGTCTACTTCACAACGTTCCCGGGCCGCTACTTCACTGGTGACGGCGCACGCCAGGATGATGAAGGGTTCTTCTGGCTCTTGGGCCGGGTGGACGACGTCATCAACGTGTCCGGACATCGCCTCGGCACGGCTGAGGTCGAGAGCGCTCTGGTGAGCCATCCCGCTGTTGCAGAGGCGGCCGTCGTGGGGTACCCGCACGATGTGAAGGGCGAGGGCATCTACGCGTACGTGATCTTGAAGGGTGGCCAGGAACCGTCCGACGATCTCAACAAGATCCTCTCGGGACATGTCCGAGAGGAGATCGGTCCCATAGCCAAGCCTGACCACATCCACTTCACGCCCGATCTGCCCAAGACTCGCTCGGGCAAGATCATGCGGAGGATCCTGCGCAAGATCGCTGCGGGCGAGCGCAACGTTGCCGAGATGGGCGACATCACGACGCTGGCGGACCCGTCGGTCGTGCAGGGGATCATCGAAACTGCCCCCGACGCGTAGCTGACAGTTGCCATAGCCTGGGGCCGGGCCCCGGTGCCTCCTCATGGAGTGCCGGGGCCCGTTCGTGTAGACTAATCGCTCGGTGTCGAGCCCCTAAGCCGGAAAGGAACCCCCAGCACATGCCTTTCAACGACTTGTTCCTGCGCGCCTGCAGGCGTGAACCCACCCAGAGCACACCGATATGGATGATGCGGCAGGCAGGACGCTACATGGCCGAGTACCGAGCCATCCGAGAGAAGCACGGATTCCTCGAGATGTGCAAGACGCCTGAGCTTGCCGTCGAGGTGACCCTCCAGCCCGTTGACCTGATAGGAGTGGACGCGGCGATCCTCTTCGCGGACATACTTCTGCCGCTCGAGGGAATGGGGCTGGATCTGGAGTTCGCCAAGGGCGAGGGCCCTGTGATCCACAACCCCGTGCGTACCGCCGCCGATGTCGCCAAGCTGCGCGTGAGCGATGCGAACGAGGACACGGGCTACGTGATGGAGGCGGTACGGATCTTGCGCCGCGAGCTGGAGAACAAGGTGCCGCTCATCGGCTTCGCCGGCGCGCCCTTCACTCTCGCTTCGTACATGATCGAGGGCGGTGCCACCCGCTCCTATCTCGAGTGCAAGAAGCTCATGTTCAGCGACCCCGCAGCCTGGGATGCCCTCATGCGCGTAACCACCGACACCGTTGTCGCCTACCTCATGGCGCAGATCGAAGCGGGCGCGCAAGCGGTGCAGGTATTCGATTCGTGGGTGGGCTATGTGGCGCCGCGCGACTACGAGGAGTACATCCTGCCGCACTCGGCCAGGGTTATCTCGGAAGTGTCGAAGGGCGGCGTCCCCGTCATCCACTTCGCCAACAACGCGACGGCGATGCTCGGTCTGGTGAAGCGGGCGGGTGGCGACGTGATCGGGCTCGACTGGCGCGTAGACATGCGTGACGCCCTGGAATGGGTAGGCCCCGGCTTCGCTGTTCAGGGCAACCTCGATCCTATGACCCTGTTCGGTCCCGTGGAGACGATCGAGCGCAGGGCGCTGGACATCCTGGAGGCGGTTGGGACTCGACCGGGACACGTATTCAACCTCGGGCATGGCATCGACAAGCACACCGATCCCGGGAATGCGAGAGCGCTCGTAGAGATCGTCCACGAGCACTCCGCCCGCATACGAGCTGCCTGACGCGACACCGGTCAAGTGTGGAGCCCAAGTCGATGAGCGCCTCAGGAGTTCTTCTCACTGCGTTCGGAGGGCCGGACTGCCTGGAGGCGGTCGGGCCCTTCATGTGTAACCTCATGGGCCGAGAGCCCTCCGATGAGGTACTAGAGCGTGCGCGTCGCAAGTACATGACGATCGGTGGTGCGTCCCCGCTCGTCCCGATCGCCGAGTCCATCGCCCAAGCGCTCGAGGTGGCGCTCGTGAGTACCGGGCCCGTTCCGGTGGCAGTTGGGATGCGCTACTCGGAACCTTCGATCCCGCGAGCGATGCACTCGCTGGCCGCCAGAGGGGTGACGCGCTTCGTGACGCTGTCCTTGTCGCCCTTCGAGTTCCGCGTAAGCAGCGGCGCGTATCGGGAGGCGGTGGCGGAGGCGGGGCGCGATCTGCCCGGAGTCGAGGTGGTCGAGGCCCCAATGCTCCACGATGCCGAGGGCTTCAGGGTGTTCCTCACCGAAGCTTGTGGTGAAGCGATCCGAGAGCTAGGGGAGCAGGCGAAGCCCCTTGTTGTCTTCACCGCGCACAGCCTTCCCGAGGGCGAGCTTGAGGTGGACGACCCCTATGTGCGCGAACTGCGCCGAGTGGCCGACGAAGTAGCCCGGGGCGCGGGGCTCGGCAAGGCGGGTGAGATAGCAGACGACGGCCGACTGCCGGGCGTCGCGACGTTCGGCAACCTCGGAGGGGTCAGGCCGTGGGTATTCGCCTACCAGTCGAAGGGAGCGCGACCGGGTGCCTGGCTGGGGCCCGACATCGGCGAGGTGGCGGATGCCGCGGCTCAGGCGGGCTACTCGGGCATGGCTGTCTGTCCCCTGGGGTTTGTGACCGACCACATGGAGACGCTCTACGACCTGGACGTTGTCGTTGCTGACGCGGTCTTCAGTGCGGACATGGATTTCGCCAGGGCAGCGGTTCCCAACGACGCGCCCATTCTGATAGAGGCGATGGTCGAGCTGGTCCGGCCGCTGCTGTAGTCGCGAGTGTCCGAACGAGCGGCGATGGCCGGGTCGCCGCCGGGGAAGGAAGGCCCACCATGAAGAGGGTAGTCATCATCGGAGGCGGTATCACTGGCCTTGGCGCCGCCTTCAAGGTCGCACGGGCGGCCAGCGAGGGCCACGACGTCGAGTTCACGCTACTCGAGCGTGATGGGCGTCTGGGCGGCAAGATTCTGACCGAGCACGTCGATGGGTTCGTGGTCGACGGAGGCTCTGACTGCTTCCTGACCGAGAAGCCCGCCCTGCATCGGATCGCGAGGCTTACCGGTTCCGATGCCGACAAGCTTCCCACTGATGACTCCCGCAAGCGCACCTGGATCCTCGCGCGTGGCCGTCTCCATGAGATGCCCGACGGGATCATGATGTTCGCGCCAACCAAGTTCTGGCCCTTCGCCACGACCGGCCTGTTCTCCTGGCCGGGCAAAGCCCGTATGGGAATGGACCTGCTGATACCCCGCAAAGAGCGATGGCCGGAGGGTGACACAGCCGCGCAGCATGACGAGACGCTAGAGAGCTTCGTGACCAGGCGCATGGGCAGGGAGTGCCTGGACAGGCTGGCGGAACCGCTTGTGGGTGGTGTGCATGCGTCGGACCCGGCGGTGATGTCGCTCGCTGCGACGTTCCCTCGGCTGCTCGAGATGGAGCAGAAGTTCGGCAGCATGATCGGTGGGTTCGTGGACGCGCGCAAGAAGGTCGCCGAGATGCGGAAGAAGTATCCACCCGACCCGGCGAATCCCCGCACGTTCTTCACCTCCTTCAGGAGCGGGATGCAACGGATAGTCGACGCGATGGCCGACGGCGCTGGTCGCGACGCCATGCGAACTGGCGTGGCCGTCGAGTCACTCGCGCGCTCGGGAGACGGTTGGCGCGTTGCTTTGACTGGTGGCGAGAGCGTTGAGGCTGACGCTGTCATCATCGCCACAGAGTCATGGGCGGCCGAGCCGTTGCTCCGCACGATGGACGAGCGAGCTGCCAGCGCCTTGGCTGGCATGTCTCACTCCAGTTCGGCCACGGTGTCACTTGCGTTCGATACGACCGATGTGGGCTTCGACCTGAACGCCTTCGGCGTGCTCTGCCCGATCGTCGAGAAGCGGTCGCTGATGGCGGTGACCTTCTCGTCCACGAAGTGGCCGGGTCGGGCGCCGGACGGCAAGACGCTGGTCAGGGGATTCGTGGGCGGTCCCCACAACCAGGCGATCATGGAGAACGACGATGAGGAGATCATCGCGATCGTCACAGCCGAGATGCGAAGCATTCTGGGCCTTAGGGCCGAACCAGTCTGGGCGCGGGTCTATCGCTGGGATCGAGGCATGCCGCAGTACACTCTGGGTCATCTGGAGCGGGTGGCTCTCCTCGATGAGCGGATGGCAGCCACGCGCGGACTGGCTCTCGCGGGCGGGAGCTACACCGGCGTTGGGCTGCCGAACTGCGTTGAGAGCGGTGAGAGGGCGGTGAGCAAAGTCCTAGGGGACCTTGGGCTCGAGCTCGCCGAGGACAATGCCCCTCCGGAGAAGCGCCACTACTGAGAGCGGAGCCTGTCCTGGCTTCTACTCGGCCAAGGCGCTCAGCATGACCGAGTGTAGCGCTGGATTGGCGACGAGCACGTCTTGGGTCGCGGGCGTCCACGGAGCACCTGCCAGATCGGTCACTAGTGCGCCTGCCTCCTGGGCGATCAGCGCTCCGGCCGAGGTGTCCCACGGCCTTAGCGCCAGCTCCCAGAAGGCATCCACGCGACCGCACGCCACGTAGCAGCAGTCCAGGGCGGCTGAGCCATCTCTTCGGATGTCGTGCGCTTCCTTGATGATCCGCCGGAGCAGGACGAGCTGCCTTTCGAGGGTCGAACCCCGGTCGTAGGGGAATCCCGTCGCGACGAGTGCCGAGTCCAGAGAGCGGGCATGCGCTACTCGGATCGCCGCGCCCGCCACGGTTGCCCCACCCCCGTGCACCGCTTCAAACGTCTCGTCACGACAGACGTCATGCACGACGCCGACGACGGGCACGCCATCTCGGAGCAGCGCCACGGACACCGAGTAGTATGGATACCCATGCACGAACGAAGTCGTGCCGTCGAGGGGATCGATGACCCAGACCTCTTCGTTGTCAAGCTCGCCGCGCGCCACGGTGGAGCGTTCGAAGACCTCGTCCTCCTCCACGACGAAGCGTGCGTCCTCGCGGTGTGCCGCCACCGTTTCCACGACAGCGATCCCCGACGCGATGTCGGCCTCCGTGACCAGGTCAACAGTGTGGGACTTTTTGCGCACCCGACCATATGCGTGAGCGCGATCAGCGAGCACCGCAGCGCCCGCTCTGGCGGCCATTCGGGCCACGGTCAGAGCTGATTCCAATGCGCGTCCTCGCCTCCATCGTTCGTGTATGCTCGACCAGTCTATCCCGACCGGCCCTTTGAAAGGGGACCGCATGTTGTTCGCCGGATTCGACGCGCCGCTCACTGACGAGGAGTTCGACCAGCTAGCCGATATCGCGCGGCGCTGCCGCGGGGCCGTGCTCACGATGACCACACTCGCGGCGAGCGGTCACCCCGGTGGCTCGATGTCGTCGATGGAGATGTACACACTGCTCTTCCACTGCGCTCGCCTTCGGCCCGCCGAACCCGGATGGCCCGAGCGCGATCGCGTGCTAGTTAGCCACGGCCACACTTCTCCTGGCGTGTACACCAGTCTCGCGAGCGCCGGGTTCTTTCCCATGAACGAAGCGGTCGCGCATTTTCGCCAGTACGGCAGCATCTTCGAGGGTCATGTAGAGCGCTCGGTTCCCGGAGTGGAGTGGAGCACGGGCAACCTCGGCCAAGGGCTGTCGGTCGGAGTCGGGATGGCGCTCGGCGCGCGTCTTACAGGATCGCCGTGGCAGACCTTCGTCGCGATGAGCGACGGGGAGCAGCACAAGGGCCAGGTAGCCGAGGCCAGACGGCTGGCGGCCAAGGAAGGCTTAGGCGATCTCACGGTCGTTATTGACATGAATGGCATCCAGATCTCCGGGCGCACCGCCGACGTCATGCCGGTGCACGTGGCCCAGGACTACGCGGCGGATGGGTGGGGTGTCATAGAGGCCGACGGTCATGATCTGCGGGCACTGCACGGGGCGATAGCCGAGGCGGTGAGCGACGCGGCGCGCCCAGTGGCTATCGTGGCCCACACGACGATCGGCAAGGGCGTGTCCTTCATGGAGGATGAGGCCGAGTACCATGGCCGTGGCCTCACGGAGGAGGAGTACGCGAAGGCGATGGCCGAGCTCGGCCTGGAGCCCGACCTCGAGTTGGCGCGCGCACGGCGACCCGAGCCGGTTGCAGTGGCAGCCATCGCGCATGAGACACCGCCGCTGAGACTCGATGAAGGTACTCCTCGCGAGTATGATCTGGGAACCTCGACGGACAACCGATCAGCCTGGGGCACCGCGCTGAAGGACATCGCGGAGACGAACCCGGAGCTGCCCATGGCCGTTCTCGACTGCGACCTCGCTGTCTCGGTGAAGACCGACGCCTTCGCCAAGGTCCGACCCGGCGGGTTCATCCAGTGCGGCGTGGGAGAGCACAACGCGGCAACTACCGGGGGAGCCCTCTCGGCCAGCGGGGTGCTAACGTTCTTCTCCGACTTCGGGGTGTTCGGCTGCGACGAGGTCTACAACCAGCAGCGGCTGAACGACATCAACGGGGCCGCGCTCAAGCTCGCCATGACGCACTGCGGGCTGGATGTGGGCGAGGACGGCAAGACGCACCAGTGCCTTGATTACGTCGGAGCCTTCAGGAACCTGTTCGGGTGGCGGGTGATAGTCCCGGCCGATCCCAACCAGACCGATCGGGCCACTCGCGCCGCTGCGGGAATGGCTGGAAACGTCGCTCTGGCGATGGGTCGCTCCAAGCTGCCGGTGATAGCCGATGCCGAGGGCAACCCCGCGTTCGGAGGGGGATATCGATTCCGGTACGGGCGAGTCGATCAGCTGCGCGAGGGCGCCCACGCGACCGTCATGGTGATGGGTACGCCTGTTGCGGCCGCCGTCCTCGCGGCGGACGAGCTACGTGCGGAAGGGATCGGGGTCTGCGTGTGTTCGGTTCCGTGTCCGCTGCACCTCGACGACGCCGACATGGAGCTGGCTTGCAGCGCGCCGGTGCTCTTGACCGTGGAAGATCACTGTGTGCGGACGGGTCTTGCGGCCTCGGTGACCGAGTGGATCGCGCTCTCGGGCCGCTCGGTTCGTCTCGTGCGCCTTGGTGTCGACGGGTACCGGTCCAGCGGGCCAGCAGGGCAGCTTCTTTCGGCCGACAGACTCGACTCGCCGGGGATAGCCTCGGCTATCAGGGGTGTGCTGGGCGACTAGGTCCCCCCGCACACACCCGCCCTTGCTCATCCATCTTCGGGCGGGCCGGGCATCTTCTCGAAGGTCCGAAGTGCCCTGAGGACCTGGGCGTCAGGATCGGAGCTTTCGCGCGGTTCCGGAAACACGCCGTGTTGTGTCAGCAGGTCGAGCACGACGTGCACGGCTTGGGGAACGCCAGCTGCGACCGGTTCGGTGAGGCCGATCTTCATGCTCTCGAGAAGCTCGACCTGAATGCCCACCACGACACTGGCCGGACAGCGCCCAGCGAGTCTCGCGGACGCGAGCACATCCACGAGCCGGATGTCGTGGAGGGAGTGCATGATCTGATGGCTCTTGAGGTCCTCTGGCGCCATCAGCACCACGGTTCCCGGTGGCTTGTCGGTCCCGTCGACCGCGTCGACGACGATCAGGTGCTCGGTATCCATGATCGTCCCGAGCATGCTCATGCCCATCGTGCCGGCATCCATGACGCTCACGCTTTCAGGGAAATGGTATGAGGTCATCAGCTCCTCGACCACGCGTACGCCGACTCCTTCGTCGGCGACGAGAGGATTCCCGATGCCCAGGACGGTGATCTCTGTCCGCGCGTCTTCCATCAACATCTCCGGCGCCGTGGGCGGAGCAGGGACCCGGAGCCGCCGCACAGGGACCCGGAGCGGTAGTCCCGGGTCCCTGTGCGGCGAGCCATCAGGTACTAGCCACTACCTCTCGGGAGCCGTCTCCTTCCCGAAGAACATGAGCGGCATCTGATCGACGTCCTCCGCTACAGACAGGTAGACGTGGATCATTGTGATCGCGATGAAGACCCACATGATGAAGTAGTGGATCTCCCGCATGCGCATCAGCCCTCCAACGAAGGTGGTGCCCAGAGCGAAGAGGGGCCATGCGTCGGTAGGCCCATAGATGGCGAAGCCCGTGTATCCCTGCACCACGAGCAAAGCCCCCATCAGAACGTATGCGAGCTTCTGCAGAGGGTTGTACTTGGCCGAGGGCGGATGCGACTTCCGCAGGAACAGGTAGTACTTGATCGTCTGGAAGAACTGCCCACGATTCTCCGACTGCGGCAGGAAGTTGTGCCAGTCCGCTGAGACTTCACGCGAGCCCTTGAGGGCGGCCGTGCGTCCCACCAGGGCCAGGAGCACGCGGGTGACTAGGTTGATGAGGACGACGAACATAGCGATGAAATGGATCGTGCGCATGGGCTGCATCGCCCAGTTCGCGAAGGGGAAGTGGATGAAGAAGCCCGTGAATGCCAGCGCGACCATCGAGATCAAGTGAACCAGATGCGTCACCCGATAGCCGAGCGGGTGAGCCTCCTTGTATGCCGGATGCGACATACGCGTCACCTTCCCAACGGCGCCGACATCACCGTGACGCTCTTGCCCGTCTCGGGTTCAGACACGTGAACCCCGCACCCGATTCAAGGGTCGAAGCTGTGCACGATGCGCAGCGGGTTGATGGGCTCCTCGGCGTTGTCGACGGGAGCATCGATCAGTGCTTGCTCGATCGGCCCGAGCTGGTCGTCAGCGTCACGCGGCGAGATGTTCCACGTGGAGGGCGCGACCACCTGGTAGTTGGCGATCTTGTCATCTTTGACGTCTATCCAGTGGCCCAGCGCGCCGCGGGGCGCCTCCCACAGACCCGCGCCCTGCCCGGTGGATGCGCGCTCGGCGCTGAAGAACGTGGTGTCGCCTCCCTTGAGCGAGGCCACGAGTTCGTTCACCCACTCGATGGACCAGTCTGCGATGACCTTGGCCTCGAGGTTGCGGGCGGCGACCCTCCCCAGCAGCGAGTCGAGGACTTCCGGCTTGCCTGCGGCTCCTAGCTTGGCGAGCGTATCGTCGATGATCGCCTTGACTGGTTCAACGCCCGACAAGTAGGCGACCAGCATGCGTGCTAGAGGGCCGACCTCCGCCGCCTTGCCGTCGTAGCGCGGCGCCTTCCCCCAGGAGTACTTGGCGGCTGTGTCATAGGAGTCGAACGCGGGCTCGGTCTGGCCCTGCGCGGGATTGAGCGCGCTCTGCGAGTCATACCAGGAGTGCTCCACGTACTCGATGACCTTCTCTGGATCAGCATCCTGTACCGCCAACTGCCCCGACGAGATGAAGCCTCTGGGCAGATAGCGCTCCTTGGGTTCGAACGAGTCCGCCTCGAAGACACCCCACGCCAGGAAGTTGCCGGTTCCCTTGCCGAAGCCCAATGCCGCAGAGTAGAACGGCGCTACAGCGAGGGTGTCCGGGATGAGGGCCGTGTCGATGAACTCCTTGACCTTGATCAGCCGGAACAGAACCTCGTCGAGCTTCTCCTCAGTGGGGACCCATGCCGTCCCACCCGGTATCGACGTCATGAAGTGCGGGAACTTGCCGCCCATGACGCCGATGACTGTTGCCGCCTCGGCCTGCATCTCAAGTGCCTCGAGGTAGTGGGCCACGGCGATCAGGTCCAGCTCCGGCGGCAGGACGTAGCCCGTGTTCTCGAACCAGCCGTTGGTGAAGATCGAGAGCTGGCCGCCCTCGACGAAGTCCTTGAGCCGCTTCTGGACCGCGCCGAAGTCGGCCACTCGCGTCCCGGCTGCCTGGGCCAGGTCGTATGTGTCGGGGACTTTGGCGCTCAGCGCCGAGACCGGATTCACGTAGTCCAGCGCCGTTAGCGTGTAGAACCACAGAATGTGGCTGTGCAGATACTGGGCCGCCTCGATGATGTTGCGGATGATACGAGCGTTGTTAGGAACCTTGATCCCCAGAGCGGCCTCAGTGGCCATGGTCGAGGCATGACCGTGCGAGATCGGGCACACGCCGCAGATTCGCTGCGAGACGTAGTAGGCGTCGTCCGGTCTACGGTCCTTGAGCACGATCTCCATCCCGCGAAACAGCGTTCCGGAGGACCAAGCGTCCTTGACAACACCGCCCTCGACCTCGCACTCGACGCGCTGGTGACCCTCTATTCGGGTGATGGGGTCGATGACTACTCTAGCCACTACTCATCGCCCCCCTTCTTCTCCCCCTCGCCGGGAGCACCGTGCCCCCACCGGCCGCTGGCGGCCTGCGCC
Organism: uncultured Coriobacteriaceae bacterium; assembly: GCA_964633595.1. Classification (GTDB taxonomy): domain Bacteria; phylum Actinomycetota; class Coriobacteriia; order Anaerosomatales; family CAZWGV01; genus CAZWGV01. The sequence goes on along the minus strand of CAZWGV010000056.1, from coordinate 95 downwards.
ACACCGTGGACCAGTACCCCGGCCGCGGTGACGGCACCCAGACCCACTCCGATGGCGGTGGGGGATACGCCGCCGATACCCGGCAGCGTCACGTT
>CAZWGV010000055.1:0-12416 GCA_964633595.1 uncultured Coriobacteriaceae bacterium | reverse complement strand
GACCGGGTGGATGAGGCGGACTACGATCGCGCGGGTTGGACGGCGTTGGTGGAGCGGATGGTAGTTCAGGGCCTTCGAGTCACCGACGAAGAGAAGACGGCGATCATCGACTACCTTGTCGGTTGCTGAGGCGCACCGATTCAGCAGCCGCTACTTCGCCAGCAGCGGGGAGTCCTTGGGGACAACCAGAGTCGCAGCTCTTGGGAGCACTTTGGCGGATACGGGGGTGGACGAAGCGACCACCTCTCCGTCGAACTGGACAGGCAGCGGTGGGTCAGTCGAGATGTGGATGCGGCTTGCGGTGCGAACCTCCAGGCTGGCCGGCCGCTTTGGGTAGTCGCCCGTTCGATCGAGCAGTGCCGCCCAAACGGCCGGGATGAGCCCGGCTGGCGTACGGGTGCGCAAGACGACCACATCGAGCAGTCCGTCCGCTGGATCGCTCCCGTGGATGACCGGCAGGTCGAATTGGAGGCGGGCGAAGTTGGCGACCAGAACGGCGATGCCGTCGGTTTCCACGCTCTCGCCGTCGAGTTCGAGAGAGATCTCTGCATGGGTGGGGTTGAGGTTCTGCAGGGCTGCCACCACGTACGCGCCAACGCCCAGCGTGGACTTCAGCTCCTGCGCGCTTTCCATCAGGCGGGCGTCGAAGCCCGCACCGGCTGCCATCAGGAAGCCCGCCGTCCCTCCTGGCGATACCATGCCGCCGGTGCGGAGCGTGCACCACTCGTCGACCGCCTCGCACTCCAGCTCTCCCATGTCGACTGTTGCCAGCCCTCCGCCAACCGTGATCTCGGCAAGCCTCGTCGGGTCTGGGGGCAGGTCGAGGTTCAGCGCGACCAGATTGGCCGTCCCGGCCGGATAGGCAAGGATGGGAACGCCCGTCTCCCGGAGCGCGTAGGCGACTGCGGAGACCGTGCCATCCCCGCCGGCGGCGACGACACGGTCGAAATCGCGCGCATCCCTTATTGCCGTGTCGAAGGTCTCACGGTTGGAAAGGAAGCGGAACGAGACCTCGGTCACACCACGTTTGCCCAGGGCGCGGACGTAGTCGTACAACCGGGCGTCGCCCTGTCCTGAGCGCGGGTTGTTGATGACCAGGACCTTCATACGCCTCGGGAGTCGAATGGCGAGTGATTCTGCGGCCCAGGACCAGCTGCGTCTGGCCTCCTGCTGTCCGAAAGGCCGCTCTTGAGGTAATGATAAGCGACGAGTAGCTCATGTCGGGATTCAGCCGCCGCACGCCGGGAAGGGACGCCGGGTGTACGTAACGGACAGCGTCAGACTCGCCGAAGTGACGACCGACGCGCGGCTGGGGGGCATTGTCGCCTTTGATGCGGAGTTCATGCGGGAGCGCACCTACTACGCGCGTCTGTGTCTGGCTCAGATAGCTACTCCGGACCAGTGCTTCGTCATCGATCCGGTCGCGATCGAGGATCTTGGACCGCTCTTCGATCTGCTCAACGATGCGTCGGTCCAGAAGGTGGTCCATGCCGGGTCCCAAGACCTCGAAATAGTCTTCCAGCGCACCGGACGGGTGCCGGCGCCGGTCTTTGACACCCAACTCGCGGCCGCCGTCGCGGGCTTCCCGCTTCAGGTTTCGTATGCGGCTCTCGCTCAGGAGTTGCTCGGCGAGACGCTGCCGAAGAGCCACAGGTATAGCGACTGGTGCAGGCGTCCGCTATTGAAGGAGCAGCTCGACTATGCCGAAGACGACGTACGTCACCTGATCCCCCTGTACGAGGAGCTGACTCGGCGCCTTGAGTCGAAGGGGCGGCTGGAGTGGATCCGCTCGGACTTGGAGAGGCTGTCGGATCCCTCGGCGTACGAGGTAGATGAGCGCCGTAGCTACCTGCGCGTCAAGGGGCGCTCGCGTTTGGACCGCCGGGGCTTGGGTGTGTTGCGCGAGATCGCTGCGTGGCGGGAACAGGAGGCAAGAAGGCGCGATGTTCCCCGCAAGTGGGTGCTGCAAGATGAGAGCCTGATCGAGGTGGCGAGGAGACGTCCTTCGACGCGAGATGAGCTTGAAGGCGTACGCGGTCTGTCCGAGCGCCTCCGGTCCTCGGCTGCGGAGCGCCTACTGGGAGCCGTGCGCATTGGAGTGACCCTGCCGGACGATGAGCTGCCACGGCGCGAGCAGGGTACTGCCGAGCGGCATGACGCGGCCGTTGTCGACCTGCTCAGCGCTGTCTTGAGATCCGTTGCGCGAAAGCACGGAGTCGCCGTACAGTCGCTGGCGACGCGCGATGAGGTGGAGCGCCTGGCGGCGGGCGAGCGCGAGGGCCTGCCTCTGCTCGAGGGCTGGCGGCGAGAACACGCGGGCGATGAGCTGCTTGCAGTGCTGGAGGGGCGGCGAACCGTGCGAGTGGACTCCGGCGGGATAACAGTGGAGTCTCCAGAAGCGATCGGAGAGTAGGTGCCGCACGCTCCGGCCAACGCAGCCGCCTGCCGCCGTACGCGTGGTTAGGCGTTCCCCTGCACTTGTCCGCGGCAGAAGGCGCGTTGTCCCAACAACGAACACCTGTTCGATGTCGGCGCATGTAGGTATACTGTGACCAGTTCCGAGTGCACCGCCGCAGTGAACCCCCTCTCACACGGCGGTGACGGTAGACTGAGGGGGCATCATGAAAGGACTGTGCATCCAATTGTCTCAGCCGCGGGTGGCGGAGTTCTTCGCAGGGATCGGCCTCGTAGGCCATGCTCTGGAGCTTGAGGGATGCGAGGTGGTCTTCGCCAGCGACATCGATCCGGTGAAGCACCGCCTCTTCGCGGCCAACTACGACGACTCGGTGTTCTCCCTGGGCGACATCCGGGACATACACGGCCATCACGTGCCCGACGTTGACATCGCCACCGCTTCATTCCCGTGTACGGATCTCTCACTAGCCGGCAATCGCGCCGGACTCACGGGCGATCACTCCGGCATGTTCTGGCAATTCACGCGGATCCTCGATGAGATGGGTCACCGTAGGCCGCGAGTCGTGATGCTGGAGAACGTAGTTGGATTCTTCTCCTCCAATGGCGGCAAGGACTTGCGCGCCGCGATAGAGGAGCTCAACGCGCTGGGGTACCGATGTGACCTGGTCTTGGCAGACGCACGCTGGTTCGTCCCGCAAAGCCGGCCAAGGGTGTTCATCGTGGGTTCCGCCGTCCCGATCCCAGGTTCCGTGAGTGGTGCCACCCCGAAGGCCAGACCGAGTTGGTTCGGGGAGTTCGCATCACAGAACCCCGACTTGATGCTTCAGGAGTTCCCAGTGCACCTGCCCGTGCCCGGAGACGCTTCTCTATCTTCGGTCGTAGACCGCCTTCCGGAGGACGACGCTCGGTGGTGGGACTCCCAGCGCACTGAGGCGTTCCTCGACTCCTTGTCCGAACTGCAAAGGACGCGAGTCGAGGAATTGCGTCGCGCTCCTCAAGTTGACTGGAGAACAGCGTACCGGAGAACCAGGAACGGCGTTCCGGTCTGGGAAGTCCGACGGGATGCCATCGCCGGATGCCTCCGCACTGCACGAGGTGGTTCCAGCAAGCAGGCCGTCGTCGAGCTTGGTGCAGACAGGCTGCGCGTTCGATGGATGACTGCTCGTGAGTACGCGCGCCTGCAGGGTGTGCCCGACTACCGGTTGGATTCGGTGACAGAGAGCCAGGCGTTGTTCGGATTCGGTGATGCGGTGTGCGTTCCGGTGGTTCAGTGGATCGGCAGAGAGTACTTGTTGCCTGCGCTCGCCGCAGCCGCCCATGAGAGGCTAGTGATCAATGAGAGAGTCCCGGTCTGCAGCGGATGTGCTGCCCTGTAGGCACGCGCTAAGATCCTCTGACATCAACAAGGCGAAGGGGCTGCTGGTGGGGCTCCCGGACGCCGCTCCCGAAGCCCTCGCGCAGGCAGGCCTGCAGCCCGGTGATTGGGACATGCTGCTTCGAGCTGCGATCGAGAGCCTGCGCGGTACTTCGGCCGCCACGACATCTGAGAAGAGCCGCTTCATCGAGGCCGTGTTGGAGCGAGGTGTGGTGGAGGGCGTTTTCTCTGAGTGGTCATTCGTCGGCACTCAGGGTCGCCAGGACTACAGAGTCGAGTTGCCAGGTGGCAAGGTCATCGGAATCGAGGCCAAGGGATGCCCGGATGGCAACAACACGAACATCTGGGATCGTCCGGGGTGGGCCGACGAGTTCATGGTCTGGTGCATGTGTCCAGAGAGCCTGGCCAATCCTCCGGGCGAGGGTGTCTGGTCGGGGATCGCGACTCGGCTGCTCATGAAGATGACTGCAGAGCGTGTTGTCGTTGACGCCCTCATCTTCTTTGATGGTCGATGCGGGAGTGACCTGCGGACCTGCCCCAAGGCCCATGGCCTCCCCGGACTGAGAAGTGCCGCCACGGACATCGGTGGACAGACTGGGCGCGAAGACCTGCTCCCGCCACCATGCATCTACTTGTTCCCGCGGTCGTACCCTCATGTGCAGAACAACCCTCGGCCCAAGGTCAGGACTCTTCGCGACAGCAAGTTCGCGCAGGCTCTTCTCGTGCTCTTCGGCGTGCCTCAGGAGGTACAGCCGGACTACGTACATGAGGCTGGTATCGAAACCCGAGGAACCGGTCAAGGCACCGAGGCTCAGGTAACCGTGGTCTCGAAGTGCTGGCCCGATGGCGAATCACGTCGCCACCAGGGCCGTTGGAAGTCGGTCAGGCGAGAGTGACAGATGCCAGACACATATCCTCCCGAAACCAGAAGTCGAGTCATGCGTCGGGTCAAGGGCAAGGACACGACGCCAGAGATCGCCTTGCGCAAGGCTCTGTGGGCACAAGGTATCCGAGGGTGGCGGCTGCATCGTCGCGACTTGCCAGGTACTCCTGACCTAGCGTTCGGGGGCAGCGTGAGGCTTGCGGTCTTCGTCAACGGCGCGTTTTGGCACGGCCATCCTGAGAAGTACTGGCCTGGTAGAAGCGGGGAGTACTGGGACAAGAAGATCGCGCGAAACGTCGAGCGTGACGGAGAGGTTAATGCCTCGCTCGCTGAGCTCGGCTGGACGGTGCTGCGTCTTTGGGACTTTGACGTGCTGGGTAATCCCTCGGTTGCCGCGGACCGGGTGGCAACTGAGTTGAAGAGGCTCGCGCCTCTCGAGACGGAGGCGGGGGACGCCTGACCCGGGGATCAACTCGACTCGCTTCGCTCGCCGCTCATCCCCAACAGCGTTGTGTGGCGTGACCAAGGGGAATCTTGGTGCCTATGGCAAGCGTTTTGCACTCTCCATAGGAGAGAAGACGCGAGAGGAAGAGACGCATGCTCTACGATCCGATGTACCTGCTGCTCATCATAGTCGCCACCGTCCTGGGTGCGTCCGCGCAGGCATACGTGAACTCGACGTATCGGAAGTACAACGCGATGGGTTCCGCCGACGGCAGGAGCGGTGTCGAGGTTGCGCGACGGATGCTGGACGAGGCGGGCTTGCATGAGGTTGGGATCGAGCCCATCGCGGGTTCCCTCACCGACCACTACGACCCGCGGATGAAGGTACTCAGGCTCTCGCACGGGGTGTACGAGGGGCGGACAGTAGCGGCGGCCGGTATCGCCGCGCACGAAGCCGGACATGCTGTGCAGCATGCGAGAACGTTCGCCTTCGCGGCACTTCGGCAGGCACTCGTACCCGCGGCCAACCTCGGGTCTTCTCTCGCGTTCCCCCTGATACTCATAGGTATCTTCATGCGTTTCCCGTCCCTCGTGGACATAGGAGTGCTGCTCTTCGCGGCCGCAGTACTCTTCTCTCTGGTCACACTACCGGTGGAGTTCGATGCGTCCCGGCGTGCTCTGGTGGCTCTGGGAGGCGGTGGGATGATGCCCGTCGACCACGTCTCGGGGGCTCGCCGCGTGCTCACAGCCGCCGCTCTCACCTACGTGGTCGCTACCCTTGTGGCCGTGATGCAGCTCATCTACTTCCTGGGCCTCTCGCGGCGAAGCTGATCCTCGCTCGCTGCCGTCCTCGGCGACTTGACTGCTAGTATTGGGTCATCGCCGAAGAAGAGGTCCTAGACTTGCCGGAGCACAAGGCGCCTTCGGGGTCCCGAGAGGGAGCTCTCTCAGTCACTGAGGCCATGAAACTGGCCAAGCGCGCCCTTGAGGGCGTACGCGCCCTCGTGGTGGGCGAGGTTTCGGAGTTCACCGACCGGGTCGGCTACAAGGGCGTGTACTTCACTCTGGGCGACGGCGAGTCCGTGATGCCGTGTCTGGTTTGGCGTGACGTCTACGATGAATGCGGTGTCCAGCTTGCCTGCGGCGCTCTAGTTGAGGTCAGCGGCTACTTCACCGCCTACTCACCCAAGGGACGCATGCAGTTCCAGGTGAGGACGCTGTCCGCCGCCGGAGAGGGCGTCTTGCGGGTGAAGGTGGCGGCTCTTGCCCGCAAGCTTGAGGCGGAGGGCCTGATGCGCCCTGAGCGCAAGCGCCCATTGCCGGCCTTTCCCGCACGCGTGGCGGTTGTGACATCTCCACAGGGCAAGGCGATCCACGATATCATCCGCACGCTCCATCGCCGTTTTCCCTCGACAGAGGTGATGGTTGCCGGGGTCATGGTGGAGGGGATCGGCGCCGAGCGGTCTATTCTGCACGGCGTGCGCGTGGCCGAGGAGGCAGCGCCGGATGTGATCATCCTCGCGAGGGGGGGCGGTGCCTATGAGGATCTCATGCCCTTCAACTCGGAGATGGTGGCCCGCGCGGTCGTGGAATGCTCGGTGCCGGTCGTTACCGGGATCGGGCACGAGCCCGACACCACTATCGCAGACATGGTGGCCGACGTCCGCGCCTCCACACCCACAGCGGCCGCGGAGGCCGCTGTGCCCTCGGCGGATGAAGTGCGAGGGCAACTCGGCCACCTGGTTCGGAGGCTGGCGCGTGGCTTGTCCCACGCGGCGCACCGGGCAGAAGGCCGAGTGCGACTCCTTGCGCACCGGCCGGTGCTGAGCGACTCGTCCGCCATGCTCGCGCGCTACTCGCAAGCGCTGGACTCGGCCGCGGGTGACCTGACAAGAGCGCTTCTCGCGCGAGTCTCGCGCGCCACCGAGGACGTCGACCGGCTCGCGCCCCTGCTCGAGCGTGCCGGCCAGCGAGCCATCGATCGTCTCGATGAGAGGGTGAAGCTGGTCTCCGCCCGCCTCGGGGACCTCTCCCCGCTGGGAGTGCTGGCTCGCGGCTACGCTGTGTGTCTTCGGAGTTCCACCGGCGAGGTCATTCACCGATCTGCGGACGTGGAGCCGGGAGACGACGTGAGCGTGAGGCTGGGCGAAGGGGCCCTGGGTTGCATCGTCAGGACGACGGAAGTGGAGGTCACATGACCGAGGAGCAGAGCCGGTCACCGGAGGAGATGGCCTTCGGGGCCGCTCTATCCGAACTTGAGGGCATCGTTGCCGCGCTCGAGTCCGAGGGGCTCGACCTGGAGCAGAGCCTCGCCCGGTACGAGAGGGGTGTGGAGCTCCTGCGGGCCCTGCAGGTCAAGTTGTCCGATGCCCAGCAGAAGGTGAATGTCCTACTGGGCGAACTCGGAGCCGCCGATGATCTTGGTGAAGAGGAGGCATGAGCCTGATTGGATGACCGACTACTTCGTGACAGCGATAGGTTCGAGGGGCTGGCCGATCGAACGGCGGCCATCTCACGGATCCGACTCGCCTTGCTTGCTGGCGCCGGCATCGTGGCCGTGGCGCTGTCGGTCACATTCGTCGGCTTCCAGATCCGATCAGAGCGGCTCCTTGAAGAGCAGCTGGTCATCCAGGCGAGGGCGTTTACCTACGAGATCCTGGCCGTCCGTCAGTTTGTCGCTGTACATGGCGGGGTCTGGGTGCCCGAGTCGCAGACGACTACCGAGAACCCCTACCTCAGGGACACCCCTGGTCTCGAGTCGCGAATGGAACTCAGCGACGGTCGGGCGTTTGTGCTCCAAAACCCGGAGCGCGTGACTCGGCGAATAGCGGCCGAGTTGCGAACCCATCAGGCTGGGGTGAGTTTCCACCTCTTCAGCGACGAGCCCGTCAATCCTGCGAACTTGGCAGATGCGCGGGAGATTGAAGCGCTGCGACTCTTCGAGGGGGGAGTCGAAGAGGTGTATGAGGTAGAGAGCGTGGGTGATCGCCGTCGTCTTCGATTCATCAGTCCCGTCTACGTGACCGAGCCGTGCCTGACATGCCACGCATATGAGGGCTATACCGAAGGGCAGCTCCGCGGCGGTATATCGGTCGAAGTGGATGCCGAGGAGCTAGAAGAGGACATCACTCGCGGGCGATGGCTCGTCGGAGGCACCCTCGCGGGTGCGCTCACCGTCCTGTTGTTCCTGCTGTACCTGGTGTTCACCGGGCTCTTCGAGAGACTCCTCGCCACTCAGCGCAAGCTCGAGGAGCTCGCTAGCGTAGATGAGCTCACAGGGCTCGACAACCGCAGGACAGCGATACGCCGTCTGCACGACGAGCTCCGCAGGGCCGACCGCGATGGAACGCCGCTCGCCTGCGTGATGCTCGACTTGGACCACTTCAAGGTTGTGAACGACACGAGGGGTCACGCGGTGGGGGATGAGGTCCTGAAGGCCACTGCGCAGGGCCTGTCCGCGGAGGCGCGAGCGTACGACACCGTGGCCCGGATCGGCGGAGAGGAGTTCCTGGTCTTGATGCCCGGGGTGCAGCAGGACGCCGCGTTGCAGATCGCCGAGCGGATGAGAGCGGCCGTTCTCCGGCGGACCTCGGAGGCCCTCGGAGGAGGGCAGGGTGTGACGCTGAGCGGTGGCGTTGCCACGTATGCATCCGGCTCCGGCGAACCTGCCGATACGCTGCTGGCTCGGTCGGACCGCGCCCTCTACGAGGCCAAGGTGAGTGGGCGGGACAGGGTTTGCACCGCCTGAGCCTGCGGACTAGTATGCAGGTCGGTCGACGCTGGAGATGACGCCAGCGCAGATGATGGGACGGAAGTGTGAACTGAGAGGGGTGCCCGTGGAAAACTGCATCTTCTGCATGATCGCCGAGGGCAGGATGGAAGCGCATCGGGTGTACGAAGACGACACGGTGGTGGCGTTCGACGACATCATGCCGCAGGCGCCGGTGCATACCCTGATCGTTCCAAGGGAGCACTACGAGGGCATGGACGACTCGGTTCCCGGCGACGTGATAGCCCATCTCTTCTCGGCCATACCCGAGGTGGCTCGCATGAAGGGAATCGATGCCACGGGGTACCGAGTGATAGTGAACAACGGCCGTGATGCCAACCAGACCGTGAAGCACCTGCACGTTCACGTGCTGGGTGGGAGGACCATGTCTCACGGCATGGTGAGGTTCACCGAAGACGAGTGAGGTGCGCTTGCGCGAACTCGCTGGGGCTCCCACGATCTGCGCACCAGCTGTACGTGAGGGATCGAAGTGCCCGCTCTGACATCGGTGACATTCGAGCCGCTCGGGGTTTCCGTTGACGTCCCGCCAGGAATCACCATCCTGGAGGCAGCGCGACGGGCAGACGTTGGCATCGCGGCAACGTGTGGAGGGAAGGGCACCTGCGGTACCTGCGCGGTGCGCGTGCTCGACGGTGCTCCCCGACCGCCTTCCCCTCTTGAAACCCAAGGTTTGCGCGCGGCACCCCCCAGCGTGAGACTCGCGTGTCTTGCCCAGGTTGAAGGACCGATCGTCGTGAGGCCTCTTGCCACTGCGGTACCGGCTGCCGCGACGATGAACACGACACAGGCCGCTGAGGCGGGCCGCCCGGTGTCATTCGGGAGCGAGTCGTCTGCACGAGCCGTGGGGGTGGATCTGGGGACCAGCACGGTGGCGGCGGCATTCGCCAGCTTGACCGGAGGCGCACTGGTTCCCGAGGCGGTCCGCTCCAACCCGCAGTCGTCGTTCGGCGCGGATGTGGCGTCGCGGATCGCGGCCGCCATGGAGGGCGAGGCCGAGCGGCTGGCTCGACTCGCACGCTCGGTGGTCTCGGATGTGGTGAGCGACGCATGCGATGAGAGCGATGCCTGCCTGGACAACCTCGAGCGTGTGGTTGTTGCGGCGAATCAGCCCATGGCCCACCTGCTGGTCGGCGCTGACGTGACCGGGTTGGCGGAGCACCCCTACCGAGCCGCGTGGACAGGTCCGTATCGCGCTTCAGCCGCCGAGCTGCAGTTGGGCAGTCTCCCTGCAGACGCTGACATCTACGTGATGCCTGCGTTTGGCGCGTTCGCCGGTGGAGACTTGGTCGCCGGCGTGCTGAGCATCGGTCTCGACCAGGAGAGATCCCCCGCGGCGCTAGTGGACCTCGGCACCAATGCCGAGGTGGCCGTGTTCTCCGATGGGGAGATGGTGGTGACGTCAGCTCCCGCAGGTCCTGCATTCGAGGCGGTTGGCATGACGTGCGGCGGACCGGCCGCGCCGGGGGCGATCGAGCGCGTGGAAGTCGGATCGGATGGCGGTCTCCGTCTCGGAGTGATCGGTGACGGGGTACCCTCATGGTTGTGCGGGAGTGGACTTCTCGAGACAGTGAGGGTGCTGCTGGAATCCGGACATCTGGATGCGACTGGCCGCCTGATTCCCGAAGGGCCTCTTTCGGACAGGATCGCGGCTCGAGGCGACATTACGGGTGTCGTGATAGCGCGCGGCGGGGACTCGGGCCCCGAGGTACTCCTTTCGCAGCTCGACATCAGGGAAGTGCAGCTGGCTAAGGCCGCTCTCAGGGTGGCTCTGGACTCGGCCATGAAGGCGGCCGGGATCGGCTGGGACTCGCTTTCGAGGCTGTATGTGGCGGGGTCCTTCGGGGAATCCCTGCGTTCGAGTACGCTCGGTGCACTCGGAGTGGTCCCCGCCGAAGCGGAGGACCGGATCCGCTATGTGGGACGGGCGGCGCTGTCGGGAGCCGCTGCAGTGGCGGCCGACCCGTCGTTGGAGAGAAGGGCCGAGGATCTTGTGGGGCAGGCTCTCGTGCTGGATCTCCCCGCCGAACGGACGTTTCGCGAGCGCTTCGTCAAGGCGACTAGTCTGCCCTGAGGGTCCAAGACGGGCGCTAGGTCTTGGGAGTGAGCGAAGGCCCCGGCCTTCGGGCCAGGGCCTTCTCATTCCTTCCCCCCACGATACCCCTGAGCACCTGGGCTTTCCGTGCAGCGTGGCCTCGGAGCTGCACGCTCATCGCGATGCCGGTCGACGATGGACCCAATTGCCGCTGCGGATCCCCCGCGCGGCGCCTTTCTGTCGGGGGGAGGGAAGCCTTGTCGTCTTGCGGCTAGCGTACATCGTTCACGCACGAGTATGCAACTACTGTTACAAGTCGCGCGTCTCACATCGGCCTCAGGAGTCTCGCCGACACCCACCCGCACCTGCATCGACGCCGCACACCGAGGGTTCACTGCCGTTCGCCGTGCCATTGTGGGCCGCTCACCAGCGGCCCCAGGTAGGATGGGAACCGTTCCCGCGGAGCCGGACGGCTCCGTCACGTCCGCCGTAGACGCGGCCGAGAGGCCGTCGTCGCCGACGAGAGTGGAGGAGACGCATGGCCGAGGAATCGAGCTCCATCCAATCCCTGATGCAAGAGCTGCGAGTCATCGAGCCGCCGGACTGGGTCCGTGAGCGGGCGTACATCAAGTCCATGGACGAGTACAAGGCGATGTATGACCGCTCGGTCAGCGATCCCGAGGGCTTCTGGGCGGAGCAGGCCGAGGAGTACCTGTTCTGGCACAAGAAGTGGGACTCGGTACTCGAGTACGAGTTCGACACACCCCGCGTCACGTGGTTCAAGGGCGGTCAGACGAACGTTGCCTACAACTGCGTTGACCGGCATCTGGATAGCTGGCGGCGCAACAAAGCAGCCATCATCTGGGAGTCGGACGAGGGCCGCACGAAGATGTACACCTACCAGGCTCTCTATTACAAGGTGTGCAAGTTCGCGAATGTCTTGAAGAAGCACGGGATCGGCAAGGGTGACCGCGTCGCGATCTACATGCCCATGATCCCCGAGCTCCCGGTCGTGATGCTCGCCTGTGCCCGCATCGGCGCGATCCACTCAGTGGTGTTCGGCGGCTTCTCTGCCGCTTCGCTGCGCGACCGCATCCAGGACTGTGGCGCCAAGATGGTGATCACGGCGGATGAAGGCATCCGTGGCGGCCGAGTCGTGCCCCTCAAGGCCGCCGCGGACGAAGCGCTTCTCGAGTGCCCGAGCGTGCAGTCGGTGATCGTGGTCTCTCGTGCCCAGACCCGCGTGGACATGGAGCCTGGGCGGGACTTCTGGTACCACGAAGAAGTGCGCGCCGACGACATCGACCGGCACTGCGAGCCGGAGTGGGTGGACGCCGAAGATCCGCTGTTCATCCTCTACACGTCCGGATCGACCGGCAAGCCCAAGGGAGTCTTGCACACTACCGGCGGCTATCTCCTGTACACGGCCATGACGTTCAAGTACACGTTCGACTACCACGACGAGGACGTCTTCTGG
>CAZWGV010000054.1:0-12890 GCA_964633595.1 uncultured Coriobacteriaceae bacterium | reverse complement strand
CCTCGCTGTAGACGCCGTCGCCTGCTCCGATGTGGTCGGCCTTCAAGCCGGCAACGTAGGTGTTGAGCATCCCGGCCACCATGATGCGCGTCCCGTAGTCAGAGTCCTCTCCGCCATAGAACAGGTACTCCTCGTTGAAGAAGCCCAGGATCTCAAGGGTGCTCCGCGGGATCAGCCACACCCCCGCAATGTTCCCGCGCTTCAGCTCGACATCCACACCGTCTATCTCCACCACATCGTACGTGTGACTCTCCGCCGAGACGCTCGTGAATCCTATCTGAGGGAGCGATAGCACCTCCAGCCCGCGTTCCAGCCAGCCGTCCGGCAGCAGGATGTCCGGGTCGATCATGACGATGGGGTCGCCGCTCGCGAGCGCCAGCGCTTGGTTGCGCGCCACTGCGATTCCCCGGTTGCACGGATTGAGCACAACCCACGCGTCCTTGTCCAGAAGCCAGTCCCGGACCCGCCGCTCCGAACCGTTGTCAATGAACACGAATTCGCTGGGCGTGCTCTTGAGCAAGGGCGTCACCTCATGCAATCGATCCCAGGTCCGCTGGAGATAGTCGAATCGGTCCTGGGTGACGAACGCGATGCTCATGAGTTCGACGGGCGCTCCTGCGATGTGATCGCGAAACATGCGTCGATCCCAGAACAGCGGCCGGGCGCCGGATGCATAGCCTGCCCGACGCACTCTCGATTCCTCGGCGAAGACAGGTCCGTCACAGCCATCCGCCCTCGCTTGGGCTTGGACGGGGCCACTACTCACGGGTACCACTTCGACCGCGATCCCGGCTGCTTCCAGCCTGTGCGCGTAGTCCACGAAGCTGGCACAGTAGCTGTCCTCGGATCGCAGCCAGCCGACGGCGTCCAAGGTGCGCCTGGTGAGGGACAGACAACCCATCGGCAACTGCCTCTGATCCTCCGCGTCTATCCCGGGTTCGGCTAGCACCAAGGCTCCAACCCCCCGATCGCGCATGGCGCCGAGCAGGTGTTCCTCAATCAGCCCATCCGGCAGCCTATGCGCGGTGGAGAGGAAGGTCACCGGATCGCAAGTGCAAAGAGCGCATGCCGCACTGAGAGCGTCCATCCGGTCGGCGCCGTCCGGCTTCACCAGTACTACCTGGGCCGCCTCGAGCAGCCAATCCATCTCTTCGCGGTGTGCGCGCTCGCACACGAACACGCACTCGATCCCCCGAGGAATACCTCGGACAAAGCCCTCGACGAACTCCTTGAGATCGGAGAGATCAGTGTCCACCTCCACGACGTATGAGGCAAACCAATCCATGGGTCAGACACCCGCTCTCGCTGTCGCGCGAACCGCTGCGGCGCGGACTACGGGCTCCGCGTATGCTTCCGGTCGCACCCCTACGGTGTGGCGCTCGTTCACGAAGTCACGCAGCGCCTGACCCTTCGCTCTGCGCAGCTCAGCGTTCGCAATGAGCGCGCCCAGATGATCGGTCCAGGACTCGTCGTCCTCGGCGATGGCTAGGTCAGCGCCTTCGGCCAAGAGAGAGGAGTGGGCGACCGAGGGTCCCGCGACCACGGCGCTACCGGACATCCCACTCTCGAGGACGGCGTAGGGGCCGGTGCACCGGCCGGTGAGGTCGTCCATCGTGGGGACGACCGCAACATCCACCAACTGCAGCGCGCTCACCCGCTGATGGAGGTAGTCCGCCCGCAGTTGCAGCCGACGGAACTCAGGAATGGCGAGCCCCTCCGGGACCGGCTCGAAGAGCATGAGCCGCACCTCGGGAGACTTGGACACCATCCTCGTCAGAACTGCCTTAATGCGGTCGAACGCTGGGGCCTCGACCCCCGCGCCGGCCCATCCAATGATCACCTCATCCTCTCCCACGCCGAGCCGCTCTCTCGGCGTAGGTCCCACCCACTCCCAGACGCGCTCATCAATCTCGTCGGGTACCACCAGCACGTTCGGGTTGAGCGCGCGAAGTTGCGCGGCCAAGAACTCAGTCGGCGCAGACACGACCGATGCGAACCTGACCATGTTGGACATGTATCCCGCGATCATCGCCGTGATGGGGTCGAACTCCTGGCGTGCATTCAGAGCTGGCGGAAACACGTCGATGTCAACGATCACGCTCTTGCGCTTGCGCCTGGCCCATTCGGCGAAGAGATGGGTCTGCGGGTCGAAGGGGGCGTAGAAGACGAAAACGTCGCCCTCGTCGAGGTAGGACTCCCTAAGGGCGGCCACCATGCGAGCGTCGTATCCGAGATGCTCCAGTGCCCGATACTGAGCCGAACATCGCCTCATCCGCCCGGACATCGGGTCCGGGCAGATGAGGAATGTCTTCATGTCGGATGCAGCCTTATTCATGAGGTCGCCATGCCGAGTCTCAGCTTCTGGAACCACTTGTTCATAAGGCGATCGTAGTTGGACTGGAAATGGTGCGACGGGGAATCCGCGTCGCCGCGCTTGGCCGCGACCGTGGTGCCCCAGAAGTGGATGAGTCTGGATGCGGGCTGGTAGAGAACCTCCATGCCCACGTCCCTGATCTTCAGATTGAAGTCGACATCCTCGAAGTTGGCCACCAGGTAACCTTCGTCCATACCCCCCACGCGGTCCCACACCGTCCTGCTCGTGAGCAGGCAGGCCCCTGTCACGCCGGGCACCGCTTCGAGCGAGTTCGCCTCGGCTATCTCCTCGGGAAAGCCAAGGTAGCGATGGTAGGGCCAGAAGTGTGGACCAGGTTCTTCGCGGTACGAGAACTCGATGCCGCAGTGCTGGAGGGTGTGGTCGGGGAGCAGCAGCTTCGCGCCCACGGCACCGACACCCTTCTCCATGACGTCAACCAGACTGTCGAGCCACCCCTCGAAGGGGATCGTGTCGTTGTTGAGGAGACATATCGTCCCGTGTCTCGATGCGGCCACGCCCTGGTTGCAACCGGCAGCGAAGCCGCGATTGCTCTTGTTCAACAGAACCTTGACCGTGGACGACTCCTCCTCCAATCGCGCGAGGTACTCGGGAGTGCCGTCGCTCGAGGCATTGTCGACCACAACCACCTGATAGTCCTCTGTGGTCGCCTCGATCGCTTCGAGACAAGAACGGGTGTAGGAGAGGTTGTTGTGCGTCAGAATGACGATGGAGACCGGCCGACGAGCCATACTGTCAGGATCCCTGTCCCGACGCTGTCGACAGCCGGGCGGAAGGGTTACTCTTCCCCTGAGGGAGTTCACTGATCATTGGAGATCTCCGCATGTCCGTGCCTGGGGCCTCCCCGGTGACCCCAGCTCCATCGTCGCTGCCGGTCGACGGACAGATGAGGACGCGTCAAGAATAGCAGACGCCGCAGGGGAGAAGCGGGGACGGCCACGCTAGGATAGCCGGGACGGCCTCGCCGAGGCGCTGCGCCAGGCAAGCGACCATCACTCAGCGACCCCAGCCACCGCTCTTCCCCACTCGGCCGCTGCCGCAAGATCCGCGGACGCAGGCCGGTACTTCACCGTCAGCTCCTCCGCGACCACTTCAAAGCCGATCGTCTCGAGCCGCTCACGCATCTGCCGGGTAGCGCCGCCGCTCCAGCCGAAGGAACCGAACACGCCCGCGTGCCGCCCCTGGGGCCTCAGGCCTTCGAGGTAGTGCAGGTACCCGGCCACTCGATGCAGCATCCCGTGATGCAACGTGGGCGAGCCGAGGAGCAGGGCGCCTGCGTCGAGCAGCTGGCGTGTGACGTGAGCGAAGGGCGTCACGGCCAGGTCGCAGAGCACGCACTCGGCTCCCCTTTCGGCCACGCCGTCGGCGATGGCACGAGCGAGGAGGTCGGTCGAACCCCACATCGTCGCGTAGGCCACGACGACCTTCTCGCCGAACTCACCTGCCGTCCAGCTCGAATAAGCGTCCAAGACGGCTGTGGCATCCGCGTCGCGCCAGATGACTCCATGAGAGGGCGCGATGATCTCCGGCTCCCAGCCCGTCTCGACAACCTTCCCGATCGCCTTCGCCACCACCGAGCCCAGGGGCATCAGGATGTTGGCGTAGTAGACGCCCGCTTCCTCCAAGGCCAGCTCCAAGCCCACCTCGTCGGCGAATCGCCCAGACGACGCGAGGTGCTGCCCAAACGCATCGTTCGGCATCAGGACCCGCGCCTCGGGGCAGTACGTGAACATCGAGTCCGGCCAGTGGACCATGGGCATCGGCAGGAAGTGCAGGCTGCGGCCCCCCAGGTCGATGGAGTCGCCGGCGCCGACCGCTGCGACAGCCAGTCCGTCGTGGTACTCGGCGACTCCCGCTACTCCTGACTTGGATGCCACGACGCGAGCGTTGGGACACCGTTCCATGACAGCTCGCAACCCCCCGTTGTGGTCCGGTTCGACGTGGTTCACGACTATGAGGTCGATCGACGCCGGATCGACCACCGAGGAGACTCGGCTCATGAGCTCGTCGGTGAACGGGAGCTTCACCGTGTCAACGAGCGCTGTCTTCTCGGCACCCTTGACGATGTAGGCGTTGTACGTCGTCCCGCGCGGTGTCTCGTAGCCGTGGAAGTCGCGCAGATTCCAGTCGATGGCACCGACCCACCAGATCCCGTCACTCACAGGTACAGCTTGCACGGCCACCAGCTCCCTAGCTCTGACGCTTCACGAAGAAGTCGGCCATGGACAGGAGCAGATCCTTGGCGCGCCCACCCGGCAGTGCGTCGGCGAGGCGCTCCTTTGCGCCCAGGATGACAGCAGCGGCGTACTCCTGGGAAAAGTCCAACGAACCCGCTGCGCGCATGATGCTGACCGCCTCTTCGAGCACGGCTGGGTCGGTGGCTCGAAGTGAGAGGATCTCCTGAAGCCGGGGAGCGTCCGGGCTGTTGCGCAAGGCGTGTATCGCCACGAGCGTCCGCTTGCCCTCGGTCACGTCGCTCCGGAAGTCCTTCTTCGTGGACTCACGACCGCCCACCAGGTTCAAGACGTCGTCTTGGATCTGGAACGCGATCCCCGCTGCGGTGCCGTACGAGCGCAACGCCTCCACCTGCTCGTCAGACCCGCCGCCGACTATCGCGCCGACGGCGAGGGGCACGGCGCCCGAGTAGTACGCGGTCTTGTGCTCGGCCATCAGCAGGTAGTCCTCGACGCTCAGATCGAATCTGTCATCGCGCGCCCAGCCGATGTCCAGGGCCTGGCCCTCGATAGTCCGCTCTGTCATGGCAACAAGCTCGCCCAGGACTCGAAGCTTGGTGCGGTCGTCCAGGCCAGGGTCGTTCACGACGGTGCCGCACACCAGCGACAGCGCGAGGTCCCCAGCGTTGATCGCGAGCCCCACGCCCTCCGTGACGTGCAGGCAGGGCTCGTCGCGACGAGTCAGCGACTGGTCCTCGATGTCGTCGTGGATGAGCGCTGCGGTGTGGAAGTGCTCGATGGCTGCTGCTGAGGGCCAGGCGAGCGACGGATCGCCACCGACCGCCTCGCAGGCGAGCAGACAGATGAGCGGGCGGTGCCTCTTCCCGGCGTTGGCCGAGAACGCCCCCAGCGGTTCGTAGAGGTAGGCGCGCATGTCCGGATGCGTGCCGTTGGAGAAGAACGTGTCGAGGTAGGCCTCGAACTTCTTCGTGTTCCGCTTCAGATACAGCTCGAAACCGGTCATCTCGCCTTTCGCCTGATCTGACGCTCGACGGCCGCATTCGACCGCATCCCGCGCTCAAGGTATACGCCGTCGGCTCCGAATCTCCTGTGGTAGGAGAGCAGAACAGCCAACACCGAGCCAACCGCCGTAGCTGCGGCGACCATCAGCATCACAACGATCTGATACTTGCTGGCCTCAACCGGATCCGCCCCGGCGAGGACCTGCCCAGTCATCATACCGGGAATGAACACGATGCCGACGGCCGCCATGGCGTTGATCGTGGGGATGAGCCCAGCGCGCAACGCCGCCCGGACCGAGTTCTGCGAGGCCTCCCACGGGCTGGCCCCGAGCGCCACCAGCGCGAGCAACTCATCCGAGCGCGCGTCGAGGTCGGCGAAGACTCTCTCCAGCGCAAGCGCGATGCCGGTCATGGAGTTGCCGAACACCATCCCCGCGATCGGGATCACGTACCGGGCGTCGTACCAGACGGGAAGGCGGATCACGAGGGCGGTCACCGCGAAGGTGACGGTGAACCCAGTCACCGCCATCGACATCACGGATGTCCCGAGTAGACCAGAAGGCGCGTCTGGCGCTCGGCGCAAGATGATGATGCCGGCGGCCACCGTCATCACGACGAGGATTGGCATGACCAGCCACCAGGTGTTCTTCTCGAAGACCCAGCGAAGGACGAGCCCGAGGGCGGCAAGCTGAAGGTATGTTCGGATGGTGGCGAGCGCGAGATCCCGCTCGAGCCGCAGGCTCAATGCCATCGAGAGCCCACCGGTGGCGAGAATGAAGCCGGTAGCCAGCGCCAGCTCCCACCAGCCGATCGGGACAACGCCCGCGCCGTTCATGAGGCGGCTCCAGGCACGCCACCGGCCGCCGTCGTTACGGTCATCTCGATCAGCCGCCCGTCCTCGAGGCGCACCCGCCTCGATGCGCCCGCGTCCACTCGCGCATGCCGAACGCGCAGCACCGCTCCGCCGTCTGAGACGAACCGTTCCGTTGCGAAACGCACCTGCTCGGCGGAGGCATCATCGAGACTCGCGTCCGGCTCGTCGAGCAGGAGAACTCGAGGAGATGTGAGGGTGACCCTCAGCAGCGCCACCCGGGCCGCCTGGCCGAGCGACAGCCGGGACGTGTCCCTGTCTAGGGACAGCTCACCCAGTCCAACATCTTCGAGTGCCGCTCTCATGTCGCCTTCCGAGGGCGGTCTGCCCTTGGCACGGACCCGGAGCTTGTGCGGCATCAGGAGGCTGTCGCGGATGGTGCCGGGCCACATCGCGGGCTTCTGAGGGAGCAGCGCCACCGTTGCTCGCCATTCTGATGGCGGCCACTCCTCAGCCGGACGCCCGTCGAGCAGCAGCGTCCCATGCGTGTCGGGCAAGAGGCGTGCGAGCGCGCGCAAGAGGGTGGTCTTGCCTGAACCGGAGGGTCCCGTGAGATCGACCAGCTCACCGCTGCGGAGAACAACGTCCACACCGTCGAGGATCCGCGAGGGTCCGTCGTCGCCGGGCAGCTCCGCCCGAAGCTCTCGCGCCTCCAGCACAGTCAGCGGAATCTCTGCTGCCTACCGGACGTAGAGATCGCGGTAGCCGCTGTAGGTGTGGTAGTGGCTACTGTCGCTGTGGTAGGCGCGCACGCGCCACCTGCCCGAGTAGGGCAGCGACACCCTGGTCGAGTACCTCGTGTAGCTGTAGTAGTGCGAGGAGTTGCGTGCCTCAACCGTCTTGCGCCAGCGCCACTTCCCCGACTCGTAGCGGAAGAACTGCAGGCGCACCGAGTAGTAGCCGAGAGGATGTCGCGGCTTCATGTAGCCGTGAATGGTGAACGCGCGGTTGCGGTACTGGTAGTAGGAGGCGCGGGGCGGCTGGAGATAGGCGCGGGGAGTGACCGCCACGACGTTGCTCGTGGCGGGTTCATAGTCAACTGAGCCCTCGTATCGCATTCGGTAGTACGTCTTCGAGTATGGCCTCACCCACTGCACGAAGAAGCCAGCGTACTTGGGGGCCACCGTCATGTACGTCTTCCAGGTCTTATTGTCGGTCGAGTACTCCAGGATCACCCTGGCGCTGCTGCCAAGATCGCGCAGCGCCGAGGAGTAGCCGTAGACCTTCGCCCACTGCCCGTAGTTGGTGATGCCCGGGTTGCGGTAGAGGGCGATCGCGACGGGCTTGGTGGTGTTTGTGACGGCCCAGTTGGCTCCCCCGTCGGTGGTACGGACGATCGTCTGGTCGTCGCCGACAGCCCACCCGTGCTGTGCATCAACGAATGTGACCGCGCGAAGCGTCTTGGTCGTGCCCGATGTCTGCTTCGTCCATGTCGCTCCGCCGTCTGTTGTCTTGTAGATGAGCCCCCCGCTACCCACGACCCAACCGGTCGTTGCGTTGGCGAAGTGGATCGAGTAGTAGCTGCCGCCGGCGTCCCACGACGCGGGCCTGCTGCCCGTCCAAGAAGCTCCATCGGTGGTCTCGTAGAGCGAGCGGTAGCTGCCAACGGCGAATGCCGTCGTGTTGCTCACGGCCGAGACGTCGCGAAGCTCGTCCATCACATTCACCGCAGGGATCGTGTCCGTGAGCCACACCGACCCGTTGGTGGTCTTGTACGCGATGGGCCCTGCGATCTTGTCGTCATTCTCTCGGCCAACCGCCCACGCGACAGTGCCGCCCGACACCGCGTCGACCGCGTTCAGCCATGCGTTGGTGGAGGGCGGCTCCACGTTGGGATTCGGAGCGGGATGGAACGGGCCCTCGAACTGGCGCTTCCAAGTCAGCCCTCCGTCGGAGGTCCCATACACCACGGCGGCCCTGCCGCCGAAGTCCCTGGATCCCACCTTCCATCCGCGAGCGGCCGTCGCCATGTCCACGCCGCGCCAGTTGAAGAAGCCCGGCACTGTAAGCTCTACGCTCGGGCTCCAGCTGGCCCCGAAGTTGGCGCTCGTCCAACCCCACTTCTGGTACTGCGAGGCTATGACCCCGCCACCGCCCGGGGTCGCCGCGACCCCCTTGAACCAAGTCTGGGGCTCAAGGAGCTTCCCTGGCTTCACGGACGTGGTCTCCCAGCTCGCCCCACCATCCGTAGTCCCGAGGACGTGGCCATTTATGTTGCCCATGCCGCCGACCGCCAGACCGCGGTTGGCATCCCAGAAGGCGACGGACTCCAGCCGGCGTGGGGTGAGGTCTGCGGCGTGCGCCGCAGTGGCCGATGCCACGAAGACCGCCAGCAGGACCAGAACGAGAAGCTTCGGCGATCGCATCCGACCCACCTCACATCCCCAAAGGGTCTGCGCCGAGTAGCGCCCAGTATAGCACCGGGTGTGGCCGAGTCAGGGCTTGGAGTCATTCTGACGAAGGCTGAAGTCGACCAGAGAGAAGGGGCGAGATCGAACAGCGGCGAAGGTCCGCTCCGGGCCTGACACTGCGGAGCAGACACAGGAAGGAGGTGCCGCTCGGTCTCGCCCCTAGCACAGGATACCTGAGACAGTGCATGGGTTTCAGTCCGAGCGCACAGCCCGCTTGGAGTCAGCTGGGGCCTCGGGCGACTCCGCCGCGTCCCGAGCGCGCGCCCGCGCCCCGTCGCGCATGATCACCAAGACAGTTTGCACGCATAGAAAGGAGGCGAGATCAGACACAAGCGGCAATACCCGTCTCGGGCCTGACCGTACGAGACGGACACAGGAAGGAGGTGCCGCCTGCTCTCGCCCCCCGACAAGAGTCCTGTACCCGCCAGGGCCGAAGAATAACCCGCGAAGCCACTGCGATCGCATTGTGCGTATGCCGGGATCGGTGCCCGAGCACTCCTGAGCGTCATGCTCCGAGCGGAGGAGCATGGCGGAGGCGCGTGCGGATCGAACGCACCCGGGACGCTCTTCACGCCCCACAACGGTTTTGAAGACCGCGGGGGCCACCAGGCCCCATCCGCCTCCGTGCGGGATTGTGTCCGCGACCAGCACAGGTGTCAAACGCGCGACCGCTCCGCAGCCGCTGCTGTCCGCACCGAGCAAGGGTGGGCGCCTACCCGCCCCTAGCCGCTCCGCAGTGTCCGAACGTCTCCATCCCTCTTGGTGACACCCTGCGCGTCGAAGTACTCCAACAGCGGCACCACGTACTTGCGCGAAGTCCCGGTCACGTCGCGCGCGTCCTTCGCGAGCATCGTGCCGTGCTCCTGGAGATACGCCACGATCTGCCGCCTGGCTTGCTCGACCGCCTCGGCCGAGAAGTGAAGATCGCCGCTGAGCCTCACAACCCTGCCCTCGGCGACCAGAGCAGACAAGGCCTTGCGCGCCACTCCGGCTTCCACCCCGGCCGTGTTCGCGAGTTCGGTGAGGCTGGCGGGGCTCAGTCCCTGCTCGGCGAGGATGGCCGACAGTGCCTCGGCCGCCCGCGCCTGCTCGGCCACGGCAGCGCCCGCCGCTTCGGGATGCCGAACAGAGCCCGCTTCGACGACCGCGGCCCCGCGCTCGACCGCGAGTCCCGCCAGCGCGTCGAACGCCCTGTTCGAGAGCCTCGCATCCACCATGTCGCGCAGCGTGGGCACGGCCACGCCGGTGGCGCTGGGGTGCGTGTCGTGGTAGGAGCGCAGCGAGCGATCCACCTCGGCGAGGAGAGCCTCCAGCGCGTCCATGCCAACATACAGAGTGGCACCACCGGCTTCGAGCCGCCCGAGCGAGGATCGCTCGAGTTCGACCGAGACCTCGCTCACAGGCACTCCCAGTGCGGCCGCGACCTCCTCGGCCGACATAGGCAGCCCTCGCGACTCCACCAGCCCAACCGCCGCCGCCACAAGATCGCCGGCGAGCAGCGCCTCCAGAAGCTCCCGCTCGTGGGAGCGCAGGCGAGTACGCCTCGGCGGCATGGCATCCAGCACCACCCCGCCGCCGATCGTGTACATGGGCGAGTAGGAGCGCACGATGAAGCGGTCCTGATAGCGCGGTGCCAAGGGCTCCTCCAGGCGGACCTGCACCAGTACGGAATCCCCCTCACGGAGCGGCGCCGGACCGGCGTCGCCCTCGCCGTCCATGAGCAGCACCCGCCCCAGAACCTCGCGGGTACCGTGATGGATGTGAACCCTCGTGCCGCTCTCGAAGGGTCGGCCCTCCCACCCGAGATAGGTGAAGCGGGCGTCGAAACGATCGGTCACCGACAGAGTCCCGGGAGCCGCAGCGACGTCTCCCCTGTCGATCTCGTCGCGATCCACACCCGAGAGGTTGAGCGCCACCCGCTGTCCAGCGGTAGCGACAGAGACGCTCTTCGAGTGGACCTGAACCGAGCGAACTCGAGCGCGTTTCCTCGACGGCAACAGCTCCACCTGGTCGTCCTTTGCGACGGTCCCGGACCACAGCGTGCCCGTGACCACTGTTCCCGCGCCGGAGATCGTGAACACCCGGTCAACGGGCAGCCTCATCGGCAGAGAGGCCTGTCGGGGCGCCGAGGCGCCGGCCACCTCATCGAGCAGGCGCACCAGCTCTTCCAGCCCAGTCCCGGTCTTCGCGGAGACTGCCACGATGGGAGCTCCCTCGAGACTGGTCCCGTGCAACAGCCCCTCGACATCGTCACTCACGAGTGAGATCCACTCGGCGTCAACCAGGTCCGACTTCGTGAGGGCAACGACCCCCCGATCGATGCCCAGCAGGTCGATGATCGCCAGATGCTCCCGCGTCTGCGGCATCACGCCGTCGTCGGCGGCCACGACCAGGAGCACCACGTCGATGCCCGTAGCGCCCGCCACCATATGACGCACGAATCGCTCGTGTCCGGGGACGTCCACGACGCCCATCGCCCGCCCGGACGGCAGCTCCAGCCGAGCGAAGCCGAGTTCGATCGTCACCCCGCGCGCCTTCTCCTCTGGCAGGCGATCGGGGTCGGTGCCGGTCAGAGCCAGGACGAGCGCGCTCTTGCCGTGATCGATGTGTCCGGCGGTACCAAGGACGAGCGACGCCTGGCTCTCGTATGAGCCGTCACTCATCGCCGGCCAGCGTAGCGATGACCCGCTCGGTCACCGTGCGCGCCTCGTCCTCGGTCAGAGTTCGGGGATCTATCAGCACGCGGTCTTCCCTCACGCGCACCACTACCGCCGGATCACCCAGCCGTAGCCGCTCCTCCAGCTCCACCTCGGTCATGGTGCGGGGCGACAGGGCCAGAACGAAGGTCGGTATGTCGGCGAGGGGCAGGGCACCGCCGCCGGCACGCGATACGTCGGCGATCACCTCGGCCTGAACCGCCGCACCGGCGCCTTCGGTGATGCGAGCCGCCATCTCCCGAGCGCGAGCGCCAACTTCGTCGGCCGAGGCCGCCAGCATCCGGAGTGTGGGCACCTCGCCGACCGCGCGATCGGGGTCGAGGTACGCACGCAGCGTGACCTCCAGCGCGGCGAGCGTCATCTTGTCGAGGCGGAGCGCGCGCGCCATGGGATGCTTCTTGAGCCGCGAGATGACATCCGCCCGGCCCACCAGGATGCCGGCCTGCGGACCGCCCAGCAGCTTGTCACCAGAACACGACACGAGGCTCGCCCCCGTCGCCACCGCCTCTCCGATAGTGGGCTCGTAGGAGATCCCGAAGCGCCGCACGTCCACCAGGGCACCGGAGCCCTGGTCTTCGAAGACGGGGATGCCCCGCGCATCGCCGAGAGCGACCAGTTCGGCGAGAGACACTTCCTCGGCGAAGCCCACAACTCTGAAGTTGGACGAGTGCACCTTCAGCAATAGCGCTGTCTGGTCGGTGATGGCGCTCTCGTAATCCGCCAGATGGGTCTTGTTCGTGGTACCCACCTCGACCATCCGCGCGCCAGACTCGGCCATGATGTCGGGGATGCGGAACGAGCCGCCGATCTCCACCAGCTGACCCCGGCTGACGACAGCCTCCTTGCCGCGCGCGAGACCCGCGATTCCTAGCATCACCGCAGCCGCGTTGTTGTTGACGGCCATAGCGGCCTCGGCCCCGGTTAGCGTGCACAGCAGCCTCTCCACGTGCACGTGGCGGCTACCACGCTCGCCGGACTCGACGTCGTACTCGAGTGTCGAGTACCCGCCCGCCGCATCAACGACCGCCCCGATGGCCTCGGCCGAGAGGACCGAGCGGCCCAGGTTGGTGTGGACGATGACGCCAGTGGCGTTGATGACCCGCCGAAGCGAGCGGCGGGACTTGAGCTCTGCGCGAAGGGACGCGTCGGCCGCTATCGCAGCCTCCGACACGTCGGCCGAAGAGCCGGCGAGCACGCGCGCCCTCACCGCCTCCACAGCCTCGCGAACGGCCTCGAGCACCACGACCCGCGGATGCTCGCTGAGCAGCTGGGCGATCTCCGGCCGCTTGAGCAGCTCGTCGAC
>CAZWGV010000053.1:0-12974 GCA_964633595.1 uncultured Coriobacteriaceae bacterium | reverse complement strand
GCCCACCTCAGATCGTCGCCAAGCCGGCCCTCCTCGAGCAGGTTCCTCACGCGCACGAGCCGGTTGCACGTGGCACCTTTGAACTGCTCTTCCGAGAAGCCCACCCGATCGAACGTCTCCACAAGCTCCCGTCCGCCACGGTCCAGGCCCCAACCCGGTTCGAAGTGGTGCGCGAGCTCGGCGAGGATGCGATCGAAGCTCACGCGGTACGTGCGCGAGTCCGCGCCGTGCTCGCCGGTGAACACTAGATCGCTCCCGGGGACCGCACGCTGAGCCGCCTCGGCGAGATCTCGAACGGTGAAGTTGCCGTTCTGGATCCCCACATTGAAGCTGCGACCTGAGACGAGCTCCGCGGGCGCCTCCAAGCCGGCGATGTAGGCACTGGAGACATCGCGAACGTGCACGACCGGTCGCCACGGCGTGCCGTCGCTCATGATCCTGATCGCCCCGGAAGTGTAGGCGGATCCCACCAGGTTGTTGAAGACTATGTCGCACCGCAGACGCGGGCTGGCTCCGAACACCGTTGACGGCCTGAACGACACCGCGACGAAGCGCTCGTCCGCAAGGGCCGAAAGCTCCTGCTCGGCCGCCCACTTGGTCCGCGCATAGGCAGTGATGGGATGCTTGGGCGCGTCCTCCGCGAGCTCGTCCTCTGTGTCCGAGACACCGTACATGCTCTGCGACGACGAGTAAACGAACCGGCGAACGCCCGCCTCCTTCGCCAGCTTGGCGAGCCAAACCGTCGCCTCGTAGTTAATCTCCTCTGTGAGCCGAGGATCCAGATCACCCAGCGGGTCGTTGCAGAGCGCGGCCAGATGCACCACGGCGTCCACATCGTCCACGTCGCTTGCCGTCACATCCCGTATATCCTTCAGCACTTGGATGATCCCACGGCCGGCGTCCTCGTACAGTAGATCATCGGCATACCAGCCAGCATCGAGACCGCGCACCGCGTAGCCGCGCTCGAGCAGGATGGGGACTAGCACGGATCCTATGTAGCCGAGGTTCCCCGTGACCAGAACGCGCCGAACGCTGTCACTCGGCATCGGCCACCTCCCCGCCAGTCTGCATGTCGCGAATGTAGCAGGCGATCAGATGGCCCATGACGAGGTGCGCGTCCTCGGCGGGACCGTACTCGCCGAGATCAGTCGCAATATGGACCGAAACGTCGGCCACTTCCCTCATCCGCCCTCCGTCGAAGCCGACGATCGCCGCGGTCCTCGCACCGCGCTCGCGAGCCGCATCCAGCGCGCGGATGAGGTTGGGGGAGTTCCCGCTGGCGGAGATGCCGAGGACGAGATCACCCTCGCGTGCGAGACTTCGCACCTGGCCAGAGAAGACGTTCTCGTAGCCCTCGTCGTTGGCTAGCGCCGATATCCAGGAGATGTTGTCCGCGAGACTGACCGCACGAAAGCCCACAGCTCCACCGGCGCTGGCGAGCTTGCAGAGATCGTTCGCGAAATGACTTGCTGTCGCGGCACTGCCGCCGTTGCCCATCACGAACACCGTGCATCCACGGTCGCGGGTATCGAGCAGTTCATTCACCAATCGCGCCACGTCGCCGCGGTCCACAGCGGCCAGAACGGCAGCGAGCCTGTCTAGATACCTGTCCGCGTACACGGCCACATCCGACACTGCACGTGACTCAAGCTCAGACATGCGGCACCTCCTCCCGGTCTGCTCGGCCAGACATCGTCCCGAGAACATCGCGGCGGACGCGTCCGAGCAGGTCGTCCGAGTCGGTGACCAGCAGCGTTGGACATCCGGCGGCTTCACCCGCCTCGACGTCACGCGGATCGTCCCCGATGAAGTACGTCCGGGACAGGTCGAGGTCCATGTCGTGCTGCGCCGCGAACAGCATGCCCGGGTTGGGCTTGCGGCAGTCGCACCCATCATCCCAGCCGTGGGGGCAGTAGTATACGGCATCGATGCCACCCCCGGCGGCCTCGGCATCTCGCCTCATGCGATCGTGGATCTCTGCGAGAGCCCCTTCGCTCAACGCGCCACGCGCGATCCCCGCCTGGTTGCTCACAACCACGACCATGTAGCCGGCCCCCTTGAGCAGCGCGAGCGCCTCCTTGGCCCCCGGTAGCCACCGGAACTCATCCGCCGAGGTGACATACTCCGCCTTTGGCGGACGCACGTTCAAGACGCCGTCCCTATCGAGGATGATAGCCGGGCGACGCTCGAAGAAGCGTTCCGTGGACTCGACACGTTCCGGTGACCCGATGCTGTAGTAGCGATGGTCCGTAACGTATGCGCCGAGTTGGCTCGCCGCTACCAGAGCGGGATAGACCGTGGACTCGAACGACGGATTCCCGCCGCCGGGAATGTGCCTCAGCGCCTCCTTGCGCACCAGGGCGAACCCGATGTCGACGCCGGCGAGTCCGGGAGCGGTGCGACTCCTGTCGTAGACATCGACGAGTCCCTGCTCACCGACCCTGACGTTGCTGCGCGTGTAGCCGTCAGCGTTGCGGTACGCCGTGATCTGCGCAGCGGCGCCCGAATCGTCGAATGTCCGAGTCATCGCACCCAGCCGCAAGGGCCAGTAGTTGTCACAGTACATCAGGAGGAAGACAGGGTCCATGAGATGCTCTGCCTTCCTGATGCGGCTCCCAGTCTCATCCTCCACCGCGCTCACGGAGTAATCGATGCGCACGCCGAACTTGCGACCATCGCCGAAGTGTTCCCGCACGATATCGGGGAGATACCCGAGAAGTAGCACCACCCGCTCGATACCGTGCCTCGCCAACTCCTCTATCAGATACTCGAGGAACGGTCGCTCATGGATTTGGATCATGGGCTTCGGGACCGTATCCGTGATCGGCCTCATCCGGGTACCGAGTCCACCAGCGAGGATGACAGCCTGCTCGATGCGAGTTGTCGGCATGGCGTCCCCGACGTCGGCCTAGCCGACGTCGAGCCCCCCGTGAGCGTCGACGAACTGGGCGAAGGTTGGCGCAGCGGCATCCCGGTCGGAGATGACAGCCGGAACATCGATAGGCCAGTCGATGGCCAGATCCGGGTCGTTCCAGATGATGTTGGACTCATTGTGCGGCGCGTAGTACGCGTCGACCTTGTAGTACATCTCGGTCTCGTCGGCCAACGTGACGATCCCGTGACCGAACCCCTTGGGCAGGAACAGCATCTTCTTGTTCTCCGCCGAGAGCACTGAGCTGCCCCACTGACCGAAAGTGGGTGACCCCATCCTGAGATCGACGAATACGTCCAACACCTCCCCCCTGATGACCCGCACCAGCTTCGTCTCGCAGTCAGGCGGGAGCTGGAAGTGGATCCCTCTGACGGTGTGCTTGCACGCGTTTCGGGCGTGGTTCTCCTGGACCCAATCCCTATGCAGACCATGATCGCGGAAAATCTGCTGATCGTAGGCGCGCATGAAGAAGCCGCGTTCATCTGCTATGGGCGCCAGAGTGACCTCGAACACACCGGGCAGACTCAGCTCGTTCACACGCATGTATCGACCTCTCTGCTCTAGGGACGCGTCGAGCGACACATGGAGCCGCCCGACTCGCCTTTCACTCGCTGGGATCTCCGACGTTCGCGGGCAACCCACTCCCTATCCGGTGTAGATGTCACGTCGACAGCTCCTGGAGTGCACGAAGTTCCTCGAACCTGCCCGCCGCGGCTCGGAGCTCGTCCCAGGAGCCTTGCTCCACGATGCGACCGGCTTCAAGGAAGTAGATGTGGTCGGCGTTCCGTACCGTAGCCAGCCGATGGGTGACGATGACGAGCGTGACGCTCTCGGCGATCCGGTCTATCGCGGCCTGTATCTTCTCTTCGGACTCGGCGTCCAGGGCGCTCGTCGCTTCGTCCAGGATGAGTACCTCCGGCTCGCGCAGTATCGCTCTGGCCAACGCGAGCCGCTGGCGCTGGCCACCGGACAGAGCGACGCCGCGATCCCCGATGATCGTCGAGTAACCTTTGGGCAGACGCTCAATGAACTCGCTTGCGTTCGCGAACGCCACCGCCGCGCGAACACGCTCCTCGGAGACGTCTCCCCGAGCCCACACAACGTTGTCCAGAACACTCGCATGGAAGAAGACGGCGTCCTGCGCCACGTAACCGATGCGGTTGCGCCACGAGTGCAGGTCCAGGTCGCTCAGGGCCTCCCCGTCGACGAGAACTGATCCCGAGCAGGGCTCCAAGAGCCCCATCAGCAGGTCCACTATGGTGGTCTTGCCGGAACCCGAGGGCCCGACGATCGCGACCGTGCTCCCTCTTGGGATTCTGAGGCTGACGTCCTGGATGACCGGATGTCCCGGCGAGTACTCGAACGTCACGTCCTCAAGCTCGATCCCGTCCGAGATGTCCGCGAACGGCGCACCGCCCCTGCGCTCGGTCATCGCCCTTGCCTCGGAAGCGAGCCGGTCGATGACCTCGACCGCAGGGAGGAAGGACTGCACGGTGTGCAGCGCCGACTGCAACTGGGATAGGCGCGGGGACAGACGGTAGAAGATGAAGATGAAGACCACAAGATTTGCCACGGACATGTCGAACCGCTCGACCGCGAAGTAGATGCCGAGAACGATCACAACGACGCCCACGACGTCGTAGAGCACCTTGGCCGTCATCTGGTTCATACGGTTCTTGTAGAGCTGGTGAGACAGATGGTGCACGAACTGGTCGAATCGCGCGATCGCCGTCGCCTCGGCGCCGCACCCCTTGATGAGCTTGGCGCCAGCCACGTTCTCCAAGGCCTCCGACTGAAGGTCCGCGTTCGTGGCGGTTATCTCCCGACCGTACTCGGCCGACCTCGACGCACGGTGGCGAAGCAGGAACATCACGAACAAGCCAGTGCCGAGGACCACTAGAGTCATCTGCCAAGAGAGCAGCAGCGCCAGCGCCGCGTAGACGACGATAACCGCCGCCGACCCGAGCATGAACGAGATCCCCTCGTAGACGTATGCCGCCCTGGTGGCCTCGAGCGAGAGTGCGTTGGTGATGTCGCCCGCCTTGTGAGAGACGAAGAAGGGCCACCGCGCGGAGAAGATGTCCGAGTACAGGCGGCTGCGCAGCGAAGCCTCGAAGCGGTACACTGAGCCGCTGGCCAGCTTCTGCTGAGCCAGTATCACAGCCTGCTGCACTACAAGGATGGCCAGCACCAGCCCCAGGACGCTCGCGAGCGTGAAGGGGAGGCGCAGCGTCTCCAGCACCCCGGCCACGGCCAATCCGAAGGTGCCCGCCTGCGCCGCGTCCGCAGCACCGGCACCGGCACCAGTGCCGGTGCGGGAGGCCAGTATCTCCAAGATGGGCACCAGCGTCGCGATCCCGAGACCCTCCAGCAAGCCGGCGAGACCGAGCGTGACCACGACGAGGCTGAATCTCGCAGGCTGCTCGGCGAGCACCCGTCGCACGAAGGCGATCATCGGCCGGAGCAGGCTGCTTTCGGATCCGGAACCTGTCTGCATGTCACTCCAGAGCGTGGTCCCTGGCGGTTGGCGTTCGGGACTGGTCGCGGGCGGTCGACATACTGTTCATTCCTTGAACAATATAGTGCGGGCCATCCGTATCGTCAAACGGTGGGAGGAGTGATCAGCGGCGGCTCCGGCCGAGGGATCGCCGTCCTCACTCACCCGTCATCTTCAGCATCAGCCGCACAGTACGCGCCAAGACGCCGAGGTCGAGTGCCAGCGCCTCCATCTGGGACGCTTCGCGCAGCCTGCGGAGGTAGTCGAGGTCCACGCGCCGGTCGTCTTCAAGCGTCCTGTGCGTCCCCTTCAGAAGCTGCGCCGGTCCTGTGAGCCCCGCGCGCGCCGCCGTGCGGCGCCAGTCACCCTCGGCCACACCCTCCTCGTATTCGGGTACAGGCTTGGGCCTTGGACCCACCAAGCTCATGTCTCCCTGGAGAACGTTGAGAAGCTGTGGGGTCTCGTCCAGACCAGTCTTCTTCAGAAGGCGCCCGAGATGGGTGACGTTCTGTGGCCGATTCTCCACGTCCTTCGGTCGGGCGCCCCGCTCCCGTATGTCCTCCTCTATCGCCCTAGTCGTCAGGATACGGAACTTGAAGAGCGTGAACGGCGACCCCTGAGAGACGCGGGTCTCCGTATGAAGGAGGGGACCCCGATCCTGGCGCCACACAAGACCCGCGACGACGTTGGCTGGCCACACGAGAATGGCCAAGGGCATCGCGAGGAGCAGCAGCAAGAGCGAAAGGCAAATGTCCAAAGCGCGCTTCGAGAAGGGTACGGCAACACGATCATCTGGGCCGGGCACCCAGTCCATGGCGAGTCCTCTCCCCATTTGCCGGGCTTGACCCGCGTCTCTCGAACGCCTTCGGTCGCCCTTGGCGCAGCTCGCAGAGTCTACCACGCTGGCCCATAGGCCTGAGGCTCTCGGGCCATCGACCTGCTAGGATGAGTCGGCCGCTGGAGAACGAGATCTCGGCTCGTCTTGACTCGAGGGGAAGACGATGGGGCACGACGCACAGTGTGCCCCGCTAGTCGCATACGACTGGCGAGGCGAATTCGGCGAAGCGTTCGCGAAGAAGCGGGTGTTGGTCACCGGCTCGCGGGGGTTCTTCGGCACTCCACTCTGTGAGGCCATGACGACCTTGGGGGCCGTGGTCCACGGGATTTCGCTCGCAGTGGACCGCCCGTTTGGAAGTCCAGAAGCGTGCGCACAGACGCACGAGATAGACATCACCGAGGCGGCCTCCGTCCAGAAGGTCGTGCGGCAAGTCTCCCCCGAACTCGTCTTCCACCTCGCAGCGATCGTTGACACTCGTCCGGACCCCGAACTCGTGCACCCCACCCTCACGGTCAACCTGCTCGGAGCCGTGAATGTGCTCTCGGCGTGCCGAGCGATCGACTGTGATCGGATCGTGATGGTCGGCTCGGCTGAGGACATCGTTGGAGAGGGCTTGGCGCCGCCCTCGCCCTACGCGGCCGCCAAACTGGCGCTGCAGCCCTACCTTCGCCTGTTCCGGGAGACCTATGCTCTCCCGGTCATCAGCGTGCGCCCCTTCCTGGCCTTTGGGCCCGGACAGCCGCCCTCCCGGGTAGTGCCTCACACGATCATGTCCTTGCAGCGAGGTCGTTCGCCGAGGATCCGGAGCGCCGAGAGGACTTGCGACCTGATCTTCGTCGGGGACGTAGTGCGCGGGATGCTCTTCGCTGCTGCAGGGCAGGTGCCGACTGATCGGACCTATGATCTGGGAACCGGCGTGGGGACAACGCTCAGGGCTGTGGTTCAGCACATTGCGGAGATGATGGACGGCGAAGCGCGTCCAGAGTTTGCGGAGCCCGTCACGGGTACCGCTTCTGCACCGCCCCAGGTCGCGTTCGAGCATGGCGACCGACTGCCCGACTGGGAGCCGGTGTGGTCGCTCGACGAGGGGCTGCGCACTACTGTCGCGTGGTACAGTGCGTGCGGCTGGGACTTGGACGGAGAGGGCTCTTGATGGAACCAGCTCGCACGGATCTCGCTGGCTCGCACCGGTGCGACCACAACTCGCGCGCGAGCGCCCTGCTGACCCTCTGCTGCGGAGCCCACACGTGACCTGGCTCGTCACCGGCGGCTGCGGGTTCTGCGGCAGCAACGTAGCGGACGCGCTCCTTTCGCGCGGCGACGAGGTTGTCGTGCTCGACAACCTCAGCCGACTAGGCTCGGACCGCAACTTGCGTTGGCTACGCGAGCGTCAAGGCGAGGACTGGCGCTTCGTGGAAGCCGACGTACGCGACGCCGCCGCGATCGCCAGACTAGTTGCGCAGGTCCGGCCCTCCGTCATCGCCCACCTCGCAGGGCAAGTGGCTATGACTACCAGTCTCGAGGACCCTCGGCTGGACTTCGAAACCAACGCCCTCGGCACCCTCAACGTGCTGGAGGCAGCCAGGCTCGGATCGCCCGAGAGTGTCGTGGTCTTCTCCTCCACGAATAAGGTGTACGGCGAGCTGACGCAGCTCCGCTATGTCGAAGCCGAGACGCGCTGGACTGTACCCGACCTTCCACTCGGCATGGCCGAGGACCTCCAGCTCGACGGCTATTCGCCCTACGGCTGCTCGAAGCTGGCGGCCGATCAGTACGTTCGCGACTACCACCGCATCTATGGGCTGCGCACTGTGGTCTTCCGTCACTCCTCGATGTACGGCGGCCGCCAGTACGCCACTGCGGACCAAGGCTGGATAGGGTGGTTCTGCGCGAAGGCCCTGGAGATGGCCAACCCGGCCGCCCCCGCGTTCACGATCTCGGGCGACGGCAAGCAGGTGCGAGACGCCCTCCATGCCGATGACCTGGTGACGGCCTACCTGGCGGCTGCGGACGCGGCGAGCGATGGCGCCGCCGGAGGCATCTACAACATCGGCGGTGGACCAAGTAGTGCGCTCTCGCTGCTTGAGCTGTTCTCTCGGCTGGAAGCGCTCACGGGTAGTGCGATGCGCTTCGAGAGGCTGCCCTGGCGACAGGGCGATCAGAAGGTCTTCGTGGCCGACATCCGTCTTGCTGGCAAGGAGCTGGGGTGGGAGCCTCGCGTGGGACTCGACGAGGGTTTGGCCGGTATGCTCGAGTGGACGCGAGAGATCGCCGATGGCGCCTGAGATCGTCGGAGCTACATCGGAGTCGGTAGCCGCTAGGGCAGAAGCGGCCGACCGCACCGTGGACTTCTCCGTCATCCTGCCTTCATGCCGCGAGGCGGAAAACCTCCGTCTGCTGCTGCCTCGGATCAGTGAGGCTCTGGACCGGATGGCCGCCTCCCACGAGATCCTCGTCGTCGACACGGTCACACCCCAGGACGACACCCCCGAGGTCTGCGCCGAGCTCGGCGCGATCCACACCCCTCGGCGCGGCGGCAACGACTACGCCGACGCCATCCGCACAGGGTTCGCCGAGGCCAGGGGCACCTGGGTGGCCGTCATGGACGCAGATGGCTCACACGATCCGTCATTCCTGGAGACGATGTGGGCGAACCGCGAACAGGCGGATGTGGTGATCGCCTCCCGGTACGTCAAGGGCGGCTCCACTGAGAACCCGTTCATCCTTGTCTTCCTCAGTCGGATGCTGAACGCCGTCTTCGCCATGGTCCTCAGAATGCCCATACGCGACGTCTCCAACAGCCTGCGGCTGTATCGCGGTGACCGTGTGCGCACGCTGCGGCTCACCTCGGCGCACCTGGACGTCTTGGAGGAGGTTCTGGCCCGTATGCTGTGGGAGCAGTGTCCTCCCGCGCGCATAGTCGAGGTACCCTTCCGATTCGGCCGAAGGACTCACGGCGAGTCCAAGCGGAGCATGGTTGTCTTCATTTGGGCGTTCCTCACCGCAATGCTCCGGCTAGCTCGCCTGAAGCGCTCGGTGCGTCGCAAGCAGGCCGAGCAGTGCTAGTGGGAGTCCACGAGCGCGTCCGAGCCGTGTACCCTATGAGGCGGTGCGCGCTGGCACATATCCTGCCGCACTGAGCCGCACAGAGGAGGCCAATGTGAGCGCGACGACAGTCCGATCCATCCTCATAGTGGTCATGAGCGTGGTGCTGGCAGTCATGGGACAGACTACTCTCAAGGCAGGTGCCACCGAAGTGGGTCGCGTAGGCTCACGTGAGGTGGCCAATATCGGCGCGACGATAGCGAGGTTCGCAGCCAATCCGCGTATTCTCGTTGGGCTGCTCTTCTACTCGATGTCAGCCGTACTCTACATCGTGGCGCTCTCGCGCCTAGACCTCTCGGTCGCCTACCCCATCGTCGGGCTGTCCTACCCGCTCATCACACTCATCGCCTGGCTGCTGCTACACGAGCCGGTCTCGCTCGGACGGTGGCTCGGGGTCGCCCTGATCACGATCGGCGTGTTCGTGGTTGCTTCGACGGCTTGACGGGACCTGCCTGGCGCTATTCGCGACCGCACTCCCGCAGCATGACCTCGGCCATCCAATCGAGCATCTTGTCGGTCATCCCCGGATAGACTCCCACCCAGAATGCATCGTTCATGATCCGGTCGGTGTTGGGCAAGTCGCCTACCGTACGGTAGCCCTCGCCGCGCGAGCGCATGCCGTCGAAGCACGGCTGGCGCACCATATTGCCGGCGAACAGCATACGCGTCTGCACCTTGGCGTCCTCAAGTGCACGTACGAGCGAGTCGCGCGTGATGGGCGAGCCGTCTGGCTTAGCGGCCCCCTCGCGCACCGTCATGAGGAAGCCGAACCATGACGGCTCGCTCCCCGGGGTGGCCTCGGGCAGCATGAGCGCGTCCTCGAGCGGTGCGAGCGCCTGCCGCAGGCGGGCGAAGTTCCGCCTGCGTGCCTCGGTGAAGGCGGGTAGCTTGTCGAGCTGGGCGCATCCAACGGCCGCCTGCATGTCGGAGACCTTCAGGTTGTAGCCGAACTCCGAGTAGACGTACTTGTGGTCGTAGCCCATCGGCAGCGTTCCGAACTGCTGCTCGAATCGCTTGCCGCAAGTGTTGTCGCGACCGGACGGACACCAGCAGTCGCGTCCCCAGTCGCGCATCGACAACATGATGGCCGCCAGCTCGTCATCGTCCGTGTAGACGGCCCCTCCCTCGCCCATCGTCATGTGGTGCGGCGGGTAGAAGCTGCTCGTCCCGATATGCCCGAACGTCCCGGTGGGACGCCCCTCATAGAGGCTGCCGAGCGAGTCGCAGTTGTCTTCGATGAGCCAGAGCCCGTGCCGCTCGCAGAACTCGGTCACGGCCCCCACGTCGAACGGATTGCCGAGTGTGTGCGCCAGCATCACGGCCTTCGTCCGCTCGGACAAGGCCTCGTCCAGCACGCCCACGTCCACGTTGTTGGTGCCCAGCTCAACGTCGACGAAGACGGGCACGGCGCCGCACTGGACCGCGGGCGCCACAGTGGTGGGAAACCCCGCCGCTACTGTGATCACTTCGTCACCCGCGAGGACCCTGCGCTCGCCGAGCCGCTCGGAGGTGAGCGCCGCGAACGCGAGGAGGTTTGCCGACGACCCGGAGTTCACGAGGTAGCAGTGGCGAAGACCGAGGTACTCGGCGAGCCGCTCCTCGAACTGCTTCGAGAACCGCCCGTATGTCAACCAGAAGTCCAGCGACGAGTCGACCAGCGCGACGATCTCCTCGGCGTCGAATACGCGACCCCCATAGGGGACGCGGGTCTTGCCGGGCACGAATGCATCGTCGAGCCCGAATGCCGCGTCGAAGTACTCCCGGACTCTGGCGAGGATCTCAACCCTGATCGTGTCTGCGTCGCGGGTACCCATCGGTACAGTCTCAGCTCCCTTGGATCTTGACGGGCTCGGGCGATCGTCGACGGCTGAGCCCTACCTGGTCCAGATCGCCCCCGCCTCGCGCGCCGCCGCTACATACCCATCGATGTCGACTGTCGTGAGCCCGGACGCGGCAGTCCGATCGTCGGCGTGCGCCCGATACCACGCGGCAGTGACCGACAGCGCTCGGTCCACCTCGTAGATGGGCTGCCACCCGAGCAGGTCGGCCGCCCGCGAGCAGTCCAGCTTGAGGAAACGAGCCTCATGGGGCTGCGCTCCTGCACCTTCCGTCCGGTGCCATGCCCCAGACCCCCACTCGGAGATCAGCGTCTCCACCACCTCGCGCACCGTCACGTTCGCGCGCGACAGCGGTCCGAAGTTCCAGCCTCCATCGAGGGCCCCCGGCTCCGACTCCCACATCCTCGCGGCGAGCCACAGATACCCCGATAGCGGCTCCAGCACATGCTGCCACGGCCTCACGGCGGCGGGGTTTCGAACCTCGATGGAGCGACCCTCTCGGAGCGCTAGCACGCAGTCCGGCACTATGCGGTCGAGCGCCCAGTCGCCTCCGCCGATCACGTTCCCGGCCCTGGCCGAGGCGAGGCGCACCTCCGAGCCGCCGAAGAACGACCGCGCCCACGCCGACGTCGCGATCTCGGCGCACGCCTTGCTCGAGCTGTACGGGTCGTGCCCACCCAGAGCGTCGTTCTCTCGGTAGGCGTACTCCCACTCCCTGTTCTCGTAGCACTTGTCGCTGGTGACGTTGACGGCGACGCGAACCGAGGACGCCAACCGCACGGCCTCCAGCAGGTGCACCGTGCCCATGACGTTCGTGGCGTAGGTCTCAACGGGCTCGTCGTAGGACAGCCTCACCAGCGGCTGAGCGGCCATGTGGAAGACCACCTCGGGCCGGGCGTCGGCGAGGGTCCGAGTCAGTCGCTCGGCGTCTCGGACATCCGCTATGTGATGGTCGATGCGATCGGCCAGCCCTGCGTCCTCAAAGAGACTGGGATCCGTGGGAGGCTCCAGCGCATAGCCGGTGACCTGGGCCCCGAGCTCCAGCAGCCAGGCGGTGAGCCACGAACCCTTGAACCCGGTATGGCCAGTGACGAAGACACGGCGTCCGTCGAAGACGCCACCGAAGAGACCCTGGCGGTCAGCCACGAAGACTCACCACTTCTTCCACGGGGCGTCGCCGGACTGCCAGAGCTCCTCGAGATGGTTCTTGTCGCGAAGCGTGTCCATCGGCTGCCAGAACCCGTCGTGGCGGTAGGCCATGAGTTCACCATCCCGCGCGAGACCCTCCAGCGGCTCGCGCTCCCACATGGTGGCATCTCCGGCAATGTACTCGATGGCGCCTGGCTCGAGCACGAAGAAGCCTCCGTTGATCCAGCCTCCGCCGTCCACGGGCTTCTCTTGGAACGAGCTAACGTTCCAGTCCTCGGACAGCTCCATGGCGCCGAAGCGTCCAGTGGGCTGGACCGCCGTCACCGTCGCGAGCTTCCCATGCGACTTGTGGAAGTCGAGCAGCGCCGAGATGTCCACGTCTCCCACGCCGTCACCGTAGGTGAGCATGAACGTCCCGTCGGACACGTACGGCGCGACTCGCTTGAGCCTGCCGCCCGTGAGCGTCTCGGCCCCGGTGTCCACGAGCGTCACCTGCCACGGCTCAGTGGCGTTCTCGTGTACGCACATCTCATTGATGCGCATGTCGAATGTCACGTCGCAGTTGTGCAGGAAGTAGTTGGAGAAGTACTCCTTGATCATGTAGCCCTTGTAGCC
>CAZWGV010000052.1:0-13021 GCA_964633595.1 uncultured Coriobacteriaceae bacterium | reverse complement strand
CCGATGTAGATGCCGACGTGGTGGATGCGACCTCTCCCGAAGAACACCAGATCTCCTGGTTCGAGTTTCGAGCGAGGAACCCTCTCACCTTGCCCGATCTGCGCCCTCGAGCTGTGAGCCAGCGACACACCCACCTGCGAGTAGACGTGCATGGTGAACCCGCTGCAGTCGAACGCGTCGGGGCCGGAAGCGCCCCAACGGTAGGGCGTCCCCATGTAGCGCATGGCGATCTGGACTACTTCGCTCCTGGGTGCTCTGCGAGGACTCCCCCAGTCCAGCAGCGAGCGCGATGAGAAGGCGCGGCGCGAGCGGGCAGAGGCCAGGGCCCTCGCGCGCTCCTCGCGCTCCAGGGCTCGGATCTCGCCTTCGAGACCTGCCAGCGCCCGACGGCGCTCGGCCAGACGTGACTCGATCGAGCGCTTGCGCGCGGTCATCACGTCGAGATTGCGCTTCGCCTGCGTCTGAGCCTGCACCAGCACCCGTTCGGCCTTGATGGCGCGTGCACGTGCACCCTTGAGCTCGGCGACATTCTGGGCCTCATCCAGGTTCATGTCCCGGAGCAGATCCCAGGTGGTAGCGAACTCCTCGAAGCTCGCGGCGCCGAGCAGCACGTCGACCATGCTGAGCGGCCCGGCGCGGTACATGCCCTCGACACGGCTGCTGAGCCGGGACTCCAGGACGCCTATGCGCTTGCGCACCTTCGCGAGCTCGGTCTTGGTAGCGCGCACGCGAGCGCTGGCCTCTTGATGTCTTTGGCGGGCCTCGTTGTGATCCTCGGCGGCCACTTCCACCTTCACATCCAGGGCGTCGATCTGCTCCTTGACGCGAGTTGCCTGCGCTCGGCGTTCAGACGCGGAAGGCACGGCTACGGCCGCACCGGGCGGAATGATGAGGGTGGCTGCCAAGAACAGGGCGGCGGCCCTTATGCCTCGGGTCCTCAGGGGCTTTCCTCCTGCGCAGGACTCGCGGGGGTCGCTTTCTGGCCGCCGTAGTTTAGCACAAACCGGCCTGGACCTGCCCGCGCGCTGCGGTGTGCTCGGTTACCTCACGCCAGACTGGCGCAGAGCCCGTCGAGAATGGCAACCGCAGCCCTCTGAAGCGCACGCTCATCGGCGGCAGAGGGGCTCGTGTCCACCACCACCAACAGCATCTCCTTGCAGCCACCTGCCAGACCTGCGAGCACCCTGGCGGTCGATCCGTTGTTATCTTGGGGGTCGACCACGACGACTGGGAGCCCCAGACGCGACTCCTCGGGCTCTTGTGACGCGATGTGGAGCACCACAACGTCGTTCTCGCCCCTTCCGCCGGACCCACCGTCGGCAGCGTCAGGCGCGACCACCGAGATGTCTGCCTGCTCCTCGGCCGCCAGCGCAAGGCTGACCAGTCGTTCGGCAACGTCAAGGGAAACGGAGTCAGCTGCCATGATCTCCACATGAGCGCGAGCTAGGGCCTGCGCGGCTCGCGCCGAGGCGACGGAGATCTCGGCGGGCGCCACTCCTTCTTTGCCGAGCCAGACGTGTTTGAGGTTGAGGATCGCCCTGACGGTGTCGGCACCTACGATGCCGTCGGCCGGCAGCCCGGAGCTCTGCTGGAAGTCGCGAACGGCCCGCTCGGAGTACCGACCGAATATCCCATCCGGCTCACCGCAGCCGAAGCCGAGCGTGTTGAGCGCCCTTTGCAGCACTTCGACGTCGTGACCGTGAAACAGCGGCGAGCGCAGGTAGAGCATCCTGTCGCCCAGCGCGAACGTGGCGTCGACCAGTGCGGACCACGTCTCGTCGCCCACATTGCCGTCCTCGGCTAGGCCCAGCCCTCTCTGAAAGCTCTGGACAGCGGAACGCGTCGTGCCCAAGAACACGCCGTCCACGCCGGTAGGTCCAAGGTCGTAGCCGAGAGCGAGCAGGCGCCTCTGCACGTCTTCGACGGCGGACCCCCTGTCGCCCTGCCGGATGGGCCTCAATTCCAATTGACCCCCAGCGTCACCTCATGGAGCCCCACGTCGGTCAAGTCGGCTCCGAAAGCGCTCAACGTTGCCCTGAAGTCGATGTGTGTGGCTGTCTGCCCGGCGCAGGAACGTCCTAACCTCAAGCTCCAGCACCGTATCCGGATGATACCGGTACCTGGGCGGCGCGTCCTCGAAGTCTAGCACGAAGCCTCGGACCAACTGACCCAAGATCTCACCTGATCCTCGCCCGGGAGAGGCTATGGCGCCGACCGCTGAGTCCGCGAGTACCCATTCGTCGGGTCGCGACGAGAAGTAGCGCAGCGCATCGCGCACTCCGGTCCTGGTCTTGGGATCGGATGGCAACCTCTCCAGTGCGCGCTTCAGGCTCATGGACATCTCCACGGTGAGCGTCCGGACCCGGCCGACGGCTCACTCCGCTAGCGCGACGCGGTTCTTGCCGTCTCTCTTGGCCCGGTACATCGCCTTGTCGGCCGCCTCGATCAGCTTTCCGGGCGCCGAGGCGTGTCTGGGATAGGTGGCGACGCCCACCGACACTGTCTTGTGTACCCCTGCTGCGCCTTCCACGAACGAGTGCCTGGAGATCGCGTCCCGGATACGCTCGGCCACCGCCATGGCGCCCACTGTATCGGTCTCAGGGAGCACTATGCAGAACTCCTCGCCTCCGTAGCGAGCGGCCACATCGATCTCTCGTAGGCTCTGCCGGATCATGGCACTGACAGCCTTCAGAACGGTGTCGCCTCTCGGATGCCCGAAGGAGTCATTAAACTCCTTGAAGTCGTCTATGTCCAGCATGATGAGCGACAGATCCCTGCCGAATCTGGCGGCACGGTCGATCTCCTCATCCAGCCGCTGCTGGAAGTACCCATGGTTGTAGAGCTCGGTGAGCCGGTCCGTCACCGACAGACGCTCGAGCTCCTCGTGCAGCAGGGCGTTCTGAAGCGCCAGGGACGACTGGTGGGCGATGACCTGCAAGCGGTCCATCTCAGCGCCCGAGAGTTCGCGCCGCTGAGAGGACGCGACTGCCAGAACACCTACCACCGAGTCACCGGAACGCAGCGGCAGGGCGGCCTGCGAGCGTATACCGTCAGGAGCGCGCATCCAGGACAGCGAAGGGGCCCCGGCCTGCACATCGCGCTCCTCTTGCACACCCTCGCGGAACGCCTCGCCGAGGATCGTCTCCGAGACGGGCACGACCCACTTGAAGTCCTCCTCGGGTCTGCCCTGACTTGCGCGAAGCCGCAGAGTCCAGCTTTCCTGCTCGAAAAGGTACACGCAGGAGATCTCGGCGCCGAGGATGCCGTTGCAGCCATCCACTATCAGGCTGGAGACATCTGCCACCGAGGAGAAGTTCGTCAGCGCCTTGAAGAACTCGTGCGTGAAGAATATCTCGGCGAGCCTGCCCTCGAGCTCCTCGTTCGCCTTCTCGAGCGCCTCCTTGCCAGACTGGAGCCGACGTTCGTGGCCCCGGATCTTGTCGTAA
Organism: uncultured Coriobacteriaceae bacterium; assembly: GCA_964633595.1. Taxonomy (GTDB): domain Bacteria; phylum Actinomycetota; class Coriobacteriia; order Anaerosomatales; family CAZWGV01; genus CAZWGV01. Next base: position 9,575 of record CAZWGV010000052.1, on the reverse strand, counting down.
GCTACCTGCAACTCCACGAACAGCTTCTCCTGCTCCTCGCCGCGCTTCTTCGCGACGAGAAGATCCCAGATGAGCTCCGAGCCTCCCGGCCCGATGAACTCCGTCTTGCTGCCGGATCGGGCCGAGAGCATCCCCTTGATGCGGTCGTCCTCGGTCATGTTGATGACGATATCGAGCGCGGAGAACTGAGCGAGTTCTGAGATGTCCTCTGTTGCGAAGACGCCGATCTCATCGGCAAGCCTCATGGCCGGGGCCGCCTTGTTCTCGTCGCATACCGCAACAACGGCGATGTCCTCGACGTCGAGCAGCAAGCGGAGTATCGACGCCGCGCGCAGGCTTCCGCCGACGATGGCGATCTCCATCCTCGCTGCCTTCGCCGCCACCCGCTGTGAGTAGGGCAGCGCGACCCTCGTATGCTCCAACCCTTCTCCAACCACTCGCATCACCGCTATAGGTGTTTGATGCCGTAGGCGTAGCTACGGACGACCACGAGCCCGGATTCGAGGTGCAGTTCCACTGTGCGGGCGTGGCTCCCACCAGTATCTTCGGCAAGAAGGGGCACTCTCAACAGCCCCAACTGCCTTCTGACCTCGGCGGCGTTGCGCTGTCCGATGCTGGCCATTTGGGTGTCTCCGCCGAACATCGACGAGCCTCCGGCGAACTTGGCGACCATTCTGGCGCGCGGGATGCCCAGCGCGGCAAGTTCGTCAACGAGCTTGGGAACAACGAAGACCGCGAATCGGTCTCTCCCCATCGGTACGACGTCGTCTAGAGGAGCGGGCAGCATTATGTGGGCCATGCCACCCCTGCGCTTGACGGGATCGTAGACGGAGAGCCCCACGCAAGACCCAAGCGCCGGAGCGGCCAGCACTGAGGGGGTCTCGCCGATCACGTACTCGCCTGCGCGCACTTCGACCTGCCCACCGGCGGGCGGCGCAGAACCGAGTCTGTCCGCGCGGCTGGGCACGGCTGGCTACACCACCCCTAGCCTGCCGAGGATGACTTCGAGGCTGTCCGGATCGGGGAGGAAGAAGAGTGCAACGTCGATGAAGGTTTCCTCGTCGTAGAAGCGGGTTCGCAAGAGGATCGCGGCATCGGCTCTCATGCCCACCTCGGCGCTCGCGACCTCGAGTACGGCCCCAGCCATATCCAGCGCGAACGCCGGGCTGGACGGCAGGAGCGTCAGATCGGCCATCCGCGCGACGGCAGCTATGTACGCGGACGCCAACAGAGCTGCGGTGTTGGTGATCAACGCCTGCTCGTCATGGCCCAAGGACCGGGTCGACCCCACCGAGCGCGCGCGCAGGAGATCGACAAGTGACAGAGAGGCATCTCGGGGGAGGAGGAAGAGCATGCCGCCGGAGATGTCCCCCAGCAGCCTGGAATAGACAGCGCTCACCAGTGTCTCCGGGCCTCCGAAGACGCCGGGAACCTGCGATATCGGGACTATCTCGGCAGACGGCACCGTGAGTCCCACTGGGGTTCCGAGGAGCTGAGACAGAGCCGTGGCGGCATGGCCTGCGCCTACATTGCCGAGCTCGCGCATCGCATCGAGCTGCAGCTCGCTGAGCCCTTCCAGCCTCATGCGAACTCCTCCCTGCCCGGGAACAGGCTTCTGGGATCGAGGATGAGGGCAACTCGCCCGTCCCCAAGGACGGTCGCCCCGCCGACTCCCCTGACCCCTCTGAAGAGTTCGGTCAGGGGCTTGATGACCACCTCTTGCCGCCCGAGTATCCTCTCGACCAGAAGCGCTCGGATCGCCCCAGTGACGCTCACGAGCACTACGTGATCACCCGGGCGCGGGAGACGGTGCGCGTGATCGTTCTCCTTCAACAGCGTGGCGAGATCCTGCAGGGGCGCTACGCGCCCGTCGCGCAAGACGACCACCGGAGCTCCATCGACGGTTTCGATGGTCACATCGTCGGGAGCCAGCACCTCGTCCACGGAGGCCAGCGGCAGAGCGTAGGTCTGTTCATCGGCTCCGAGCATGAGGGCCGGGATGATAGCGAGAGTGAGCGGCAGGACGAGCGAGACCTCTGTGCCCTTCCCGGGAGTCGAGTTCACCGCAAGATGTCCGCCGAGGTACTCGATCTTCCCCTTGACGACGTCCATTCCCACGCCGCGCCCGGAGAGCTTGGTGACCTCCTCAGCGGTCGAGAAGCCGGAGGCGCAGGCGAAGAGCATGATCTCCTGGTCCGTGAAGTCTCCTCGCTGGCCACGCTCGACGAACCCCATGTCGCACGCTTTGTCCCAGATGCGGTCGACGGACATGCCTCGACCGTCGTCCGCCACGACGATCCTCACGTGCTCGCGCTCGCGCATCGCGGTCAGCCAGACCTGGCCGCGTTTCGGCTTGCCCTCGGCTGCACGGTCTTTGGGCGACTCGATCCCGTGGTCCACGCTGTTGCGAAGGAGATGAACGATGGGGTCGCCGATCTCATCCAGTACCGTCCGGTCCAACTCGATATCCAGTCCGTCCATCTCGAACGCGACCTCTTTGCCCAAGTCCTTCGACAGGTCTCGGACCATCCGCGGGAAGCGATTGAATATGTTGCCGACGGGAACCATGCGAGCCTGCATCACCTCGTGCTGCAGCTCGGCCGAGACGCCGCGAAGCTCCTCGATGGTCTCCGCCAGCTCGCGCGAGTCCATTCGCGCGGTGAGACGGTCCAGCCGAGACCGCAAGATGACCAGCTCGCCCACAAGGTTCACAAGGCTGTCCAGATGGCCGATCGACACCCTGACAGTCTGCGTTTCTGAGAGTTTGGGGAGACTGAGCGTCGTCTGCGACCTGTCAGCCGTCGCACCCTCTGCGTCCCCCACATCCCTCTCCACGACGTCAACCTCGGCCTTCTCCACCTCGCTGACCGCCAGAGCCGAGCGAGACAACTCGTCCTCGGACACCCCGCTCTGCACGATGACCTCGAAGGTGCGGTCGAACTTCTCGTCCTCGATGGCCCGGGCCGAGGGCACGGTGTCCACGACGGTACCCACATGCGCCAGCCGTTTTATCACCATGTAGGCGCGCACGGATTTCAAAACGCACCCCTCCTCAAGGGTCACGACGACCCTATAGAGAGGCGGCTCTGTGTCGGAGCTCCGGTCGGTGGCTGTGGGTGCCGGCATCGAGACACGAGCGACGTCAGCATCCGACTCAGTGAGGGCGTCGATTTCGGCAACGATGTCCGAAACGTCCACGGTCTCAGCGTCGGCGGATTCGTCCTGGATGAGGGCGTTCAGGATGTCTACGGCACGTAGCATCAGGTCAATGGCTGCGGCATCCGGCGCACGCCGACCGGACCGCACCGTCTCCATCAGGCTCTCCATCTTGTGCGTGACCTCGGTCGTCCGCTCGTAACCCATCGCTGCAGCCATTCCCTTGAGACTGTGCGCTCCCCTGAACACAGACTCAGCCGCCTCTACGTCCCCAGGATCCTTCTCGAGCCCCAGCAGAGCGTCGACGATAGACTGCACGTACTCGGCGCTCTCCGAGAGGAAGACTTCCTTGTAGGCGCTCATGTCGTCGCTCACGAGCTCCCCCTCCCCCCCTTGATCGAGCGGCGTATCTCGGCTGCCATCCGGTCGATCGGCACAACTCTCTGCGCGGCTCCGTTGCGACAGGCGGCCGCCGGCATCCCCCACACGACACTTGTCGCCTCGTCTTGCGCGATGGTGTCGGCGCCGCTCTCGCGCATCTCGGACAGACCGAGTGCGCCGTCGCGGCCCATTCCTGTGAGCACGACGCCCACGCTCCTGTCGCCCATCGCACGCGCCAGACTGCGCATCAGGGGGTCGGCTGCGGGCATCACGCCGTGCTGCGGCGGGCCATCCTCCAGCCGAAGTCTGGGTTCGGTGGCGTTCCTCCCAGCGGACACCACCATGTGCTTCCCGTGCGGAGCGACGTACGCCTCGCCCGATAGCACCCTCATTCGATCAGTGGCAACCCGCACGGTCAGGTCGGTCACACCAGCAAGTCGTTTCACGAGCGAGTCAGTGAAGCCCTGCGGAAGGTGTTGGACAACGAGGAAGGCGGCAGGCAGATCTGCACCAAGGCCGCCGAACACCCGCTCCAGTGCGGGTGGGCCTCCGGTAGAGGCGGCCATTCCCACTAGCTTGGCCGGCTCGCCAGAAGGCATCCGCTGCCTCGCGCCCCAGAGAGCCTCGCGCCCTCCTCCCTCCCTGTGGGTGCCAGGATCGGTCCGTGAGGGGATGGCTCCCCCCGCCAGCCGCTTGGCGGGATCGATCCTGTATGCGGTGCGGATCTTCTTCAGGAGGGTCTCAGTGAGATCCGTGAGAGAAGACACGAAGCCTGATCCGGGCTTGGGGATGAAGTCCACCGCCCCTAGCTCCAACGCATGGTAGGTGGTGTCGGGGTCGCTCATGGACGACAGCATCACGACTCTTGAGTCGGTGTTCTTCACGATGAACGGCAGGGCCTCGAGACCCGAAAGCTCAGGCATGTCGATGTCGAGGGTCATCACGTCGGGTGCGAGAAGTGTCGCTTGCTCGACCGCCTCGACGCCGTTGCGCGCTGCGCCCACCACCTCGATCCTGGGATCGAGTAAGAGGGCGCGTGTGAGCATCTGCCTTATCAAGGCGGAGTCATCGACCACCAGGACTCTGATAGCGCGCCGCGTCATCGTAGGCCAGTCCGCCGGATTCGGCGACTAGAACGCGGCCGCCTGAAGGCACTTCTTGACGGTCTCGAGAACCTTCGTGGGCTGGAATGGCTTGACGAGGAAGTCGATCGCGCCAGCTTCCAGCGCCTCCACGATCATCTTCTGCTGACCCATCGCGCTCACCATCAGAACGCGCGCGTCGCCGTCCAGCTCGCGTATCTGACGCAGCGCATCGATGCCGTTCATCTCGGGCATGGTGATGTCCATCGTCACCAGATCGGGGCGCAGCTCCTCGTACTTCTCCACCGCGTCGCGACCGTTGACGGCCTCGTGGATGGTGTAGCCCTCCTTCACGAGGATGTCGCGGATCATCATCCTCATGAAGGCGGCGTCGTCCACGACGAGTATCTGCCTAGGCATCGGTCTCATCCTCCTGTGCCGCATGTTCCGTCTCGTGGGCGGGGCCATACTCGGCCTTGGGCACTGCCTGGTCCAGATCGAGCAGTATCACCAGGCGCCCCTCGTGCTCCGCGACGCCTTCGAGAGCGCGCGCGGCTTGTGGGCTGAGAGCCGACTCAGGCGCTGGCTTTACCGCCTCGGCATCTATTACGACTACCTCGCTCGCCGAGTTGACGGCCAGCCCAACCGGCCCGCTTTCGCCCTCGGCCACGACGATCCTCGCCTGGGGACCCGGCTCGAAAGTCACGCCAGAGAGCCTCCTGGTCAGGTCGACGACCGGTATGACCATGCCCCTGAGGTTCAAGACCCCCTCCACGTACTCGGGAGTATGCGGCACAGGGGTCGCCTCCTCGTAGCGGATGATGCTCTGCACGCGTTCTATGGGCAACCCGTACTCCTCCGCCCCTAGCCGAAACAGCACGAACGAGCGCCCTCCCTGTTCGTGTGAGAGGTCCACGGATCCCCCCTAGTCCGTCCTGAATGCGTGAACTGAGTCTTCGAGGCGTCGGGCCATGTCGGCGAGCTCTTGGGCCGACGAGGATATCTCCTGCATGCACGCCGTCTGCTGCTGTGCCGCCGCCGCAGTCTCCTCGGCGGATGCGGCGTTCTCCTCGACCACCGCGGCGATATCGTGCATGGCCTTGTCCACACCCGCAGTGCGCGACGCCTGCTGAGACATCGCGGCGGCTATCTGCTCGGCCAGCTCGCTAGCGCGCGACACTGCGGCGTTGATACGCACGAGCGACTCGCCCGTACGTCCAACCACCTCGGTCCCCAGCGCGACTTCGCGGGTGCCTATGTCCATGAGCTTGACCGCCTTCGCGGTCTCTTCCTGGACTTCCTTGATGAGATCGCCGATCTGCTCCGCAGCCTTGCCGGAGCCCTCGGCGAGCTTCCTGACCTCCTCGGCGACGACCGAGAAACCACGTCCGGACTCGCCCGCTCGGGCCGCCTCGATGGCCGCGTTAAGCGACAAGAGGTTGGTCTGGTCGGCGATGGATGTGATCACGTCGACGATGCTCCCGATCTGCGCCGAACGCTGGCCTAGGATGTCCACCGAGCCGGCTAGGGTCTCGATGGCCTGCCTGATCTCCACGATCTTCGCGATCGCCTCGTTGGTGGTGCTCGCGCCCTCCTCGGCGTAGCGCGCGGCCTCCTGACCGACCTCGGAAGCCGTCTCGGCCGTCTTGGCCACAACGCCGATGCCGCCGGCGATCTCCTCCATCGCAGAGGAGGTCTCCTCGACCTTGCGTGACTGCAGCTCGGCACCGTGGGCGATCTGCTGCACGGACGAGGATATCTCGACCGTGGAGGAGCTGATCTCTTCGGAGGAGGCTGACAGCTGGGAAGCAGCCGCAGAGACTGTCTCGGCCGAGCGCCTAACGCCGGAGGCGATCGTGGCGAGTGAGCCTATCAGCCCGTTGCACTCTCCCGCTAGCAGACCTATCTCGTCATCACGCACTACCTCGGCGCGTAGCGATAAGTCCCCCTCGCCCGCCTCGATCATCACTCCGCCGAGGTCGCGCAGCGGCTCGAGAAGGCGTGTCTTGAACTGCCAGCGCCACAACAGGGTCCCGGGGATCGCGCAGACGCTCATCGCCACGCCACCAAAGACCATCACTGGCCACACGTCCTTGGGATCGAGCGCGTGTGAGTAGTACGCATAGACGGCCGTGGCGGCGAGGCCCAGACCAACCGCCGGCGCAATGGTCAGCCACGTCAAGAGTGTGAAGCTGAAGGAGAGCCCTCGCTTCACCGTGCTCCTGCGATACGTCTTCACCATGCCGCCGTCCTCCTCAGTCCGCCCCTAGGAAGCTCGCCGCGCAGCTGCGGCGCTTCCCATCACCCTAGACCCTGCCTGGCTTTCGGTAGATCCGTTCTCTGCCGTTCACAAGCTCGAAACGGCTCGCCGCAACCGGGGCGAGCTTCTCGCTCCTCCCCAGCACCAGAAAGCCGCCTCGAGATAGTGACGACCAGAAGCGTTCGAGCACCCTCTCTTGCTGTGCTCTGTCAAAGTAGATGAACACGTTCCTGCAGAAGATCACGTCGGATACAGTTATCGGCTTGTCCTCGAAAAGATCCAGTGCACGGAAACGAACGCGGGAGATGACCTCGTTGGAGATGCTGAAGGTCTCCCCTTGCAGCCGAGTGTATCGGGAACGATACTCGACCGGGATAGACGGGAGCTTCTCGATGCTGTAGGTGGCTCGCTTCGCGGTCCTGACCGCCTCTGGATCGATGTCGGTGCCGAAGACGTTGAGCAGCACTCGGCCACGCTCGTGACCCAGCTCGTCCAGCAGGAGCATCGCGAGCGAGTACGCCTCCTCGCCTGTGGCACATCCCGCTGACCACACCCGCAGCATGCGCTGACTTCCCCGGAGCTTGCTGCGGAGCAACTCGGGCACTACCTGTTCTTTGAAGGCATCGAAGACCGGCGGGTCACGGAAGAAGTCCGTCACGTTGATGGTCAGTACATCCAGCAATCTCGCGTACTCGTCGGGGTACCTGTCCAGGTGTGACGCGTACTGGCGATAGGAGTGCAAGCCGAGCGCTCGCAGGCGGGCTGCCACTCTGCGTTCCACGTAGTGGCGACGGTACAGAGCGAGGTCGAGTCCGCGCTCCTCGCGCACCTTGCGCAGCAGCTTGTCCAGATTGCCCCTATAGACGTGCTCGGTCTCGGCGTGCGCCATGACCCCTACCGAGGACGTGGAATCACCCTTCACCAGCGGTGACCCTTGGCGACCATTGTAGAATATGTATCGTCACAAAGGCATCGCTTGACGAGAGGCTTCTTTGTCCGAACGAACCCTGCTGCGCCGCTCAGCGCTAGTGTCCCTCGTCATCGTGATGCTCCTCGCTCTCACGGGACTCGGTTTCGCGCTGGCCGACGACTTCGCTGGCCGCGACACCATCTGGCCGGGCACGACCGCGGGGGACGTCCGACTGGGCGGGCTCAGCGCGAAGGATGCTCGCTCCGTGCTGCACGCAGAGCTGACAGTCCCCATGTCCGCTCCGCTGCTCGTGGCATACCGAGGAGGGTCGGACAAGCTGGATGCCTCGGCCATGCTCAAGGTCGACGCGGATGCCATGGTGAGGGATGCGATAGCTCCAAGAAGAGCATCGACCCTTGTGCAGAGGCTATTGACTCGGCTCGGCCACGTGCAGGGGGGTCGTGACATCCCTCTGCGTGTGACTGTAAACGACGCGGCTGTGTCACGGTACGTCGCCGCCCTCCAAAGCCGCCTCTCCACGCCGGCGCTGGATGCCTCGGTGACCGTGCAGAGCGCTCAGCTGGTAGTGTACCCCTCACGACTTGGCGCCGCGCTCGACGCGAAGGCGGCTGCGCACGCCATCCGGGAGGCTCTCCTCGATGGCCGAAAGAGCGTGCACGTGAAGCTCGCCGTAGTGAGGCCGGCAGTTACCGAGGACTCGATCGGCAAGTCGATCATCGTCAGCTTATCGCAGCGCCGCCTCTCGCTCTACGACGGCCAGGACGTGGAGGGCACCTACCGGGTGGCGATCGGAACACCAAGCTACCCGACGCCTCAGGGTCGCTGGCGGGTGGTGAACAAGCGCTACATGCCCACGTGGCGCAACCCGGGTTCCGCCTGGGCGGCCGATATGCCCAAGAGCATCCCGCCAGGCCCTCAGAATCCCCTCGGCACCAGGGCGCTCGACCTGGATGCCTCGGGAATACGCATCCACGGCACCTCGAACAGCGCGTCGGTGGGCACCGCGGCCTCGCATGGCTGCATGCGCATGCACCGCAGCGAGATCGAGGACCTCTACGAGCGAGTACCCGTGGGCACGAGAGTCTTCATCGTCCAGTAGCGGATGGACTGCCAAGGCGACTTCGGCGCGACTGCCGGTTCGCGCGGCGTGCGGTGGGGCGAAGCGTCACGCCCTAGAGGCTCGACAGCCGCAGGCTACACGGACTCGGGGAATGCCGCGGCGGCAGCCACCGCGTAGGGCTTCAGCATGGACAGCAGCTGCGGCGAGTTTCGTACGCAGACCACCTGGAACACGTAGCGTCCCCGGGCGTAGGCCACGCTCACCGTGTCCTTGCCGTCGGAGCCAAAGTAGCCCTTGGCCCCGTCCACGATGACCGACGAGCTGTCCCTGGGATACTGCGAGGCCACAGCCACGTCGACGTAGGTCTTGGCGGCGTCCACGCTCCCCCTGTCGATGACCGCCATCGTCACGCTGGAGAAGAGGTAGTAGGCCTCGCCAGTGGGCGCCGGGGTGAGCTTAGTCGTCGCCAGCTGGTCCGAACTGCTCGATGTCCCGGCCGTGTATCCCTGCACAGTGCTCGGAACCAGGACATCCATGCTGCTCACCTGGGCAAGGAGCGAGGGGTCTGTAGGCGTGGTCCCGTCGTCGGTCGTGCCGCCGCCCGTGGTCCCGCCGCCGGTCGTGCCGCCGCCCGTGGTGCCGCCGCCTGTCGTGCCGCCGCCGGTCGTGCCGCCACCCGTGGTGCCACCCGTGGTCCCGCCGCCG
>CAZWGV010000051.1:0-13823 GCA_964633595.1 uncultured Coriobacteriaceae bacterium | reverse complement strand
GCCTGGTGAAAGGCAGAAGGATAGTAATGCATGCCCTAGTGGGTGTCAACGAGCCACAACGGTCCCGGGCGTGTCTAGTACGATGCACTCCGAGCGCCGCGCAACGCCCTCGACAGCTCAGCCTCGCAGCGTCGAGAACACCGGGCTGACGACTCTCGCGCTGGGCACGGCGATCTCCAGATCCGCCTTCGGCACCAGGCGGTACCAGGCTGATCCCTCGGCTGAGAACACAGGCCGAGCGGGGTACTCCTCCTGGGCGCCCTCGAACCAGCGCCGGACGTCCTTCATAGGGATGACACGCAGCTCGTCGCGCTCCACATCCAGCTCGGCAAAGAAGACATCGTCTGGCTCGTGCAGCAAGGCGGCCACCTCATCTTCCGGTTGGCCGATAGCGATCGAGTAGTAGAAGAGCTCATCGGCCCCGGACTTCAACGCCCATCCGGCCTCTCGGGTTCTGGCATCTCCTATCGATTCGAGTGCGAAGGCCGTGCTCTCCGGCCGATAGAACACAAGGCTCCGGTCGGCCAGCTTCCACGGATCCGATCCGTAGTAGGCATCCGGCTTGACCTTGACTCGGACTAGACGTCCATCGGCCTCATAGGCGATATCGACGGGGTTCGACAGGCCACGAACCCGGGCGACTCGGGCCACACCCTTGCGCCCCACTTTCTCCAGGTAGCGCATGATGATGCGCTCAGACAGCTCCTGGAGCAGAAAAGGTGCATCCTCGCTCATCTGTGCCCCCCTCAGTGTCCGAGGCGCTCGTCCGCCACCCTCAAACGGCGACTCAGGACCACCAGTAACTTGACCGCGATCGACGGATGCCTCTCGAGCAGCCCCTTGAAGTCCCAGCTCGAGAGCATCCAGCACGTGGTTGGCTCGATGGCCCGGATCGTCGCGGATCTGGGTGCCTCATCCAGAAGCGACATCTCCCCGAAGAAGTCTCCTGCGCAGAACGCTCCCAGAGTTGTGCCATCACGGATGATCTCCACCTTGCCTGAGAGGATCAGGTAGAACGCCTGACCGGGACTGCCCTGCGTCACTATGACCTGCCCGGGTTCGTAGGCGTGTTCCTGCGCAACGGCGGCGATCGCCTCGATCTCCGCGGGAGCGCATGAGGAGAAGATGGGGACTTTGGACAGAAACTCTGCTCGCTCCATTCCCTTCCCCTATCCAGACTCGCGAGTTGGCGCTCGGGCCAGCCGACCGTGCAGTGCATTCCCTGCGACTATAGCAGACGTGCGACGACACATAGGGCACAATAGGGGCAGGTAGAACGCCTCACGGAGAACGGATGGCCCTCCTTCTAGGCCTGTATCTAGCCCATGTGATAGGTGACTTCGTCCTTCAGCCCGGGGGGCTGGTCGTGGCGAAGCGCGACGGCATCGCCGGCCAACTGGCTCACGTGACCATTGTCGGTCTCGTGACGGTCCTTGCACTCGCTGGCGACATGCCGCAGGCACTCCCCTTGGTCGTGGTGGTCACTACTGCCCACCTGATCATCGAGAGGCTCACGATAGCAGCTAGGGACCGGCTGGACGCTCGCGGTCTGTTCGTCTTCACAGTAGACCAGTCGCTGCACGCGCTGTCCTTGGTGGCAGCGGTCTCCTTGCTGGGAGGATGGGAGGCACCCGCTTCATCCACCGTCTTCGGCGTTCCGTTGTCGCTGGCCTCCGTCGCGGCGCTGTGCGGACTGCTCACCGTGTCGTTTGGCGGATCGATACTCGTGTTCGAGACTGAGAGCGCTGCGATATCACAACCCGGGAAGCGCGACGACATCCTGCAATGGAACTCCATGAGGGTCTTCGGCCTGTTCGAGCGGGGCGCTGCATTCGCTCTCGGTATCGCGCTATCCCCGATCGCGATCCTCATCCCGTTCGTTCCTCGGGTGATCTTCGCGTTTGTGGCTGGAGGGGAAGCTCGCGCTCGCTCGATGGTTGGTGCTGCTGTTGGGCTGACGATATGCGTGGCAGCGTACGCTGTCTTCGTGATACTGGCGGTGTAACCGGACCAGTGGAGGCTGCTGCAAATGGCTGGTGAGCAAGAGTACACACGACGCGGCCAAGGCATCTTCGTTTGGCTGCGCGCTGCCCTCTTCGCCGCCTTCACCCTTCACACGCTCGCCGCCCTGCCGCTGTACCCCAAAGCCCTCACGCCACTAGTGGCGCTTGGCGTCGCCGCTCTGTCGTTCGTGGCCCCCGGACTGGGAGTGATCGGCTTTGTGGTGTTGGTCTCCCCTGCTCTAGCGGCGGGCGATGTGATCGCTGGCGCACTGTTCCTGGTCATCGGCCTGACCGGCACCAAGTTCCTCGCGGATGACGAAGGTGCCGTGTTCGCCGTCGTGGCCCTCGCGTTTCTCGCAGCGAGAGCGGGGGTTGAGTGGGCGATGGTCCCGCTCGCCGGCTACATCCTTGGATCGACAACGGGAGCTGTGGCGGCGCTGACTGCGTGCCTGGCTCTTGAGGTGGCGGGGACTCTTACGGGTGCGGGCTCGTTGGGCGTCACAGCCACGGGCTCTACGAGCGCTCCCCTTCTGGCGTCCCTCAGCGCGCCCGAAGACCCCCTCGCGTTCGGATGGCTGGGACCAGCCCTAAGGGAGGCTGATCCGCAGCGCTTCTTGGACAGCTTGTCCGGAGTGAAACACATCGTTCTGCTCGTGACCCAGCCTCTGGTATGGGCGATAGGAGCGGCGGTCTCAGGATCGATACGGCGCCCCCCCGATCACCCCCGACGACCGTTCGTCGGACTGCTAGCCGCTCTCGCCGGGACGAGTGTCGCCGCCCTGGGCATGCTGGCCGCCAACGCCCTGTTCGGCGGGCCCGTCGGCAGGGGCGAACTCGGCATCGCCGCAGCAGCGTCGGGAACCCTGGCCCTGATCGGAGTGGCGGTCTGGGAGTGGGTCTTCGCTCCGGTCAAGCGACATGCACCGACGCACGGGATAGACGCCGACGACGCCGACGTCGACGAACTCCTGAGCTTGATCGCCAGCGCCGAGGACGAACTGGCATCCAAGCACACGGTGGAGGCCACAGTCATGATCACCGACATGAAATCCTTCTCCAGCATGACCGAGGAGGACGGGAGCGTCGTCTCCGCGAAGTTGGTGCAACGTCATCGGGATCTGCTTCTGCCGCTCATCGAGAAGCACCGCGGACACGGGAAGTCCACCGGCGGAGATGGTCTTGTGGCCGCATTCGAGTCTCCGGCGGACGCGCTCAGCGCCGCGTGCGAGATGCAGCGCAGCCTTGCCGAGTTCAACGCGTCGAGGGTAACGGATCGCGAGATCGCAGTAAGGATCGGCGTGGCCGATGGAGAGGTGGTGCTGGACCGCCGCGGCCGCCCGTTCATCGGGACTGGTCTGAATCTCGCCGCGCGGACGATGAACCTGGGTGACGGCGGTCAGATCATGACTCCAGGCAGCTTGATCGAGAGGGCGGGCCGCTCGGCGTACCGATACGCCTCTCATGGTCGGTTCGAGCTGAAGAACATCGCCGAGCCCGTGGACATCGTCGAGATCCTGTGGGCGGAGGAGCAGACCCCGCGACCCCCTGCCGTCCAGAAGCCCTTGGAGTAGCCGCTGCCCAAGGGGGGAGCAGATGGCCCGGCAAGACACCGGGCCATCTGCTTATTCACATGGAGCTGGCGGAGGGACTCGAACCCACAACCTACGGTTTACAAAACCGTTGCTCTGCCATTGAGCTACGCCAGCAAGTGGACTCTCCGCATGAGAGTACCGCTGCAACAGGGTAGCCTCGACCTTCTGGGTGGACAAGAACGCGCTTGGTACTGACTGTCGAGAAAGGATCAGCAGGCGCGACAGCGCTGGATCTGCAGTTCCAGCTTCCTCTTCACCCTCTGTAGGGCATTGTCCACGGACTTCACGTGGCGCCCAAGGCGCTCGGCGATCTCCACGTATGTGTTCCCGTCGACGTAGAGCTTGAGGACCTCGGCCTCAAACCGCGAGAGGGCGTCGAGGAAACCACGGCTCACGAACGCCGCCTCCCATGAGCTGATGGCAACCTCTGCAGGGTCGCACACCTCCTTGGCGGCCAGGATATCCGAGAGTAGACGCTCGCCCTCCTCGTCTGCACACACGGGGCGACTGAGCGAGACGTATGCATTGAGCGGCGTGTGCTTGTGCCTCCTCGCAGTCTTGATCGCTGTGATCAGTTGACGCGTCACGCATAGCTCGGCAAACGACCTGAAGCTCGACTGACGGGACTCGTCGTAGTCACGGATCGCCTTGAACAGCCCGATCATGCCTTCTTGAACGATGTCCTCCCGCTCCCCGCCAACCACGAAGTACGAGCGAGCTTTGCACCGAACGAAGCCGCGGTACTGCTCGACCAAGGCGGTACTGGCGAACTCGTCACCGAGTTGTGCGGCGGACACCAGAGCCGTTTCCGCATCGCGATGCCCAGCGACGCGACGACGACATCTTGCGACGCGCGTTGCCACGCGCGATCCCTCCTCGGACCCCCGGACTAGCGGGGGATGCGGGCGCCCCCGGCAGGACGCGATGAGCTGAGACCGATTCGAACATAGGTGAGCGCCCAGACTGGTGTCAACGAGAATGCGCAAACCTGAAGAACCCTGTATGCAGGGAGTACTGTGGTGCTCTGACCCTACCGGGCGATGAACGAGCGCTTACCGGTGCTCCTCGAGTTCACCGATAGCCGCGAGCCCATCGGGCTAATGCGTCGCGGATCTCGGGTCCAATGCGATCCGCGATCCTCGTGCGAGTCTCTCCGCTCCTGAGCAGCTCGCGCCTCTCGGCTGCCTCTTCGTCGAGCATCCTTACGAACTCGGCCGCCGATATCCTCGTCACCCCGTGACCCTCGACGACCCGCTGAGTAGCGGCGTCGGACGTCACAACGACCGCCTTCTCGCCCCTGGCGCGCGCCCTTGCGACCAGCCTCTCGATCACGCTGTCCGCGTCCTCTCCCGAGCGCGAGAAGATGACAGTGACACCGGCTGCCTTGTGCGGAGCCCCATCGGACAGGGGGTTTGCGGCGCCGTCGAATACGACGACGGCCCGGTACGTCCCCACAGCTATCGAGGCAACGTCTCCAACGAGCTTCGCGCGCGCGGCGTCCATGCTCTCGGGTGTCCGATGGTCCAGGCTAGTGCCGACGGCGAGTGCCGCGAGGACATTGTAGCCGTCGACTATCAGCCACGGCTTGGACACGCTAGCTCCGTCCCCTGCGCACCCACTCGTACGCCAGGACCGTCGCCGCCTGAGCAACATTGAGTGAAGAGACCGCTCCCGCCACAGGGATGCGAACGACAAGATCGCAGCTTTCCTTCACAAGTCGACCGAGCCCGCGGCCCTCGGAGCCCAGCACCAGCACAGAGCGGTTGGGCATCTCGGTGTCCCAAATGGCGCCCGGAGCGTTCTCCGATGCTCCTAGCGTCCAGTACTCGGCCTCCTGCAGTTTTGTCATGGCGGCAACCAGGTTCGAAACTCGCGCGACCGGCAAGTGGACGACTGCTCCCGCCGAGGTCTTGTACACCGCCGGAGTTACCGGCGCTGCTCGGTCCTTCGGTATGACTACGCCGTCGGCACCTGCGACGTCGGCGGCCCGGATGATCGCGCCGAGGTTCGCGGGATCGGTCACATGGTCGAGTGCCAGCACCAGAGAGCGCTCCCGCCCCCTCGCCCGCAAGATGATGTCCTCGAGGCTCGCGTACTGGAATGGCGCAGTCATCGCGGCGACTCCTTGATGCGAAGCCCGCGGACTCAGATGATCGATCTCAACCCGGGGCACGGCGCGCACCGCCACGCCCGCTTCCTTCGCGACTCTCGCGATCTCGGCCGAGGCACCGCGAGTCCCCTCAGCCAGGAGAATCTCCTTCAGCGGAACCCCGGCGAGCAGTGCCTCCTTCACCGGGTTGCGTCCCACGATGATGCCCGGCTCGCGCCGTCGGCCTTGGGACCGCGTCGACATCTCAGCTCCCGGAGCGGTACGAGACGCGCGCGCCTTGCGGAGTGTCCTCGACTGTGAATCCCAGAGCGGCCAGTCCGTCTCGCACTGCATCCGCAGCCGCCCAGTTCCGCTCGGTCCGAGCCGCCGCACGCGCGGCGAGCAGGGCCGCCAGAGCGCCCTGGGCATCAGCACCCGAGAAGCCCGCCAGGGACCGGGCAAGTTCGACCACCTCGCGAGGGTAGGCGTCCTCGGCCTCGGCCTGGGTCTCGGGAAGGATGGCCACGCCGAGCACTCCCATCAACTCCGCCATCTCCTGTGCGGCGAACGACGCTACCTCGGCGTCTGCCGCACTTAGCGAGGTTTGGTGCTCGGCGACGTAGGCATTGGCGATCTTCGCCAGCTCGAAGACGGCTCCGAGCGCGCCGGCCGTGTTGAAGTCGTCGTCCATCTCTGTCTCGAACTTCCGCCGGCAGGCCTCCGCCGCCTCCCGGAATGCTGATCGCGATCCCTCGGGGGCACCGTCGCCGTGCGATGTCGCCGTTCTCGTCCATGTGAGGTTGCGCACGGAGTTCTCGATGCGCTCCAGGGCCGTGCGCGCCTCATCCAGACGCTCAACGGAGAACTCGAGGGGACTCCGCCAGTGGGTCTGAAGCATGAGCAGGCGGATCACCGGCGTCTCATACTGCCCGAGCACGTCCTTGAGCAGCATGAAGTTGCCGAGTGATTTCGACATCTTCTCGGCGTCTATCTGCAACAGCCCGCCATGCAACCAATAACGGACGAACGGCCGCCCGGTGGCCGCCTCTGATTGGGCAAGCTCGTTCTCATGATGCGGGAAGACCAGGTCGGTCGCGCCGCCATGTATGTCGAACGGAACGCCCAGCTGTTCTTCAGACATGACGGAGCACTCAAGGTGCCAGCCCGGTCGCCCGTCACCCCACGGAGAGGGCCAGTGGGGCTCGCCGGGCTTCGCCGACTTCCACAGCGCGAAGTCGAGCGGATCGCGCTTGCGCTCGTCCACGTCCACCCGTGCTCCAGACCGCAGGTCGTCGACATCGCGGCCGGATAGTTTGCCGTAAGGAGCGAAGCTTCGAACCGCAAAGTAGACGTCCCCGTCCACCACGTAGGCGTGCCCGGTCTCCAAGAGACGCTCTACCATCTCGATCATCTGAGGGACGGTCTCTGTGGCTCTCGGCTGAACGCTCGGCGGCATCACTCCTAGATCGTCCATCGCCTCCAGGTAAGCGGCAGTGTAGCGCTCTGCCACCCTGGAGGCGGGGATGCCCTCCTCGTTTGCGGCTGCGATCATCTTGTCGTCGACATCGGTGATGTTCTGTACGAACCGGACGTCAAAGCCGCGGTAGAGCAGGTAGCGGCGGATCACATCGAACGATAGGAAGGTGCGCGCATTGCCGATGTGGATGTGGTTGTAGACGGTGGGGCCACAGACGTACATGGCGACCTTGCCGGGTTCTCGTGGCTCGAATTCCTCCTTGCGCCGCGTGAGCGTGTTGTAGACACGTATCCCCACGCCGATCACCCGTCGTTCCCGTCGGTCACAGCAGACATCCCGGGCTCGGCCACGTCCGCTTCGGGTGCCGGGAAAACAGGTTCCTCACGCTCGTCGGCACGCTGCTCGTCGCGGTCCAACCGCGACTCGAGCCGCTCTACCCGCCGCTGGAGCGAGCGGAACATCTCAACAACCGGGTCCGGAAGATCCTCATGGTGGAGATCCACCGCCTCTACCCTGCGACCCTCGCGGACCACTACCCTACCGGGGATGCCGACCACAGTGGAGTTGGGAGGGACATCGGTGATGACCACCGCGCCACCGCCGACCTTCGAACCTTCGCCGACGGTGATATTGCCGAGCACGGTAGCACCCACGCCCACGACAACGCAGTCTTCCAGTGTCGGATGGCGTTTGCCGCGCTCCTTGCCGGTGCCCCCCAAGGTAACCCCCTGGTAGAGCGTCACGTCTTTGCCGATGATGGTAGTCTCACCGATGACAACACCCATGCCGTGATCGATGAAGAACCGATCTCCGATCCGCGCGCCAGGGTGGATCTCGACTCCCGTGAAGAACCGGGTGATCTGGCTCGAGAGCCTTGCCAGGCTGCGCAGCCCGTGAGTGTGGAGCCAGTGCTCGATGCGGTGAGCCCAGACGGCATGAAGTCCGGGGTAGTTGAGGAGCACAACGAATGTAGATGTGGCCGCCGGGTCGCGCTCCTTTACGGCCCTGACATCGTTGCGCAAGCGCTCGAACACCCGTTCACCTCCGGCCTATTGGGAGCGGACCGCGCGCGCGAACGCGACGGTCGTGAACTCGGCTAACAGCATACCTGAGTGCCCCCGGAAGAAGGCACCGAGCCGCAAGTCACCGCGCGGGCCCCTCCATGAGCACGACTGCGTACGCCCCCGCACCCTCACGCCGACCCGTGGCACCCAGACCCTCGGTGGTTGTCGCCTTCAGCCCCACAAGCTCAACACCCACTCCGAGAGCCTCGGCTAGCGCCCTGCGCATGTCTTCACGATGCGCGCAGACCTTCGGGCGCTCCAGAACGATCACGCAGTCGGCGTCCAGCAGCTCGAAGCCTCTCTCCGAGGCGAGAGCGGCAACCTTGCCCAGAAGCTCGATGCTGGACGCGCCTTCGAGGCTCTGATCCGTGTCCGGGAACAGCTCACCGATATCGCCCTCACGCATCGCTCCGAGGACGGCATCCATGACGGCGTGCGCGACCACGTCGGCATCCGAGTGACCGAGCAGACCTTCCGGGTTCTCGATCTCGATCCCGCCCAACACCAGCCTGCGGTAGGACACGAAGCGGTGCATGTCGTAGCCGAGCCCGATACGCAGACGTCCGTTCTCGCTCACTGATCGCTCCTCAACGAAACCAAGGCCTCCGCCAGGATGAAGTCATCGCCGGTGGTGATCTTCAGGTTCTCCCTGGGCGCCTCAAGCATGTGGACACGTCCACCCGTCCGGTCTAGCAGCGCGGCGTCGTCCGTGCCCACGAAGCCTTCGTCGCGCGCGGCCTCATGCGCCAGCCTTAGCGACTGCGCCCTGAAGACCTGCGGAGTCTGCGCAACCCAAAGCTCTCCCCTGTCAACCGTCTCAATGACCAGCCGATCCCCACCCACTCGCTTCAGAGTATCCACGACAGGATGACCACACACCACACCGTCTACGCTGGGATCCGCCAGTAAGGCTTCGATGGCGGCCGTCACGGTGTCGGGACTGACGAGCGGCCTGGCCGAATCGTGGACAACGATGACCTCGGCCTCGACTGACACGGAGTCAAGTCCGCGCTGTACCGACTCCTGGCGATGCTCTCCGCCCGGCACCAGCATCGTTACCACTCCAGGCGCGAACTCGTCCAGCGCGCCTCGAAACTCGTCCATCCTGGCTGGATGGCATACCACGAGAACTTCATCGACCGTATCGCAGGCGCCCACGGCCAGGACCGCTCTCGCCACCATGGGAATACCACCGATGAGGGCGAGCTGTTTGCCGCCGACAAGTCCGCTCCGTTCGCCGACCCCCGCGGCGACGACTACCGCGGATATCACTGACCCGTCGCCTTCGCGAACACCATCCGCCCGGCCGAGGTCTGAAGCACCGATGTCACCTCGACCTGAATCTCCGCACCGATCAGCTCTCGTCCGCCCTGCACCACAACCATCGTCCCGTCGTCGAGGTACCCCACTCCCTGATCGGGCTCCTTGCCGACGCGAGAGACCAGTAGTAGCAAGGTCTCTCCGGGGAGGAAGCTGGGCTTCAGAGCTGTGGCGAGTTCGTTCAAGTTGAGCACTCCGAGTTCCCTGACGCGCGCCACCTTCGTCAGGTTGTGATCGACTGTCACGAGCGTCCCGCGGGTCTCCGCGGCAAGATGCATCAGCTTGTCATCCACATCGGTGAACTCGGGGAAGTCCACCTCGAACACCTCGATCGAGGTCCCGTCCCCGCGCAGCGTCTCCAGCAGATCGAGTCCTCGCCGCCCGCGCGCTCTCCTGACATCCTCGGACGAGTCGGCCAGCGTATGAAGCTCGGCCAGTACGAATCGCGGGACCAGGAGCTTGCCTTCCAGCCACCCGCTGAGTGCTAGCTCTCTGAATCGCGCATCTATGACCGCGCTCGTATCCAGATAGAACACTCGCTGGCTCGCGTCCTCACCGGAGGGAGCTGGGTTGTTGAGCCGAGGGAAGGCACGTGCTATGTCTTTCCGCTTCATCAGAGCGACCCCGAGCCCCGCGTACGCGAAGAGGGCGAGAAGGGCGCTCTGGGACACGAACGACACCCACTTCGGCTGGACGTCTCGCACCGTCGTCCCAACGAGGACGCCCGCAAGCAAGCCGAGGAGCAGGCCCAGGGCGCCAAGGACGATGTCTGTGGGTGCCGTGTCCTGGAGCCTCTCTTCGAAGCGCCGCATGACCAGCGAGAGTTCGCGGCCGAGAATGCCGCCGAAGAGGTATCCGATGAGGCTTCCCAGTATGACGAGGATGATGATGACGAAGTACTCTGGGAAGCCTGTCTGTTCGCTCCAGTTGATGAGTCCCGACAACGCCAGCCCACTGAGCGCCCCCGACACGATCAAGATGATCCGGGAGATATGGACGATCATCGTCAGCGTAGTGATCGCGCGAGTCTCCTCGCGCAACCTGTCCCGCTCCACCTCCCTTGATCAGCCGGATCACTCAGCCGAATACACTAGGTCGTAGAGTCCGCCGATTCTATCACAGGACCGTAGGCTTGATGCCCCTCCGAGCAGGCAGATCGCCGTCAGATCGCCCTGCCCCTCCTGAGCCGCTCAAGTCCGTCCAGGATCGCCCGCGCACGGCGAGCTCCCACACCGTCAACATCGTCGAGTTGCTCAGCCGAGGCCCTCATCACCGCCAGCAAGGTGCCGAACCGATCCACCAGTCTGGAGATCACAGTCCCGGGCAACATCGGTATTCGGCGCAAGGAGCGGTACCCTCTCGGCCTCACGTGTTGGTCGGCGGTATCCACCCCGGCACCGAGCATTGCGTTCATCGCCTCGGTCTCGAGCAGCTTGTCCCAGGGCAGCTCTCCTAGACGCGTCCTCAACGACGCTATCCTGCGCGGAGCAGCATCCTCGGCATAATCTCGCAAGAGTAGTCCGTACTCCTCCTCGACACCCAGCGTGAGTTCGTCGGCTTGCATCGAGACGAGCCGGCCTTCGATGCCGAGCTCAGTGATGTAGCGGCTGACCTCGCCGTAGACCCGAAGCACCATCTCGAACCGGCGAACTGCCTCTGCCACGTCATCAGCCGTGGCCATGTCGTCGAACTCGAGTCCCGACAGTCTCGTGAGCGCCTCGTCCAGACCCGAGCGATAGCGCTGCAGCGTCTGGAGCGCCTGGTCCGCCTTGGCGAGCAAGACCTCAACGTTCTGGAGCACGATCTTGTCGCCCGCGAGGTACAGGCTCACAACATCGCGACGCTGGGAGATCGAGATGACCAGGGCCTTGGTCTGCCTGCTCGTTCGCTCGGCCGCCCGATGGCGCATGCCCGTCTCGGATGTGTGCAGTTTCGAGTCGGGGACGAGATGGACGTTGGCCCTAAGTATCGTCTGGCACTCCCCGTCCACAGCGATCGCGCCGTCCATCTTCGCAAGTTCGAACAGCCGCTGCGGGGTGAACTCGGTATCCACGTGAAAGCCGCCATTGCAGACGGCGGCCACCGCCGACTCATCTCCTATGGCGATGAGTCCGCCGGTCTTCCCGGCGATGATCATCTCCAAAGCTTCTCTCAGCGGCATGCCGGGCGCGACGCTACGCAGCGCCTCCAGCATGGGTGTCCCGGTCTTCGAGTCCACGCGAGCCCCCCTGCGCGAAACGGGAGCGACCATGTCGGTCCATATCCCGATTGTGCCACCCAGCGCCAGCCGTGTCAGGCGTCCATCGTCCCCGTGTGCGCCCTACTTAATAACCCCCAGAGCCTCCACGATGTCGCGCGGGGACAGCAGTTCGATGTTGTCGGGAACCGCCACGCCAGATGCGGCTCCTCCGATCGCGGTCGTGAAGCCCATGCGCGCGGCCTCGCCCACACGGCCTTCACCGAGCGAAACAGCTCTGATCTCGCCACTCAGCCCCAGCTCGCCGAAGGCAACGACTCCATCCGGGAGAGCCCGGTCTGCCAGAGCGGACGCCAGTGCAAGCGCTAGCGGCACGTCGACCGCCGTCTCGCTGACTCGCACTCCGCCCGCCACCGTCACGTAGACGTCCTTCCCAGAGAAGTCCAGTTCGGCCCGGCGCTCTAGGACCGCGATCACCTGGAGGAGCCGCGCTCCATCCAAGCCGGTAGCGAGTCTTCGCGGCATCTGCGAGTAGGAGCAGCTCACAAGCGCCTGTATCTCGGCCAGGAGTGTTCGCGATCCCTCAGCGAGAGCCATGACCGCGCACCCGGGCAGGGGTACCTCTCGCTTGGTCAGGAGCATCCCTGAGGGCTGGCCCACGCCGATGAGACCGGAGTGTCGCATCTCAAACACACCGATCTCGCTCACCGACCCGAAGCGGTTCTTCACTGCACGGACGATCCTCAGGGCGTGGTCACGATCGCCCTCGAAGTACAGCACTGTGTCCACCATGTGCTCGAGCACACGGGGACCCGCGATCGCCCCGTCTTTCGTGACGTGCCCGGATATCAGCGTAGTTACGCCCAACTCCTTCGCGATGCGCATAAGGCGTGCCGTGCTAGCTCGCACCTGACCCACACTCCCCGGGACGCCTGAGAGCTCGGGATCGAAGATCGTCTGAATAGAGTCAACGATCAGCACACCCGGGTCGTCACGCTCGACGGCCGTCGCGATACCCGAAGCATCCGCCTCGGTCAGCAGGAGTACTTCTCCGTCCCCGGCACCAACACGGTCGGCGCGCACGCGCACCTGCGCCGGCGACTCCTCGCCACACACGTAGAGAACCCGAAGTCCTCGGCGGGACATTGCGGCAGCAGCCTGGAGGAGAAGCGTGGACTTGCCGATCCCGGGCTCGCCTCCGAGCAAGACCAGCGACCCCGGAACGAGGCCTCCACCGAGGGCGCGATCGAACTCGGTCTCTCCGCTGGAGAAGCGCTCTCCCGCGCTGGTGGGAACGTCGCGAAGGACGGTTGGAGTGGGCGCTGGCTTGGACGTCGAACGGTCACGCTCGACCGGCTCGGCTTCCTCGAGGAATGTCCCGAACTCCGCGCACTCCGGGCAGCGCCCCAGCCACTTGTGCGCGGCGTGTCCGCACTGTTGACATCGCCACACAGTGCGCGCGCTCGGCATACGCCCTCAGGCGCCGGACGCGCCGCTCGAAGCGGCACCCGTCCCGCTGCCGCCGCGACGCCGCGATGAGCCCTTCGACACAGCGGCTTCGGTCTTGCGTCGCGACGTGGTGGGGCCCGCAGCGCTACCCGATCCCTTCTTGAAGACAACGCCCCCGTCCTCGGCGTCGATCTCGATTACATCCCCTGTCGACCACTGTCCCGCCAGAATCTGCTCCGAAAGCGGGTCTTCCACGTGCCTCTGGATGGCCCTGCGGAGCGGCCTTGCGCCAAGAGCGGGGTCGAAACCTTCCTTGGCGAGCAGGCTGCGCGCGGCAGCGGTGAGTGAGACCCCGATGCCCTGACGCAGGAGTTGCTCTCGCAGGCGCGCGATCATGAGGTCGACGATGGCCTCTATTTCCTCGTGGGTCAGGTCATGGAAGACGATCACTTCGTCGACTCGATTGAGGAACTCGGGCTTGAACACCTTCTTGAGCTCACCGGTCACTCGCTCCTTGAGCGTCTCGTAGGGGATCAGTCCGCCCTCAGACGCCGGGGTGAAGCCCAGGGTCTTGCCCTTGGCGATGTCGCGTGCGCCCAGATTGCTCGTCATGATGACGATGGTGTTCTTGA
>CAZWGV010000050.1:0-14475 GCA_964633595.1 uncultured Coriobacteriaceae bacterium | reverse complement strand
TGGCTCTCATGACCACGCCTCACGCAGTGCTCGGATCCCCTCGCGATAGTCCGGCAGCGGCCTCCCGAGCAAGGAGGCGGCCTTGGTGCAGTCTAGCGAGGCATCGCGAGGACGGGGGGCGGCGAAGTCCAGCTCACGGAAGGTCACCGGCGTGATCGCCGAGGCGTCCAGTCCGAACTCCTCGGCCAGAGTGACGCCGAACTCGTACTTGGAGCAGGCTGCCGAGCCCGACCCGTGCAAGAGTCCGGTGGCGCCGACTCCGACGAGGTCGCGAATGGTCTCTGCGACGTGATCGACGTAGGCCGGCGAGAACACCCAGTCGGTGGCAAGTCTCACCTCGTCGCCGCTGCTCAGCGCATCTACTACCCAAGTCGCCAGGCTTCCCTTGCCCGCCGAGCTTCGCCCGATGAAGTTGGTCCTGACCACGAGGTGGCGTTCAGCCTCCAGTTGGGCGAACCATTCCCCCTCGAGCTTCGTCTTCGCGTAGTTGTTGACCGGGCACGGAAGGTCCGTCTCCACGTATCCGCCGCGCCGGCCATCGAATACCGAGTCCGTCGAGATGTACACGAAGTGGGAGTCTCGCGGAGTGTGCCTCGCCACGTTGCGCGTGCCGAGCGCGTTGACGGCGCGTGCGCTCGAGTAGTCGTTCTCGGCACCATCGACATCCACTATGGCTGCACAGTGGACGACTACTTCCGGGCTTGTGTGATCGAATGCCTCGCGCACAGCCGACGCGTCTGTGATATCCACCTCGAGGGCGTCGAGGGGGCCGCCGCTCGCCGTAGCATCCACGTCGAGACCGACTACGTGAGAGTCGCGCGCAAAGAGCTCGCACACCACTGTGCCGAGCATTCCCGAGGAGCCAGTGACGACCACTCTGCGCATGCGACTCTTCCGCCTTCACGATCACGATGTGGTGCCCGAAAGCCCTTACTGTTCAGAATATGAACATTCTAGGTCGGGTGCGGCGGCGGTGTCAAAGGAGTCCCGGCGGCGCCCAGACCTCAGTAGGTCTCGTCCACCTCATGCTGCTCGATCATGGCTCTCAGTTCATCGGTGCCAAGCCACCAGTCATTGGTGTCGCTCGCATACCGAAAGCCTTCCGCCACCGGCTTGCCCACGGCCTTCGCGCTCAGGGCTCCATCCCACCACTCGAACTCGGGCTGAATGACGAAGTGATCGTCGTGCTCGAGCGTGAGCCGCGCGTTGTCCTCTGTGATCATCACCTCGTGGAGCTTCTCGCCCGGCCTGACACCGGTAACCCTCTGCTCGCAGTTGGGGGCGATGGCAGTCGCGAGGTCGACCACGCGCATGCTCGGGATCTTGGGAACGAAGATCTCTCCTCCGCGCATGGTCTCCAGGCACCGCAGAACAAAGCGGACACCCTGCTCGAGCGTGATCCAGAAGCGGGTCATCGCGGGATCCGTGATGGGTAGCCAGCCGGTTGTCCGCATCTTCTTGAAGAACGGGACCACGCTCCCCCGGCTGCCGAACACGTTGCCGTAGCGCACGACGCCAAAGCGCGTGTCGCTCCAGCGAGCGTAGTGATTCCCTGCCACAAAGAGCTTGTCCGAGCACAGTTTCGTCGCCCCGTACAGGTTGATCGGATTGGCGGCCTTGTCCGTGGACAGCGCCACAACCCGCTGCACGCCGCTATCGATGGATGCTTCGATGACGTTCTGGGCACCAAGCACGTTCGTCTTCACTGCCTCGAACGGGTTGTACTCAGACGTCGGGACCTGCTTCAGGGCGGCAGCGTGGATGACCATGTCGATACCGTGCAGCGCGCGGTGCATTCGGTCACGATCTCGCACGTCGCCGATGACGTACTCCAGACAAGGATGCTGCGCCGGGCTGAAGACCTCGGCCATCTCGAACTGCTTGAGCTCGTCCCGGCTGAAGATCACCACACGCCGTGGCGCGTGCTCCTTGAGGATGATCTCGACGCACTTCTTGCCGAAGGAACCAGTCCCCCCCGTGATCAGTACTGCCCGATCCTTGAGCACATCCGATGACATCAGGCGCCTCCCGTCTCAGTCGAGGCATCCCGCCCCGGAGCGTTGATCTTCTCGTCGAGCCACGCGGAGAGTCCATCCAGGTCCTGGACCAGCGCACTCGTCCCTTCCTCAGGGAAGTGCGATGCTTCTCCAGCCGGAACCCGGCCCACGAACACCGCACCGGTCTCGCGGGCAGCCCGCCAGTCGCTCATCGCATCACCCACGAAGAGCAGCTCGTCAGGCTCGATGTTCTCGGCATCGAGGACCTGCCGCACCCGCACGGGCTTCGGCTGGCTCGAGCCCATCACGCCCTTGAAGTGCGTGGCGATCCCCTTCTCGACGACGATCTCGGCCAACTCCTCATCGGGCGTGCCCGACACCACGTAGAGCGGCAACCTTGGAGCGAACCGCTCCAGGAAGTGCACCGCCCCGGGGACGAAGGGGCACTCGGAAATACCGGCCCTCACCAGCCGCGAGAACTCGGCGTCGAGCCTCGCCTCCGACTTGGCGGTGTAGGGGCGCCCAGCTATCTCTTCCTCGAAGTGCTTGAACTTGATGTAGCGGGAGACGCCCTCATGCTCGGAGTGATACTCGACGACCTGCCGGGCCACCTCGGGCTCGTCCGAATAGAGAGCGCGAAACGCCTCTGTCTTGATGTCGGCGGACTCGATGACCACGCCGTCGAAGTCGAGGGCGACGACCTTGATCACCCGGTCTCCTCGGCCAGACCGAGCCCGACGAGCAGATTGCGGACGGCGTCGCGTTCCATGCGGATCCGGGCTTCGCGGGCGTAGCTGCCCACGTGCGGCGAGAGCACCACGTTCTCGCACGAGACGAGCGGTCCTTCGTAGGGCTCGCGTTCGAAGACGTCGAGTGCGGCACCAGCCAGATGGCCGTCGTTGAGCGCGCCTATCAGGGCGTCTTCATCGATGAGACCGCCGCGCGCGGTATTGACGAGAATCGCTCCGGGCTTCATCCGCCCAATCCGTTCCCGACTGAGCAGATGGTGGTCGGCCTCGCAGTAAGAACAGTGGAGCGAGACGACATCCGCTCGGGCGAGCAGCCCCTCGAGGTCGCAGGGCTCGGCAGACGTCTCATCGTCGCCGGGCTGAACGGCGGGGTCACACGCCAGGACTTCGCACGCGAATGGCTCCAGGAGCGCGGCGAACGCCCTGCCCACGCTGCCGAAACCCACTATTCCGACCGTCTTGCCCGAGAGCAGCGCGCCCATCTCTTTCTTCCACGCGCCTGTGCGAACGCGGCGGTCGGCGCGCGACACGCCGCGCAGCACGTCGAGTGTGAGTGCGAGGGCGAGCTCGGCGACGGCCTGAGACGGTCCGCCGGGCGTGTTGAACACGCGCACTCCCAGTTCGTCGGCGGCCGCGAGGTCGACGTTGTCCATCCCGGCACCCAGGCGTGAGATGACTCGCAAGCTCGGTGCGCCCTCCATCACCGCACGAGTGAGCGGCTCGGTGCCGGCGATGATCCCAACGGCTCCCGTGAGCAGCTCCGTCACCTCGGTCTCACTGAGGGTGCGGCGGTGCGGATTCGACACCACATCTAGACCGGCGATTCCAAGGGTGGCCAGCGGAGCTGAGTCGTCCGCACCGAACGAAGATGTGGAGATGACGACCCGCTCGCCTCTCACCTCTCCGCCGCTCCCTCTGCCAGGAGCTCGTTGTAGACCTCCTGAGCGCACTGCATGATGCCTTCGCCGAGGTCGATGTAGCTGCCGCTCACGTACTTCTTGCCTAGTCGAGGAGTGAAGGAGTACGGCGTCACCTCGTAGTGGATGGCGTCGCGCTCCCGAAGGAACTCGATGGGCATCTGCTTGTCGATGATCTCGCTCACCATGACCATCAGGTCTCTGATCTTCATAGGCTGGTTGCCCGCGAGTATCACGTTCTGGTTCTCATACTCAGGCTTGCCGAGCACCTCAACCGCACAGCGCGCGGCGTCGGTCACGTGGATGTACTCGCGGATCTCCTCGCCGTCACCCCCGTAGGTTAGTTGCTTCTCCGTGAGCGCCTGGCGGACGAACTTGTAGATCCGGTCCTGGTGGTAGCTTCTGGGCCCGTATATGGAGCCGAAGCGCAGGATCGTGAAGGGCAGGCCGTACTGATCACTGTAGTCGTGGATGTAGAGCTCGCTGGCAACCTTGCTGTCCCGATAGAACGAGCCGGCGTCACTGTACACATACAGGGTGGAGGCGAAGACATAGCGGTCGATGTCCCGGCCTTTCAGCGCTTCCAGCAGAAACGCGTTGCCCAGGATGTTGTATCGGATGGTGTCGAGAGGCCGGCGGCTGGCGTCCTCCACGTCGGCCACTCCCGCGAAGTTGTAGACAACCCGAGCGTCGGCGACTGCCCTCTCCAGAGCGGCCTCGTCGAGGATGTCGCCCACGATCATCTCCATGCTCGGTCGAAGGTGATCCGAGGGCCGGATGTCAAAGACGGATACCGAGTACCCCGCGTCATCGAGCGCATCAGCGACGTGGCTGCCGATAAACCCGGAGCCACCGAAGACGACAGCCTTGCCCCTGCTCACCTGACGCCTCCCCTCAGCGACTCGCGGATCCCCGACACGTGGTCCCGGTAGGTCTGAGCGAGCACCAACGAGTCCAGCGTGTAGCCCACGAAGTTGAACCCCTGCTCGATGCGAGAGGTGACCTGCTCGGGCTGGAGCGGCACCACGTGATAGCCCGCCGAGACCTTGGCCTTCGCAGCCGCCTCGGCAACACGCGCAACGGCGGACTCCACCCTGGCGTCGTCCAGCTCGCCGGGGACACCCAGCGAGCCCGACATGTCGTAGGGCCCTACGATGCACCCGTCCACGCCATCCACACCCAGGATGTCCTCGATCACCTCCACCGCGTCGATGTGCTCGATCTGAACGATCACGATCACGCCCTCGGCCTGCCAATCACGATATGCCTCGAAGCCGAGTCCGTATCCTTGAGCGCGCGCCAAACCCACCCCGCGCGAGCCGGCGAGCGGGTACTTGGCTGAGGCGACCACACCCTTCGCCTGCTCCGCCGAGCGAACATCGGGCACAACCACTCCCGCGGCACCGGCGTCGAGCACACGCTTGATGAGCGTCGGGCCCTGATCCGGCATGCGGACCAGGGGCACACCGCCAGCCAGCGAGATCACGCGGATGAGTTCTTGCGCCTGCGGCAGATCGATGGCCGAGTGCTCCATGTCCACCACAAGCCAGTCGAACCCGCAGCCGGCAAGGATCTCACCGACCGCAGGATGTCCTAGTGTGATCCAGGTGCCGAGCGTCACATCACGGGCGTGCAGACGGCTCCTCAACCCGCTGGCCGCATCGAACATGACGCTCACTGCGCACCCCCCTCTTCCGTGGCTGAGACCGAAACAAGGCTGGCCGGCTTGACCTCGATCACGTGCTGCTCCCCCCACATGCTAACGTAACGCTCCGCTGCGTCGGCGAGGACATCCGTACGTGAGCCGCCAGCCTTCAACCCATCGAGCAGCCAGTCGAGATAGGTGCCCATGCGCTCGGCCGCACGACCGTCCCTGAACGGGTCCAGGTCGTCGAGCATCGGCGACCAGTCGCCGAGACCGGGGAGTCCTCCGGGTGTGCTCCAGTGTTCATCCATCGCCTCCCAGAGGGAGTTCCAGTCCTCGAAGACCACGCGCCGACCCAGCGAGTAGAACGAGCTCATGTGGAAGCCCTCACGGTCGAGCAGGAGCGTCGGTACGCCCGCAAGAGCGGCTTCCACGCCGGCGGTTGCGGCGCAAGCGTGGCCGTGGATGGCCACGTCAGCCGCCAGAGCGGCGAGGGAGGGCGGGTACGAGCTCTGTACCTTGCCCTTGCCGAGCACCACACAGCGCCCGGTGGCCTCGGCTCGCGAAAGAAGCTCCGCCACGTCCCCCAGGCGCTTGCGCAGTGACCAGTGGACTTTTGGCTTGAGGATGAGGCCGAGGGCGTTGTCGGAGAGCACCCGCTCCAGAAGGGATGCGTAGTTCTCTCGAACTGGACCGTGTCCCGTGTGCCAGCGCTCGTCATCCGCCGAGTTCTCATCGAAGAAGGCGATCACTCTTTGGGCCCCCGCGGCCGCGAGTCGGTCACGGATGTCCGCAGCCTGGCCTTTCAGCAGACGGAACCGATGGTCTCCCAGATACCCGGTGACTACGTAGTACGGGATGCACGACTCCTGTTGCGCCTCCACGAGCGCCTGTCTCCCCGAGTAGCCGAAGTAGACGTCGCAGGAGACCATGGACTCGGGCGAGGGCATGTCCTCGAACGAGCGCTGGTAGAGCGCTGTTGCGCCCCCGAGCGATGCCAGGGCGTCAGCGATGACAAGGTGCTGGGTGCCGTACTTGTACCAGGAAACCCACACCCTGGCCCCCGTCTGGAGGAAGAGATCTGACCAGCGATCGCGCTCGTCAAGATAGGAGGACCGCTTCGAGGAGGCCCACCGCACTTCGATCGATCGTCCGACGGCGCCCGGCGGTGTGTGCCTGGACCTCAGGCCACCCGGCCAATGGTGGAACACCGGTACTTCCGCTCGGCCCACCGAAGGGTGGAGCGCAACCAGCGACATACCGTGCTCCGTCACTTCCGCGAGCCGCTCCTGCGTGACCGGGTCCAGCAGGATGTTGTGAACGATCAGTACGTCGTCCGCTCTCAGATCCGACTGCTGCCAGAAGAAGAGGTCCGAGTAGAACTCTGGGCTGTCGAGGTTCATCTGACCGTAGTACTCGACGGCCAGGCCAGGCTTGTCTGAACCCGGTACAGGCGCGAGAACAGCAGCTCCGCGCAACAGCAGGTTCAACCCACCGCCAAGACCGCGTTCTCCGGTGATCAAGCGGAGAGCTCGCAGAGACTCCTTGTTCAGGCGGAGCAGGCTGAGGATCGTGTTCGCCCACCACCCGATGGTTCTAGCGGAATGCAGGACGAACACGCCTGCCCTGCGCGCGTACTCGTCGACAGCGTCCTGCCAAACGCGCCGCGACATCACGAGTATCGGCTCCGAAGTCCCTTCACGAGCTGCAACCCATGCGGCTACATGCACAAGGAACAGCGCTCTCCAGAGCGTCGTGCGAGCGTAGTCCCCCTCGGCCATGACGCTCTTCTGAAGATACGAACGCAAGTGGATAGACTCCCCACTGCCCAGGAGTGCGGACCGAAACTCACCGCTCTCTACCACGGTCCGCAGGAACAGGGCAGCGTCCCTGTAGGCGAGTGTCAGCCTGACGAGATCCCCGCTCGCATCACGCACGTCGAACAGCCGAAACCGGAGGGGCACAACCTCGCCAGCAAACGCCAATCGCGATGTCAGCCGGGCAAGCAACACCCCCGCGCGGGTGGCATCGACGTATCGAACGCTCATGCGTCGGCGCCCAAAGCGACCTCTCCGCCGAAGTCGGCGCGCGAGCAGGATCATCCATGTGCATGCGCTCAACCGCTCAACAACTACCAGCTGAGTGGTATCTAGCGCGACGTCCTGAGGCACTTGTGAACTCCTAGAAGATGAGGGGTGGTTGATTCCGGTCTGCGCGGGCCTGCGGAGACCCGACATGTTTGTCGTCCCGCCACCAGAGGGGCGATCGAAGGACCGGCCGCGTCCTCCTGCGTACTGTTCAATAGTTGAACATATGAGGTATTATAGGCGCGTCGGAAACGGCAGTGTCAAGGCACTCCGCAGCGCGAATACGCCTGCGCAACGAGTGTCCGATGACGTCCATGGAGTGCCCACGGTGAAACTGTTGCTCGTGAACCCGCTGCGGTTCGAGAAGGACAACCACATCTTCCCGCCCGTGCATCTCCTCTACATCGCGCAAGCCGCCAGGCGCGCCGGGGCTGAGGCGGAGATCGTGGATCTCCCGTACCTGCGCGCCACTCAGCCCCGCAAGTTCCGTCTGGAGGACGACTCGGGCATCGACTACGCCCTCCAGCGAGACTTCGATGTGCTTGGTATCGGGAGCGTGGTGTCCTCGTACTTCTACGCAGAGCGCATTGTGAAGAAGACGCGACAGATGCACCCCGACAAGCCTGTGATCGTCGGCGGGTCACTCGGGCACCCCGCAAGGGAAGTCTGGGCCGAACACGCCCCTGTGGACTACCTCTGTGAGGGCGACGGCGAACTCGTCATCGAGCAGTTCCTGAAGACGTATCCGCATGACGTCGAAGCCGTCAGAGCGATCCCCGGACTTCACCATCTCACGGAGAGCGGCACGTACATCGGCAGCCCTCCAGAGCTGCCCAAGAACCTGGACTACATACCCTTCGTCACGTATGACGAGGTAGACATCGAGTACTTCATGGCCGAGCGCATCAAGTGGATCAAGGAGGTCATGACACACGGGAACTTCCAGTTCAGCCTGAGCGACCGCTTCCTCCCCATCATCTTCAGCAGAGGCTGCGTCTACGACTGCACTTTCTGCTTCCATTTCGACCGCTCACACCGCCGCCATTCGGCTACGTACATCGCTGACAACGTCGACTTCCTGATGGAGCGCTACGGTGCCACAGCATTCGCCCCCCTGGACGACCTGACCATCATCAACAAGAAGTGGCTCACCGGAGTGTGCGACGAGATCATCGGCAGGGGAATAGAGACGAGCTTCTTCTCCGGTGGCGGCAAACCCAGCGTCGTTGACGCTGAGCTGCTCACGAAGATGAAGCGGGCGGGATTCAAGAGGGTCTCCTACGGGGTGGAGTCGGGCAGTCAGACGATGCTGGACGTGATGAACAAGCGCACGACTGTAGAGGACAACAAGCGAGCTATCAGACTGATGCAGCAGGTGGGCATGCCGTTCAGTGTGAACATCGTCATGGGGATGCCCGGGGAGACGCTCGAAACGATGAACGAGACCCGCGACTTCCTCATCGATGTGGATCTCACCAGCAAGGACTACTCGGTCGCCTACGCCACCCCGTATCCCGGCACCGAGCTGTTCCGCATGGCACAGCGATCCGGGATCGTCGGCGACACACATGACTACCTGCTCCATCTCGGCGGGTGCGCCGACTACCGCTACAACCTGACCGACATTCCATCCTTCAAGTTCTTGAACCACGTGCTCGACATCGCCTACCGAGTGGACCTCGCCCACTACCTCAAGCGCCGCATGTACGCGAAGGCCGTCTCCCTCGTCTTCGAGAAGTACGCGAGGATCGTCTATCACCGCCTGCTGCCGCCGGACGTGAGGGGCAAGATCCGCCTGAGAAGCCGGCTGCAGCCGCTACTCCGGCTGCTCCCTGGACAACGCCGGGACACAGAGCAGGTGAGTGAGTAGGGCTGTTCTTTGCGGCTGGTCCCGTGCGGCTGGTCCCGTGCGGCTAGCCCTCTCGGCCGGTCATGAGACCTTCCACCACTAGCAGATCCAGTTCCTCGTCGATGTCGACGGCCTCGCGCGGGTCGATCTCGTACATGAGTGAACTCTCGCCGATCCTGTGACCGGTCCGCTGGAAGGATCCTCGCGTGAACAGGTAGAAACAGGAATTCTCCTCGTAGAGCGGGGGCAGGTCCTGCGTGTTCAGCAGAACTGCGGGGTCGTGATTGACCGCCCTCCCCTGGACGTCGTAGAAGCGCTTGCGTACAGGGTGCACGCTGAAGAACGAGTCGTGCTCGTCCTGGGACAGGAATGCGCGGACTGCGCCGTCCACGGTCTCGGATCGCAGCAGGGGGTTGGTTGAGTGGGTCTGCAGGAACACGTCGCCGTCGAGGATCCCTATGTCATGAGCGATAACGTCATTCATGGGCACGTCCGAGCCCGCCAATTCGGGCAGCCTGTCGATGATGAAGACGTCCGGGAAGTCCGTCCGGAGCATGTGTTTGATGTCGTCGCTGTCCGTGTCCACAGCGATGCCAGCGATCGTCTCGCACTTCTCCAGCATCGAGACAACATGGTAGAAGAGAGGACTGCCGCCGACCTCGCGGACGTTCTTCGACGGCACTCTTACACTGCGTGCCTTCATCGGCACCAGCGCGGTGACCGGCGCGTCTGTTCCCATGGCGCCCCCCGGCTCAGCACCCATCAGAACCAGAGCCCCCACTTCGCTTCGTATTCGGCGCTCAGCCTGTCCAGCGCCTCAAGGGCCTCTGGGCTGGCGTGCTGCTCGGCGAGGGCACGCTTCTGTTCGTAGACGGATCGCTCGGTCGCATCGCGCTCAGGAGCTGACCAGGCGTATCGGCGGTAGATCTCCTTGTCGGGACCGGCGGCGACCATCCCACGAGGGACCTTCTGCTTGCGGAGCACCCGCGCGGTCGTGGGAGAACGGCGCGTACCCAGAAGCTCGCAGATTCTGCCGATCCACGGCTCCGGCTCGAGCACGAAACGTTCGAAGGGAACCGCCAGCACGCGCTCCCGCGCCTGTGGACCGGCTTGCTCCACGGCAGCGTCCCCCCCGCGCACTAGGAAGTCGATCGAGTAGATCACGCGGTCAAAGCTGCCCGATGCCGCGTATCGCTCCTCCCAGCCGCTGGCGAACCAGGGGAGCGCCTCGTCGCCGTGGCCGAGCCAGATCGTGAAGTCGCGCGCATCAGTGCCGTGCCGGTCGATGTAGCTGTGCCAATGCTCCAGCAGATAGAGCGGGTGCCGGACCATCTCAATCACACACAACCGGTCGCCGAAGCGATCGAATGCAGCCCCCATCGCCGGGAGGGCCTGGTGGGTGAGCACCTGGACGATAGGTCGCTCGGTCCTGATGCGCTCGGCGACAGCGTCCCCGTCCTTCGCAAGCAGTCTGCGCAGGTATCTGAGAGCACCCGGGTTGGAGAAGACGCCGGACAGGTCAGATGGCCGAAAGTTGGTCTCACGAGCGATCATGGAGTCGTAGGTGGCAAGGTCCGCGTACATGCCCAGCATGGCGCAGGCAGCATCGCGCTCCATCTTGCCGAGGAAGTCGAGGATGCAGATGTACTCGTAGATGTGCTCGATGCGCAGCAGCTCGACCCTATCGAGACTGCCGAGCAGAGGCCCCATCATCGTCTTGCCGGTACCGGTGAGCCCGTCGAGGAAGACGAGCTTCTCGACGATCCGGGGTTCGCGCACGATCCGTGCGTCGGTGCTGGAACCGTCCCGGTCGATCACTTCACAACCTTCGCAGCTGCTACCAGGAAGTCATACTCATCGGTGCCATAGCGCTTCCGATGCCGCGTATCCAGATCGAAGATGTCGTCGCGATACTCAGAAACCATGCTCTCGAAGTCCGGCTCCCCTGACCACGCGACGCCGAAGACCGCTTCGGCATCGTCCGCCGACAGATTCCACTGCTCCGAAGGTTCGAAGTAGTGCGTCTCAGGAGAGAGGCCGAATGTTGCCAGGAAGACGCCACCTGGCTTGAGTGCCCGCAGGCTCTCAGCCACGCACGCCTTCTGCTCTTCGGGCTCGTTGTGCTCGATCGAGGAGCACCAGTAGACGATATCGGCCGTGCCGTTGAAGAAGACGTTGTCCGTGCGGAAGTCGATGCAGAGGTCCATGCGCATGTCTCGCTCGTCGTAGGGGCATGCACCCCAGATGCGGTCTACCCCGATCACTCCGAGGTGCAGCTCCGACTCTAGGAAGGTGTGGAGCGCGCTATTGCCGCAACCCACATCCACGATGATCGGTGTCTCGGAAGGCCTCGCTGAAACGTACTCGTCTACCTCCTTGAATAGCCACGCGTGGTCGAGATGGTAGTTCCACCCTCCACGTACGCCGGCCTCATCGAGGCGAGCCCTGTGCGACCAGCCCACGATCTCGCGCGGCGACAGCAGCTGCAGCGAGCCGATCATCGCACTCCTCCACGCCGCTCGACGCAGTTCATCTGATCACCTGGTCCTCGGGCAGGTTCTCGACGCGGTGCAACAGCTTCCACTCGCCGTTCTCCTTCGCCCAGAGATGAGGCGAAAGCTCGCGGTAGCAGTTGATGACCTCCCAGAACTCCTCGTCTGAGATGCCAAGGTACTCCAAGAACTCGGGGTAGTACTTGGAGGGGAACTCGCCGTCGTAGCGCTGTACGAGGGCGACGCCCTCCTCGCGAGTGAGGTGCCCGTCGCGGATCTCGTGTGCGGCGTCGGATGTGGCCCGCGCTATCCCGTACTTGATGAATGCCAGGTAGAAGTGGAAGCCGTCAGTTTTGTCGTCGAGGCTGGCGTACTTGGAGTACGTGCCCTCCGAGCGCCCGTCGAAGTTCGCCTGAAAGCCGGTGTGTTCAACGGCGTAGTAGTAGTTCTCCTGCGGAACCCACTTCTTGTAGAACGAGAACCAGTGCATCTCGGGGTCCACGCGCTCCATGTCCCTCTCGGCAGGAGCGCGGTACAGCATCATGTCGTCGTCCGCGGCCTCTTCGGGTGTGAAGATGCCGGCCTCGACGCCGTGAGCAACCAGGTCGTCTACGCTCGAGCCCTTGTAGTAGAGGTCGCGCCAGTCAGAGACCGGCTCCTTGGGTTTGTCGAGGTTCTTGATCGACCCGCCGTACTCGATCTCGCCGCTCTCTCCGTAGAAGATCAGCGGGATAGAGAACTTGCAGGCCATGTGGTAGGCCCAAGCCTTCTGCCCATATGCGAAAGGCTCCCAGGCGTCGCCCAGGAGTTCGAAGGCCACCCTCGCCAGCTTTCGGTGCCGGATGCCGTCGGGGAAGCATAGGATGTTGTCGAAGCCGTGATCCTTGAAGTTCACGTAGTTCTGCCAGCCAACATCGGTGTACATGAACGGCGCCCATGTGACAGTGAGCGGATGCATGCCGTAGTCGTGCTTCAGGGAATGCGCCACGAACGAGCTATCCTTGCCGCCGCTCGATGGGACGATGCAGTCGTAGCTCCCATCCGACGACCGGAACCGTGCCAGCAGCCCTCGCAACATCTCCTCGCGCTGCGTCCAGTCGATCAGGTTGTGCTTCATCTCGGCGTAATTGCACGCACTGCACACACCGCGTTCGTCGAAGGTGATCCTAGGCCTCTGGTTCGACACCACGCACTTGCGACAGTAGAAGACTTCCTTTGGCCGGTTCTGCATCTGCTTGTCGATGGTCTTGCCGAACAGCATGCGCACTCACTCCCAGCTCGTCGCCTGACGATCGTTCTCTGACCCGCGATCCCTACAATCCCGCCAGAAGGAACCTTCGGTAGATGGCAAGACCGGTCTCTCCGCTCATCTCCGGGTGGAACTGACAGCCTTGGACCCGTCCTCGGGCCACGGCCGAGCAGAACCTGTTGTCACAGTAGTCCGTCACCGCGATGATATCGCCCTCGCTCTCCGGCAGCGCGAAGTACGAGTGGACGAAGTACACCGGCGCCCCGGGAATCACATCCTCCAGCACCGTCCCCGCCCATTCCTCGGGCTGGCCTCCGGAGAGCTCGATACCCGCCCAGCCTACGTGCGGGATCTTGTAGAAGACGCCGCCAGAGGTCGGCTCGGGAAACCGCACTACTCGGCCTGGAATGAGATCCAGCCCGCGATGGACCCCATACTCCTCGCTCTCGGAGAGAAGGAGCTGCATTCCCAAGCAGATCCCCAGCAGCGGGGCACCCTCGGCCACGGCCTCTCGAACGGCGTCCGCTAGACCGCTGGCGGTCAGGCTCGCCATTCCGTCCCCAAAGGCACCCACCCCTGGAAGGATGAGCCGCTCGGCCGAGAGTACCTGCTGGGGCTCGACGGCGCGCACCGCCGTACCACCGGCACGGCTGACAGCACGCTCGACGCTGAACAGGTTGCCCATCCCGTAGTCGACGATCGTGACCACTGGCAGCGTCATCAGGTGCTCCGCTCGGCGAGTTCGATATCGCTCGCTCGGCACGCCACGCCGTTCTCGCGCAGCAGGCGCTTGGCGGTGGCGACATCTATGGGGGACATGCGACCGCGCATGTAGTCGAGCGCCCCACGTGCTTGCCGCAGGAACTCCACATTGCCCTCGTCCGCGTAGCGCTCCTGCGACTGCAGGGCCGAGAGTCGGTGATAGTGGAAGATCGACGCCGCGCAGATGGCGTCGGCCCTGCCCTCGAGCGCGACGTCGACCAGGTGCTGCGCGCACCCGGCGCCACCGCTCGCGATGACTGGGACCGACACCGACGACGCGATCTCGCGGACCAGGTCGATGTCGTACCCCCGACCCGTTCCGTCGCGGTCGATGCTCGTCACCAACAGCTCCCCTGCGCCACGGCTCACGGCTTCACGTGCCCAATCGAACACATTCCTGCCGGTGGGCTCGCGCGCGTTGTCCGTGAAGGCCTGGTAGTCGCCGCTCTGCATCCGCTTGGCCTCGATAGTGACCACAATGCACTGAGAACCGAACCGCCGCGCTCCCTCGGTGATGAGGTCGGGTGTTCGGATGGCCGCCGTATTGATGCTCACCTTATCGGCGCCCGCCCGGAGCACCTCGGCGATGTCGTCGATCGTGCGGACGCCTCCGCCCGCCGTCAGCGGCACAAACAGCTCCTTGGCGGCCCGACTGATGACACCGAGGAGGTTGTCGCGCCCATAGAGACTGGCGACGATGTCGATGTAGACGAGCTCGTCCGCGCCTT
>CAZWGV010000049.1:0-15229 GCA_964633595.1 uncultured Coriobacteriaceae bacterium | reverse complement strand
GGAGGCCTTGTGATCATATCTCGCACGCCCTTCCGGATCAGTTTCGTGGGTGGAGGCACGGACCTCGAGGCGTTCTGCCGCGAGGAGGACGGCAGTGTGCTGAGCTGCTCGATCGACAAGTACGTCTACGTCGCGGTGAAGCGCCAGATGGACATCGTCGACTTCAAGTTTCGGGTGTCGTGGAGCCGCGTCGAGTTCAAAGACAGCATCGACGAGATCGAGCACCCGATCGTTCGCGAGGCCCTGCGCCTCATGGAGATCGACTACCCAGTGGAGATCACGACCTTCGCGGACGTGCCCGCCAACACGGGTCTCGGGTCGTCCAGCTCCTTCGCGGTCGGTCTGCTCCATGCGTTGTTCGCGCTCCGGGGTCAGATGGTCACGAAGGGTGAGCTGGCATCGCTCGCTGCGCATATCGAGATCGACTTGCTCGGGCGCAACATCGGTGCGCAGGATCATTACGCTGCGGCATACGGGAATCTGAACGTGTTCTCGTTCCACGGGGACGGTTCTGTTTCGGTGGAACCAGTCTTCTACCGGCCTGAAGTCCGCGAGCGCATCGAGAGCAGCCTGCTGCTCTTCTATACCGGCATCAAGCGGGACGCGAGCGACGTTCTTGACGAGCAGAGGCGTAACACCCCGGATCGTATGGTATTCCTCCGCGAGATGAAGGGCCTCGTTGAGCCCTTGCGGGAAGTGATATCCACCGGGGAGGACGTCGCGGAGTTCGGGCGCATACTCCACCGGGGCTGGGAGCTGAAGCGTCAGGTCGCCGGTTCGATATCTTCACCAGAGATCGACGGCTACTACGAGCGAGCGATGGATGCCGGGGCGGTCGGAGGGAAGCTGCTCGGTGCCGGCGGAGGCGGCTTCCTGCTCTTCTTCGTTGAGCCGGAGAGCCAAGACAGCGTGTGCGACGCGCTGTCCGATCTCTACCGCATGCGGTTCAAGTTCGACGACGCGGGGAGCCGGATAACCTACTACGACCAGCGCGAATCATAGCAGTCGCAGCTGGCTGAGCGTTTCGGAGGTTGCATGGGTTCCAGAAAGAAGGTCGTGCTCGTCACGGGATCGCTCGGCTACATCGGCAGCGTGCTGACGGAGCACCTTGGCACAGCTGGGTTTGACTGTCGCGGTTTGGATACGGGGTTCTTCCGTGACTGCCTGATTCACCCGGCTCCGAGATCAAAGACCGCTTTGTGCGACATGAGGGACTTCACGGCCTCGTGGTTGGAGGGTGTCGATGCAGTTGTGCACCTGGCCGGCATATCGAACGATCCACTGGGCCGCCTCTCTCCTGCTCAGGTCTACGATCCGACGCGCGACTACGCTCTGGAGCTCGCACGAGTCTGTGATGAACGCGGTATCCGATACATCTTCGCCTCCAGCTGCTCTGTCTACGGTCGCGGGCGCGGTGAGGATCTGGTGAAGGAGAACGATCCACTGGATCCGCAGACACCCTACTCGGTGAACAAGGTCGAGATCGAGCGGGGGCTGCGGGCGATCTTCGCAGACGGGGGAGAAGCGATCGTGTTGAGGTTCGCCACCGTGTACGGGTTGTCGCCGCGGATGCGCTTCGATGTCGTCGTCAACATGTTCGTGGGTATGGCCGTCAGTACAGGTCGGATCATGCTGAACTCGGATGGTCGCGCGTGGAGACCCAGCGTGCACATCTCCGACGTCTGTCGCTCGGTGGAACGGGCCATCGATCATCTCATCCCGAACGGAGGCGGACCGCTCGTGCTGAACGTCGGTGACACCGGAGACAACCACCGGGTGAAGAACATAGCCGAGATGGTCGCAGGCGCCGTCCCAGGGACAGAGGTGGAGTTCCTGGACCAGGGCAGCTTGTCCACGAGCCGCGCCGAACTCGTCCGAGATAGGAAGCTTCAAGATGGTGTCGACACACGCACGTACCGCGTGTCCTTCGAGAGGATACGCGAGGTGTTCGACGGGTTTGCGTGCGAGTGGGACATCGAGTCAGGCATTGGCGACCTCGCCCGCTCGCTGCAGGCCCTGGGCATGAACCAGGAACAGATGTCCGACTCCCGCTTCTACCGGCTCCAGCACATGGAGCATCTGCACAACGGGGGTTTCATCGATGATGACCTGCGCTGGACCGAGGAAGGCCTGGAGGCACGCCGACAGTGGACCGAGTAGTCTACACGTCGCGCCTTATGCTCCGGCGCGTCGAGGTGGAGGATGTCTCCCCCGAATGGGTCACTGCCCTCGCGGACGCGGATGTCGTCAGATGGACGGAGGCGCGTCATCGCGAGTGGGACGAGAACGCAGTGAAGCGGTACGTGATCGACTCGAACGCCGCTGGTGTCTCCGAGCTGATAGGGCTGTTCCTCAGGAGTGACGGAACGCACATCGGCAACGTTCGACTGTCCGGCTTCAGCGAGACGCACCGCCGCGTCGATCTGGGCATCATGTTGTTCCGGAAAGACCAGTGGGGCAAAGGCTACGGGCGGGAGGCCCTGGATGGCGTGTGCCGGTATGCCTTCGACGATCTGGGCTTGCACAAGGTGTGTGCCGACTACTATGCGGCGAACGAGGCATCTGCGCGGATGTTCGCTGGGGCAGGGTTCGCCGTGGAAGGAGTGCTGCGAGAGCACTTCCGGGTCGGCAAGGGCTGGTGCGATTCGGTCAAGGTGGCCCGACTGGAATCAGGTGCCAGCGACGCCGTGGCCGAGGAGGACCAGAGTTGACGCCGCGCGAAGTTCGACGTCGCATCCCCTCGATCGGCCCGTCCATAACGGACGCTGAGGTCGCTCTGGTCGCCGAAGCCGCACGCGACGGCTGGTACGAGGGCATGTCGCGCTACATCGATCAGTTCGTGCTCGAGTTCGAAGATCACTGCGGGATGAAGTACTGTCTTCCGACGTCCCACGGCACAGCCGCCATACATCTGGCGCTCCTGGGGTTGAGGGTAGGCCCCGGAGACGACGTCGTGGTTCCGGACATCACGTGGGTCGCGTCCGCCGCTCCCGTGCTGTATGTCGGAGCGGCGCCGGTCTTCGCCGACATAGACGCCGACACGTGGTGTCTTTCGGCCGAGTCGTTCGAGCGTTCCGTGACCCCTCGCACACGGGCGGTGATCGCGGTCGATCTGTTCGGCGGGTTCCCCGAGATGACGGAGATCAAACGGATAGCTCGCCGCCACAAGATACACGTGATCGAAGATGCCGCTGAGGCGATGGGTGCCACCTATCGCGGACGACCAGCAGGATCCCTCGGCAAGGTCGGCGTATACAGCTTCAACGCGACCAAGCTTGTCATCGCTGGACAGGGCGGTATGGCGGTGACCAACGACCGGCGCCTCTTTGAGCGAATGAAGCTGCTATCGCATCACGGGATCCTCAAAGCGCCAGGGGCCAGGTACTACTGGTCGCACGAGCTCGGCTTCAACTACAACTGGACCAACATCCAGGCTGCCCTCGCCCTAGCGCAGCTCAGACGCCTGAGCGAACTCGTGACTCATCGCCGCCAGGTTCACGCCTGGTATCGGGAGCGACTCGTCGAGATCGACGGCCTTCGCCTGAACGTCGAGCCGGAGGGCGTCACCAACACGTTCTGGATAACGTGCGGCTTCCTTGATCCAGCGCACGGTCTCACGAAGGAAGACGTGCAGGCGCGTATGGCCGAGCACGACATCGATGTACGGCCGTTCTTCTACCCGATAAGCTCGATGCCCCCGTACGCGCGTCTCGCGGGTGCCAGGGGCAAGAAGAGGGCGAACAAGGTGTCATACGGGATGTCTCCCTACGGCGTGTGCTTTCCTTCAGGTGCGGATCTCACCGAGGGTGAGGTTGACCGCGTGTGTGAGGTGTTCCGATCGGTGCTGAGGATTCAGAGGCGATAGGGGGCGGCTTTGCGCTACTCGATCGACGAAGAAAGGGATGAGATCCGGACCGACGATGGCTCGGTGGTCCCGCTCTACTCGCCGGAGGGGTTCCGGCTTGTCTCGGACCTCTGGCTGAAGATCGGGTGGGACCAGAAGCATCTGTACTCGTTCACATGGCTGGGACGGCCGATCATTCAGATACCGGACGACGCATTCCGGATACAGGAAGTCATCTACTCGCTCAAGCCGGATGTGATCGTAGAGACCGGGGTAGCTCATGGCGGTTCGCTGGTCTTCTACGCCTCTCTGTGCAAGGCCATGGACAAGGGGCGGGTTATCGGAGTTGACATCGAGATACGTCCACACAACCGTACGGCAATAGAGGCGCATGAGCTGTTCTCGTACGTCACGTTGATCGAGGCGAACTCGATCGATCCCGTGACCGTCGAGCAGGTCAGGGGGCTAGTCGGACCGGGCGAAACGGTGCTCGTGATACTGGACTCATGTCATTCGTACGAGCATGTGTCCAGCGAACTCGACCTCTACTGCGAGCTGGTGACGCCGGGGTCGTATATCGTGGTGACCGACGGTTCGCAGGAGTACCTGGGCCAGACGCCGAGGGCCAGGCGCGAGTACGCGGCCTCTCCGGGATGGCCCACCGACAACCCGAAGCGCGCTGCGGAGGACTTCGTCGAGCGAGACGGTCGGTTCAGCATCGTCGAGCCGGAGTTCCCCTTTCAGGAAGGGGCGATCGACTACAGCGTGACACTGTGGCCGTCGGCGTATCTGCGACGCGAGGCGTGACGAGCGGATGGACGCGGTCACGCTCGTCATCCCCAC
This sequence comes from uncultured Coriobacteriaceae bacterium, assembly GCA_964633595.1. Taxonomy (GTDB): domain Bacteria; phylum Actinomycetota; class Coriobacteriia; order Anaerosomatales; family CAZWGV01; genus CAZWGV01. Next base: position 10,542 of record CAZWGV010000049.1, on the reverse strand, counting down.
CTACGATCGCTATGGGCGGCTTGTTCGACTGCTGCGGTACCTGGCGGGAGCGGGAACGGGCTTCCCGGTGGTTGTCCTGGACTCGAGTTCGCATGAACCGGATGAGCGCGCACTCCGCTCGGCGCTCGATGCGGCTGAGGCCTCGTACTTCCGTGTTCCGAGCGATGTCCCGCCCATCGAGAAGATCGCGGGGCATATCGGGGATGTCGCTACGCCGCTGGTCGCGCTCTGTGCTGACGACGATCTTGTGGTGCCGGCTACGCTCCAGGCCGCCGGCCAGCACCTGCAGGAGCATCCGGCGTGTGCCGCGGTGCATGGCCGCTCCCTCATCGCGACCGTGAAGCCGGTGCGTGGTGGCAACGAGGTAGTAGCTCTGGATCCCTATCCGCAAGGCGCAGTCGCTGCGGCCACAGGGGCCGAGCGTCTCTTCAGTTACCTCACCGACTACTTCACAACGTTCTACTCCGTGCAACGAACGGATCATCTGGCCGAGAACCTGCAGACTGCCACTGCGGAAGGATTCGGCCACTTCTGGGGAGAGTACTTCTTGGGCTGCTCGGCGGTCATACGTGGGGACGTCGAACGTCTTGACGACCTGTACCTGGTCAGGGAGTGCCACGCTGGAATGGACACCTTCCGGGAGCAGGACGATCGCGTGGACTTCTTCGACTTCCTCACACTGCCCGAGTATACCGTGCTCTACCCGGCCTTCTGTGAGCGCCTCGCCGAGCTGATCGCTCGCACGGACGGTGTCGGAGAGAACGAGGCTCGCACGACGGTCAAGCGCGCCTGGTGGGCGCACAACGCTCTGGGACTCTGCAAGGAGTACGAGTCGGCGTACGGCGCAGGTCCGCTATCGATGGCTCAGCGCGCGAAGCGGATAGTCAAGCGCACGCCGGGTCTGCGTGGCCTGGTCCCGTATGCGCAGGGTCTGGCGCTGCGGCATAGCGATCGGGGGTCCGAGGAACTCTCCCTCAACCGGTTGCTCGATGAGACATCACCCCATCACGCTGCGTTCGCGCCCATCTACGACGCTCTTCGGAAGCCACTGGAGGAACGCGCGTGATGGCGGCAACAAGGCAGGGAGAGCGGCGGGAGAAGGGGCGGATACTGCTCGTCGGATGCGGTCAGCTGGGCTCGCGTCACTTGCAGGGCGTCTCTCGTCTTGCGGACGTCGCGGAGGTCGTCGTGATCGACACCGACCCGGCAGCGCTCTCCCTCGGGCGAGCCCGGATCGCGGAGGTCCCCGATCGCAACGAGAGCATCCGCTACGAGTGGCTGGAAGGCCTCAGCGGGGTGTCGGGCGAGGTGGACCTCTGTGTCGTCGCGACGCTTAGCATGGGTCGCCCGGAGCTGATCGAGCGTGTAGCGCACGCGACGGGGTGTCGCATCTACCTGACGGAGAAGGTCGTGGCGCAGTCGGTCGCCGAGTACGAGCGGCTCTTGGGTTTCGCCGCGTCCGAGGGTCTCTCGGTGTGGGTGAACTGCAAGACTCGCGCCTACGGTATCCATGGCTACTTCAAGTCCAAGATCGAGGCGGGGTCGCCCATCGCGTTCTCGCACCACGGCGGCAATCACGGCCTCGGCAACAACGGCGTCCACAGCGCAGACCTCTTCGCCTTCTACACCGGCTGCTCGAGCATCGATGTGCGGGCATCGCAGGTCGACCCGATCCTGCATCCATCCAAGCGCGGAGCGGACTACTTCGACCTCAGCGGCACGCTCTTCGGAGTGGCGGACGACAGCAGCACCTACACGCTCTCGTTCGCACGGACACCCGAGGCCTGCGAGCACATCGCTGTCCTCGGCAGTGGCTGCCGGTTCTTCGTCGACAACATGCAGCGATACGCGCTGGAGAGCTATGCCGCGGACGGTTGGGTGTGGCGACCGGTGCCCGTAGAGGAGGATTGGCTGGTCAGTTCCATGACCACACGCTTCGCTTCGGACATACTCTCCAAGGGGCGTTGCGACCTCCCCACTCTCGATGAGTGCTATGTGTCTCACCGATTCATCCTGAACGCGCTGCTGCCACACTTCAGGTCGCTCATCGCAGAAGACCTCGAGCAGTGTCCCATCACGTGAGCGGGGGGAACGCGATGAGGTCGCCGAGGGTCGGCATCGTCGGCGCGGGAGCGATAGCCGGGCATCACCTGCGCGCGATGCGAGCGACCGGGCTCGTGGAGCCGGCGGGCTTGACATCTCGCACGCGCGAAAGGGCTGAAGGGCTGGCCAGGGAGTTCGAAGTGCCTTTGGTGACCGACAGCCTGGACGAGCTCGTCGAGACGGCGCGCCCGGACGCCCTCATGCTCTTCGTGAGCGCGGAGAACATGGCGGCGGTCGCCTCGGATGTCATGCGGTTCGGATTGCCCCTCTTCATCGAGAAGCCCGCCGGCCTCTCGCCGGAGGAGAACGCAGCGCTGGCCGAACGGGCTGAGCGGATGGGTGTTCGCGCGATGGTCGGATTCAACCGGCGCTTCTACTCGGTGTTCCATAAGGGACTAGCAGTGATACGAGATGCCGGACCACTCCTCGGTGTCTTCGTGGAGGGCCACGAGCGCTTCTGGCGAGTTCGCGATGCCGGGGCATACCCGGAGTCGGTTATGGACGCCTGGATGTTCGCGAACGGTGTGCACACGGTGGATCTGCTGCGCTTCTTCGGCGGTGAGGCGCTCGTCGTGCGCTCGGTCGTACACTCCCACCGGGAACGCCACGGCGACCAGTTCGCGGCGGTGATGGAGCTGGAGAGCGGAGCGATAGGCGAGTATGTCGCTCACTGGTACTCGCCGGGCGGCTGGCGTGTCGTGCTCTATGGCGACGGGGTGACCGTGGAGTTCCGGCCGCTCGAAGAGGCACGCTGGACGGGCACCGACTTCCAGACCCACGCTATCGAACCCGACCAGAGTGACGCCGACTGCAAGCCGGGCTTCGCTGGGCAGCTCGAGGCTTTCGCGACGCTCGTGCGCGAGGGCCGACTGGAGTGGCCCGCTCAAGACCTGGAGGGATCCCTGCGCACGATGCAGCTCGCGCGAGCGATCGCCGCTGGCGCGACGCGGTCGGAGCCGGACGACACTGATGGCTGACGGCCGGTACGATGTCATCGTCGTCGGCGCTGGGGTCCTCGGGCTTTCAGTTGCGAGGGAGCTGCTGCGCCGGGAGATCTCGGTGCTGGTGCTCGAGAAGGAGTACGACGTTGGCCGCGGGGCGAGCGGTCGCAATAGCGGGGTGGTCCACCCCGGCTTCGCGGTTGCCCCCGGGAGCTTGAAAGCCAGGCTCAACGTTGAGGGCAGCCGCGCGCTGCCCACCCTCTGCGAGGAGCTGTCTGTCCCGTTCAGGCGTGTAGGCACGCTCGTGGTGGCTTTCGATGAGACCGACGTGCCGGCTCTCGAGGAGATGCGCGACCGCGGCCGGGCGAACGGACTCACCGGGCTGAAGATCGTGGACGGAGTCCGGCTGCGCGAGTTGGAGCCGAGCGTGGGCGGCGTGGCGGCCCTCTACTCGCCCGACGGCGCCATCATCGAACCCCTTCTGCTCGTCTTCCGTCTGTGCGACAACGTCGTAGCGAACGGTGGAGAGGTGGTCACGAGTGCCGAGGTGCTCGGTGTCGAGCGGGGCGCAGATGGGTGGCTCGTGAGCACTGCACGCGCAGAATACGCGGCCTGCGTGGTCGTCAATGCGTGCGGAGTCGGGGCGCCGGCGTTCTCTCGCATGGCCGGAGTCGGCGAGTTCGGGTCATACCCGTGCCGCGGCGAGTACCTGGTGCTCGACAAGCGGGCCTGTGGTGTGCCCGGCCGGATGGTCTACCCGGTCCCTCCCAAGACGGGCGGCCTCGGCGTGCACTTCACGCCGACCATCTCAGGCAACACTCTCATCGGGCCGAGTGCCGAGTACGTGGAGGACGGCGAGGACTACGCGACGACCGGCGACGTGCTGGCGAGGCTCGTCGCCGAGGCCTCCGCTCTCTGCCCCACCTTCGACGTTCGCGATGTGATCACCACGTTCGCGGGAGTGCGCTCCAAGATCTCCAAGGGCGCCTACGGTGAGACCGACTTCGTGGTAGAGGCTAGCTCTACCGCCGAGGGGTTCGTGAATCTCGTCGGCATCGAGTCCCCCGGCCTGAGCGCCTCTCCCGCCATCGCGCGCATGGCTGCTGGGATCGTTGTGGGGCAACTCCAGGATCCCCCCGTCCGGGAGCGGTTCGATCCGACAGAGGAGGATGCTCCCAGGTTCGTCGATCTGTCGGAGGAGCGGAGGGTATCCCTGGCCGAAGCGGACCTGGGGTACCGGCGACTGGTGTGCCGATGCGAGGGCGTGACCGAAGCCGAGGTCCTCAGCTCTTTGGAGAACCCCGTCGGTGCTCGTTCGCTCATGGCTGTGCGGGCGAGATGCCGGGCCGGTTCCGGCAGATGTCAGGGGTCGTTCTGCACGCCCCGGATCGTCGGCATCCTGCGCGATAGGTATGGTCTAACTCCCGAGGGTATCCTGATGCGGGGAGAGAGCTCCCAGGTAGCTGTCGGTGGAGCCAAGGTGCTCTGGCGATGAGCGGACGCGACCGCAACACCGACGTGCTAGTCGTTGGCGGCGGTCCGGCAGGTCTCGCCGCAGCGCTAGCGGCGGCTGAGTCGGGCGCCGAGGTGCGGCTGGTGGAACGGGACGTGCGCCTCGGGGGCATCCTTCCGCAATGCGTGCACGACGGCTTCGGCTTGGAGGTGTTCGGCGAGTCTCTGACCGGCCCCGAGTATGCCGCGCGCCTCTCCTCGGCGGTGCGGGCGGCTGGCGTCCGGGTGGATACGGACTCGACCGTGCTCGCGGTGGGCGCGGACCTCGCGTGCGAGGTGCTGAGTCCTACCGGATTTTCGTGCGCGCGTCCCCGCGCCGTTGTGCTGGCCATGGGCTGTCGCGAGCGCTCCTTCGGATCCCTGGTGATCCCGGGCCCTCGGGTGGCGGGGATCTACTCGGCCGGATGCGCCCAACGCCTCGTGAACATCGAAGGTGTGATGGTGGGTCGTCGGGCTGTGGTGCTAGGTTCGGGCGACGTCGGGCTCATCATGGCGCGCCGCATGACACTCGAGGGCGCGAGCGTGGCGTGCGTGGTAGAGAAGATGCCATACCCTGGGGGGCTGCCACGCAACGTGAGCCAGTGCCTGAACGACTTCGGCATACCTCTCCATCTCAGCACGACCGTAGTCGGGGTGCATGGACGGGGCAGGCTTTCGGCAGTCGACATCGCCGATGCGGACGAGACCGGTCGCCCTTCAATGGAGACCGCTAGGACGGTGGAGTGCGACACGCTGCTCGTGTCGGTGGGTCTCATACCCGAGAACGAGCTGACGCGAGACGCTGGGGCGAAGATGGACGACTCGTCTGGCGGCGCCGTCGTCGACCAGGATCTGATGACTTCGATGCGAGGGGTCTTCGCGTGCGGCAACGTCCTGCACGTGAACGACCTGGCCGACTGGGCCAGCTTGGAAGGGCGTCGCGCCGGGGAGCGTGCCGCCTCGTGGGCTTCTGACCCCTGGGCAGTCACCGAGCATGCGAGCGTCACCGCAGGACCCGGAGTGCGATACGTGGTTCCACAGCGGGTGCGCCGGGGCGGTCGAGCTGTTCTCTCCTTCCGTGTGACCGAGCCGATCAGGCGGCCCCGGGTCGCGGTCGTGGCCGACGGCGCGACTCTTTGCGAGGTCGGGTTCACCTACTTGGCGCCATCTGAGCTTGCGACTCTTGAGGTGTCGGCGGTCCCCGCAGGCGTGGGTTCCTTGGAGGTGGGTCTTGTCCGATCCTGTCAGTGAACTCACGTGCATCATCTGTCCGACCGGCTGTCGCATCCGCGTTCGTTCGCAGGGAGCAGAGAACGACATGACAGGTGCTGCGTGCGAGCGAGGGGTGGAGTATGCGCGCGCCGAGTGCGTCGAGCCGGCCAGAGTGTTCACGGGCACGGTGAGGGTGCGCGGGGGGCGGAGACCCGTGGTGTCGGTGCGCAGTAGTGGTCCCGTTGCGAGGGGGGATCTCCTCGCCGTGGCTCGGGCGGCCGCCGCGGCTCTCGCAGACGCACCAGTCGCTATCGGCGACCTAGTGCTCTCGCAGGTCAGACCCGGCGTGGACCTGCTGGCGACGAGTACGGCCGAGTAGACGGGGGATACCCTGCCGCTCGCTACGGATGTTGACCTCAGGGCGACGCTGGCGTACGCTATTGTTCGAATCCTGAACAGTAACCTTCCAGGAGTTCCAATGCCCGAGAAGACCCCCTTCCTCAAGCAGAGCGAGGCGCTGCGCGATCTGCGGGCTCTTGAGGCCATCGAGCAGAATCCGCGCGTCTCACAGCGCGAACTCGCGCAGAGCATGGGAGTCGCGCTCGGGATCGTGAACGCCTGCGTCCACACGCTCGCACGCAAGGGCATGGTGAAGATCCGCGGCGACAACAACCGCTCGGTGAGCTATCACCTGACCAAGAAGGGCGTGATGCACAAGAGCGCTCTGGCCATGCAGTGGACGATGAACACCATCGACTTCTACAGGGAGGCGCGGGCCAAGGTGTCGCTGACGTTGCAAGGTCTGGCCGAGAGTGGCGTGCGGCGCCTTCTGCTGTTTGGCGCGAGCGAGCTGGCCGAGATCGTCTACATCGCCGCCAGGCCGGCCGGCATCGAGATCGTCGGCGTGATCGGCGAGGCGGACTCCTACATCAAGGACGCTCTGGTGGATGTCCCCATCGGTGGCATGGAGCTCATCGAGAGGACGCGACCCGACGCCATCGCGATCACCCTGGTCCAGCCAGCTGAGGAAATAGCCGAGGTCCGCGACCGGTTGCGCCGCGAGACCGGCTTTGAGCGCGTCGTCAGCATCTTCGAGGGCGAGTGAGGGTCGACGAGGTGGATGGCAGGCTGGCCAAAGTTCTTGTGACTCCGGATCTGACGGTGCGGCAAGCCATCAAGGCGATGGACGACTCGGGCGAGCGGGTTCTCTTCGTCGTCGAGGATGGCGTGTTGCTCGGCATGGTAACGGACGGCGACGTCCGCAGGTGGGTGCTCGCCAACCGCAGCCTGGCCGAGCGCATCGATGCCGCCATGAATCGGCACCCACGCTCGCTGCCACCCGATCACACCGTGGACCAGTCACGAGAGATGATGCTCGCGCTGAAGACGGAGTGCATCCCGATCGTCGACGAGACAGGTCGCATCACGTCCGCCGTGTGGTGGATGGACCTCTTCGAGGCGGAGGCGCCGGAGCCTGTCACGATCGGTGTGCCGGTGGTCATCATGGCGGGCGGAGAGGGGACGCGGCTGTCGCCCTACACGAAGGTGCTCCCCAAGCCGCTCATGCCCATCGGAGAGACGCCCATCATCGAGCTGATTATCGAGCGGTTCGCCAGATATGGGTGCGACACGTTCCACCTCTCTCTGAACTACAAGGCAGACCTGATCAAGGCTTATCTGGCCGACGTAGACCGCTCATGCACCGTTGACTACGTGCAGGAGGACGAGCCTCTCGGCACCGCAGGCAGCCTGCGGCTGCTCAGAGACAGACTCGACGGCCCGTTCTTCGTCAGCAACTGCGACGTGCTCGTGGAGGCGGACTACTCGGATATCTGGGAGTTCCACACCAGCAACGCGAACGACCTGACCCTGGTAGTGTCGATGAAGCACTACGTGGTGCCCTATGGTGTCTGTGAGCTAGGGAAGAACGGGACGCTCCACTGCATCCAGGAGAAGCCGGAGTACAACTTCCTGGTGAGTACTGGTATCGGGGTACTTGAGCGCGCGGTGCTCGATGTGATTCCAGAAGGGCGCGTCTACCATATGACGGATCTCGTGAACGATTGTGCTGCCGAGGGGATGCGCGTGGGGGTCTTCCCGGTGTCCGAGAAGTGCTGGCTGGACATCGGCCAGTGGGAGGAACTGCAGGAGACGCTGAAGCGCTTCGGAGGCACGTGACGCCGCCTGAAGGGGAGACGCGGGTGAGCAACTACGACAGACTGTTCTCGTGCTCCGGCAAGATCGCGCTGGTGACCGGGGGCGCGGGACTGCTCGGGACTGAGGTCGTGTCGGGTCTTGCCGCGGCGGGCGCCGCGGTATGGTCGGCGGACATCACAAGCACTCTCCCCGCGGGTGCCTCGGGCTCCATCGTGATGGACATCGCATCGCCCGACTCGGTGTCGAGCGCGCTAGCGCGGCTAGCGGACGAGGCGGGCGGCGTGGACATCCTCGTGAACTGCGCGTATCCCCGCTCGGCGGGATGGGGTACCGATGTTGACGCCCTGCCCATCGGCTCCTTTTCCGAGGACCTGACGAATCACCTCGGCGGCTACTTTCTGGTGAGCCGCGACGCCGCCGAGCGTATGGCTGCCTCCGGCGGCGGGTCGATCGTGAACTTCGCGTCGATCTACGGCCTCGTCGGTCCTTCGTGGGAGGTGTACGAGGGTACCGAGATGACGATGCCGGTCGCCTACTCAGCCATCAAGGGCGGCGTGATCGCCATGACGCGATTCCTTGCCACCCGATATGGTCGCAGGGGCGTGCGCGCGAACGTCGTGTCGCCCGGAGGCGTCTTCGACGGGCAGGATGCCGGGTTCGTGGAGCGCTACAGCTCGCTCACTCCGCTGGGCAAGATGGCCGAGCCTCGCGATGTCGTTGGGGCCGCGGTCTTTCTGGCGTCGGACGCCTCATCGTACGTCACGGGCACGAACATCGTGGTCGATGGCGGCTGGACGGCTCGGTAGGCAGTTGTGAGGGCGGTCGTCTTCGGATGCGGTTCAGCCGGGCGGCGCCACGCTGCGGCCCTCACCGATCACGGTGACGTGGGATCGGTGGTCCTTGTGAGTGCCTGGGAGGGGTGCGCGCACGCGGTCACAGGGCTTGCGGGCGTGGAGGTCGTGCATCCCGACGCGGCTCCCGCGGGCGACGTCGCCGTCATCGCCAATGACACGGCGCGACACGTCTCGACGGCTCTACCGCTGGTTCGCCAGGGCATGCATGTGCTCATCGAGAAGCCGATCTCGCACACACTGGAGGGTCTTGACGCTCTGCAGGCCGCAGCGCGCGAGAGCGGTGCGAGGGTGTTCGCAGCGTATAACCTGCGCTTTCTTGGTGCCATCGCGCATCTTCGCGAGCTGCTGCGAGACGGCGGGCTTGGAGAGGTCTGGTTCGCCAGGTTCGAAGCCGGACAGTGGCTGCCGGACTGGCGGCCGGGCAGAGACTACCGTGACACCTATAGCGCGTCTCGGGCCCGGGGTGGCGGCGTGGGTCTGGATCTGTCGCACGAGGTTGACGTCATGCGCTTTCTGCTCGGCGACGCGCTCGCGCTGAACGTCGCGAAGCGCCGTGTGAGCGACCTCAAGATCGACTCCGAGGATCTCCTCGAGGGACTCTACGAGCTGGCCGGCGGGGCGCTGGCGTCGGTGCATCTGGACTACCTCTCCCCGACTCGACGTCGCGCCTATCGGATCGTGGGCTCTCGCGGTGAGGCTGTTTGCGATGTTGCGAACGCCGAGCTGGTGACTGTGGTGGACGGAGAGCGGACGGTCGCTGACGACCCCGCTCTCTTCGACGTTGCAGCTACCTACCCGGCACAGATCGACGCCTTCATCGCCGCGGCAGGTGGAGCGCGGACTGCGCTCGCCACTCTCGACGACGGGATCAAGGCGTTGGAGCTGGTGGAGGCTCCTCATGCGTGACGGTTACCGCGTTCTCTGTGTCATCCCAGCCCGGGCGGGGAGCAAGGGACTGCCAGGCAAGAACGTGCGTCCTCTGGCTGGCAGACCGCTCATCGCGCACTCGATCGAACATGCGCTCGGCAGTGCCTACATCGACCGTGTTGTGGTGTCAACCGACGGCGAGGACATCGCCACGGCGGCGCTGAAGGCTGGGGCCGAGGTCCCGTTCGTGCGTCCGGCCGAGCTCGCAAGTGATCGAGCGGGCACCATCGATGTGCTGCTACATGCGGTGGACTGGGTCACAGATGAGGACTGGGACTTCGACATCCTCGTTCTCTTGCACGCGACGGCGCCCCTCCGCACGTCAGCGGATATCGATGCCTGCATCGACTCGCTGGTGGAGGAAGGGGCCGACAGCGTATTCTCGGTCGCCGCCGCGCACCGAAATCCCTACTTCAACATGGTCGAAGTCGATGAAGCCGGACGACCCCGTCTGGTGAAGGAAGGCTCGGTCGGCTCCCGACAAGAGGCACCGCAGGTCTTCGACATGAACAGTTCGATCTACGTCTGGTGGAAGGACAAGCTCGCGGAGGGCCGCGCCGTTCTGCTGCCCAACAGCCGTGTCTACATCATGGCGCGCGAGCGCTCCATCGACATAGACGATGAGCTGGACTTTCGCATCGCCGAGATGCTCCTCGACGACGCGAGCGAGGAGGCGACTCGGTGAACATCCGCGTCATGCCTCGGCTAGACATTAAGGGCCCCAATCTCGTGAAGGGCGTTCACCTGGAGGGTCTTCGTGTCCTCGGCAAGCCCGAGGACTTCGCGTCCCGCTACTATCTCGAAGGCGCGGACGAGCTCGTCTACATCGACATCGTCGCCAGTCTCTATGGGCGCGA
>CAZWGV010000048.1:0-15584 GCA_964633595.1 uncultured Coriobacteriaceae bacterium | reverse complement strand
TCACGCGTTACGTCGAAGACACGTGGAAGCCGGTCATCGAGCGTGATGTCGACGGACCCATGTCGCTACCTGTTACGCTCGACAAGGAGAACCCCAACCTCGGCCGGTACTCGGCAGCGCGCCGTGTTGCTCGCACGGTGTACATGGGCTCAGCGCCGACTGCGGGAACGACGCATCCCGGGCTCGAGGACAAGCGCATCAAACTAGGCTGCACGCAGCCCGGCGAGACCCCCGCAGTATTCGGTGACGCCCTCCGGCATCTCTCGGACAAAGCGACACATCTGTACACCGACGGCTCCCGCTACTGGTTCGCCACGCAGCCCAGCGTCACGCGTCTGGCGCAGGAGCGCGCCGAGCAGCTGCCGGAAGCTGATGTGCACGCCGAAATGGTCAAGCTCGTGCGTGCGGAGTGTGCCCAGCGCTCGGACTTCTGCGCGGTGCATGTGGCGCCGGATTCGCCCGGCGACGTGCCGGATGAAGATGAGGTCCGGCTTGCGGTGCTTGGTCCGCGCTATCCGCATTCGCTCAAGGTGCAGCTATCAGAGGCCACTAAGCGCGCACAGGAGATCTTGGAGAGCAAGGGTGCGGTGCCGCGCCGGTTCCGCAACATGGTCGTGTTCCTTGCTCCGGATCGCACAGCCCTCGATGCGTTGGACGTGGCGGTGCGGCTCACGATGGCGTGGGAATCGGTCGAGCGTGACTCGGACGCGTTGAATCTTGATGCGTTCCAGAGCTCCCAGGCGACCAGCAAGCTGCAGCAGGCCAAAGAGGCCGCGCAGCACCGTGTCTACGAGACGTTCCAGTGGGTGATCGTTCCATCACAGCCCGACCCGCAGGGTGGTACGGAGTGGCGCCAGGTGAAGGCGGCCACACAAGGTCAGCTGCCCGAGCGGGTCGCCCGCAAGTTGAAGCATGAGGAGCAGCTGCTGAGCGAGTGGGCGGGTGTGCTGCTGAGGCACGAGATGGACCGGATACCGCTGTGGCCCTCTGGCACAGGTCACATCGGTGTGAATCAGCTGTGGGAGTTGTTCGCGCAGTACCTGTACCTGCCGCGATTGAAGGACATGGGCGTGCTCAGCGGAGCGATCCAGTCGGGTGTCATGGACACCGGCTGGCAGAACGACACGTTCGCGTACGCCGAGGCGTTCGACGAGAGCTCAGGGCGCTACCAGGGACTCAAGTACGCCGAGATGTGCGCGGTGCACCCGACGGGGCTGGTGGTGCATCCTGATGCGGTGCCCGCGGAGGAGGAGCAGCAGCAGGAGGGCGCAGAGGGCGCGGGCGTCGTGTTGGAACCGCCGGCCGGTGGGGAGCCGGAACCTTCCGCTGTGCCGCCGGGGGAGACTCGGCCCACGCGCTTCTTCGGAGTTGTGACTGTCGACCCCGTGCGTCTGGGGCGCGACGCCGGTCAGGTCGCGCAGGAGGTGGTGGGGCACTTGCAGGCCCTGCCCGGCGCGCAGGTGTCGGTGCAGATCGAGGTCAGGGCCGAGGTGCCCGGCGGTGTCCCGGACAACGTGGTGCGCACCGTGTCGGAGAACGCGCAGACGCTCAAGTTCGAGCAGCACGGGTTCGAGGCGGAGTAGCAGGGGGCGAGCCACGGAAGAAGAGCATCAAGAGAGCGCTGGCGAGCTCGAAGCGAAAGCACCCTACTAGGCAGGTGTCGGCTCTGACAGCTGACGCGCGATCGCCAGCATGGCGCTCGGCTCCGGTCCGGTTGGGTTCTTTCCGGAGGGATTGCCAGGGCGCTGCGTTCCGATTGACGGCAGCGCCGTCAGCGGAGGAACGTGACTGCCGGGATCCCCCTGTTCTTCACTGTCTCATTCGGAATGCCGACAACTCTCATGACGCTGCATCCGGGGAGGGGGGCTCTTGGGCGACGACGTTGCCGTGCCGCTCCCCGGCGACCCGGACCTGTTCGTCCGTATCGCCGAGAACGCGCTCACAGTGGCGGAGGATCTGCGCGAGGACTACTTCAAGTCCACGCTGAGGCTCGCGCGCGCCATGCGAGAGGAGTTCCGGGCCAGCGACGGCATGTACCGGATCAGTCGACTGGAGGGCGTGCGCTCCGAGCCCTGCGCCGTGGCGTTCGTAGACGGCGGCCTCTCAGAGGTCGACATGGGTCTCGCGGTGCCCCTCATCGTCAGGGCCGGCATCTTCCGCGTGAAGGCGGGCGAGCGCGACCGGCACGCAAGCTCCCTCGGTCGCCCATGTCGTGTAGGCTTGATAAGGTAGCCTGTGCTCGGCACTCGGCGACCGACTGGGCGGGGAACCGGAGAATGGCGCTCTCGACCGCACAGTACCTAGGTGTGTTCGTGGCTGCCTCGGCAGTCCTCGTCGTATCCCTTGCGCTGCTGGTCTTGTCGCTCGCGCGGGCCCTGCGCGCCCTGAGGTCGGTGCGTTCGAGCACTGCGGAGGTCTCCGATCCCGAGCGCACCAACCAGGCACTCGGCTGCATTAGACGGATAGACGCGAGAGCGATGCGGGCCGCGCTGGTGCCGATCGCCTACGTGGCCGGGAGCACGCTCACGGCAGCCTTCGTCCAGCGGAACAGGGACCTGGCTGCACCGGTGAACCTCGCGTGGCTCGCCATCGGGGTGGTCATACCCCTGTACGTCGCGTGGGAGGCGGTGGCGGTGAGGCGGGACGCGAAGGCGCTCGCCGAGACCGGGAGGTGCGTGCCCGGGGGCGCACGTCGCGTGCGACGATACGCGGTCAACTGGACCGGCTCCGGGATGGTCGCCTTAGTGGTTGCTGCGGTCACCTCGGTCAATATCGTCGCCATCATCTCGGACTGGCAGCGGATGATCACGCTGCCCTACATCGACTGAGGCCTCAGCTTCCGACACCGAGGGGATCGATTGCCGCTCTGGGGCGCGCTCGCGTATACTCACGCGCACATAATGCAAGAACGCACAGGCTGTGATGGGGAACAGTAGAGGCCAATCCTTGCAGTAGAGAGCCGGGGACGGTGGGAACCCGGCCGAGGACGCTTCGAAGCAGGCCCCTGAGCCGCCCGGAAGAACGCATCCGGTTGCCGCGCGAACGACCTTCGCCCGGAAGCCACGACGAGTAAGCCGGGTCGGTGGCATCCGTTACCTGCCGCACGAGCGGAACGCATGCAGCGATCGTTGGGCGAGTGTGTTCCGGCTCGGAGTTCCCCGGCCGGGGTTGAGGTTCCTTCAAGGGCCCGACCGCCGCCGACGGCTCGCCATCCGGTCTCGTGCGGCACGCGACGGTCCTCTCGGCCCAGGGAGGAGCACGCGATGGACGCGCGTAGCGACCGCATGAAGCATGGGCTGGCAAGGGCTCCTCATCGGAGCCTGCTCAAGGCCGATGGTCTGACCGACGAGGAGATCGCTCGACCTTTCGTCGCCATCGTCAACTCCCAGAACGAGATCATCCCCGGCCACCTGCTGCTGGACAAGATCGCGGACGCGGTCAAGGCGGGCGTCCGCATGGCCGGCGGCACTCCCCTTGAGTTCTCCACCATCGGCATCTGCGATGGTGTCGCGATGAACCACGCGGGCATGCGCTACTCGCTGCCGAGCCGTGAGGTCATCGCCGACTCCGTCGAGCTGGCTGTCCAGGCGCACGCTTTCGACGCCATGGTGATGATCCCGAACTGCGACAAGATTGTGCCCGGCATGCTCATGGCCGCGGCGAGACTGGATCTGCCCACCGTTGTGATATCGGGCGGTCCCATGCTCGCGGGTCGCTGGAAGGGCCGCTCGGTGGACCTGGACACCATGTTCACATCCGTGGGCTCGATCAAGGTGGGAGAGATCACCGAGGAGGAGCTTCTCGAGCTGGAGGACTCGGCTTGTCCGACCTGCGGCAGTTGCGCCGGCCTCTTCACGGCCAACTCGATGAACTGCCTGGTGGAGGCGATCGGGATGGGATTGCCCGGCAACGGGACGATCCCAGCCGTCTACTCCGAGCGGATACGGCTGGCCAAGTACGCCGGCATGAAGGTGATGGAGTTGCTCGAGAGCCAGACGACCGCCCGCAAGATCATCACGCGTGACTCGGTGCGCAACGCCATGGCGCTGGACATGGCGTTCGGCGGATCGTCCAACACGGTTCTGCATCTCACCGCCATCGCTCACGAGGCGGGGTGCGACGTAACGCTCGACGACTGGGCCGAGGTGTCCGCCGCCACCCCCAACCTGTGCCGCATCTCGCCGGCGAGCGAGTACCACATGGAGGATCTCTACTGGGCGGGCGGCGTCTCGGCGATCCTGAAGGAGCTGGACGTTGTCGGTCTGCTTGAGCGCGATGCGCTCACTGTGGGGGGCGTGACGATAGGCGAGGTGGCGGACGCCGCCTGCAACCGTGACGCGAGCGTCATCCGCCCGGTGAGTGACGCCTACTACCCCGAGGGTGGACTCAAGGTCCTCCGAGGTGGGCTTGCGCCGGGTGGCGCTGTGGTGAAGCAGTCCGCAGTGCCCCCCGAGATGCGCAAGCACACCGGCCCTGCGCGCGTGTTCGAGTCCGAGGAGTCCGCCGTCGAGGCCATTCTGGGTGGCAGGATCGAGCCCGGGGATGTCGTGGTCATCCGCTACGAAGGGCCTCGGGGCGGCCCCGGCATGCGCGAGATGCTCACCCCGACATCTGCGTTGGCGGGGATGGGGCTCTCGAGCGCGGTGGCGCTGGTGACCGACGGCCGCTTCTCGGGCGCAACCAAGGGCCCCGCCGTGGGGCATGTAAGCCCCGAGGCGGTCGAAGGCGGACCGATCGCGCTTGTGGAGGAGGGCGACCTCGTCACGGTCGACATAGACGCAGGCCGTATCGAGCTTGAGGTCTCGCCCGAGCTCCTGGCCGAACGGCGTGAGGCGTGGACACCGCCGGAACCGAACGTCACGAGCGGGTATCTTGCACGGTACGCGGCCGCTGTCTCCGGAGCCGATCGAGGGGCGGTGGTCTCGTGAGGTATGAGAGCAGGGCGGTCGAGATGCCGGAGGTGATGGCATGAGGACGACCGGAGCTGAAGCGCTCGTCAGAGGCTTCGAGAACGTGGGCATCGATGTGGTCTTCGGCTATCCCGGAGGTGTGGCGCTGCCGATCTTCGATGCGCTGTACGAACGCGAGGACATCCAACAGGTGCTCGTGCGGCACGAGCAGGGCGCGGCGCACGCCGCAGATGGCTACGCGAGGGTGACGGGCAAGCCCGCGGCCGTGATAGTCACGAGCGGCCCGGGTGCGACGAACACCGTAACAGGCATCGCGAACGCCTACATGGACTCAATTCCGATGCTCGTGTTCACGGCACAGGTGGCCACGCACGTGATAGGAACGGACGCCTTTCAGGAGTCCGACATCACGGGGATAACGCTGCCGATCACGAAGCACAGCTACCTCGTGAAGGACGCAGCGGACCTTCCGGACGTGCTGCAAGAGGCTCATCACATCGCGACCACCGGACGACCAGGTCCAGTACTGGTGGACCTGCCGGTGGACGTCTCCAAGGGCGAACTCACATTCAGCTGGTTGGACGGGGTCAAGACCCCGGGCTTCAGGCCGACATACCGAGGTCACGCTAAGCAGATCAAGCAGGCTGCAGCGCTTATCGCGCGGGCCCGAAAGCCCCTGCTCTACGCGGGAGGCGGTGTGCTCTCCTCGGGCGCATGGAAGGAACTCAAGGAACTCGCCGAGCTGATGCAGCTGCCCGTGACCACGACGATGATGGGAAAGGGTGCCTTCCCCGAGGACCATCATCTGTGGATCGGCATGCCCGGCATGCACGGTGCCAAGTACACGAACTACTCGCTCACGGAGACAGATCTCTTGGTGGCCGTCGGGGTGAGATTCGACGATCGCGTGACCGGTAAGCTCGCCTCGTTCGCCACCAAGGCCAAGGTGGTTCACATCGACATCGATCCGGCGGAGATCGGTAAGAACCGCTCCGTCGACGTGCCGGTCGTTGGCGACGCCAAGAACGTGCTCTCGGCCGTGATCGCCGAGCTTCGCAAGGTGGGGGCGGAGCCGAGGACGGAGGCGTGGATGCGCGTCATCGATGACTGGCGCTCCCGCTTTCCGTTGCACTACCACGCGAGCGACGAGGTGATCATGCCTCAACACGTCGTCGAGCGTGTGCGCGACATGACGAAGGACCGCCCCACAGTCATCGCAACCGAGGTAGGACAGAACCAGATGTGGGCGTGCCAGTTCGGCTGCATTCGAGAGCCGCGCACGTGGGTGTCGTCGGGCGGGCTCGGCACGATGGGCTTCGGGTTGCCCGCAGCCATGGGTGCCCAAGTGGGTCGGCCGGATCACCTGGTCGTGGACGTAGCCGGCGATGGCTCGGTCCAGATGGTGAGCCAGGAGCTGGCCACCATCAGCCTCAACAAACTGCCCGTGAAGGTCATCATCCTGAACAACGGGTTCCTCGGCATGGTGAGGCAGTGGCAGGAGCTCTTCTACGAGCGACGCTACAGCTCATCGGTGCTCGCCCAGGACTGCCCCGACTTCGTGAAGCTCGCCGAGGCATACGGTGTCCTCGGACTCAGGGCGACCGACGCGTCGCAGGTGGACGAGGTGCTGGAGAAGGCGCTCGCCCACGAGGGACCTGTGGTGGCCGACTTCCGCGTGGCTCCCGAGGAGTGCGTGTTCCCCATGGTCGCTCCCGGAGGTTCTATCGAGGAGATGCTCGGCGGCATACCGGGAGGGCCCATCTCGGAGATGCTCGACGACGAGTTGTTGCAGGAGGTGTGGGAGTGATGCAGCACACCATCTCGGTACTCGTGGAGAACCGCCCCGGCGTTCTGACTCGCGTCGCGGGGCTGTTCGCGCGGCGAGGGTTCAACATAGACTCCCTCGCGGTGGGCGTCACCGAGGACCCGACGCTCTCGCGGATGACTATCGTGGTGAACGCTGCGGAGACACCGCTCGAGCAGATAACCAAGCAGCTCTACAAGCTGGTCAACGTGATCAAGATCCAGGACCTCAGTCCGAAGGACATGGTCGACCGTGAGCTGGTGCTGTTCAAGGTGAACGCACCGCCTGACAGGCGTCACGAGATCATCGAGGTCGCCAACGTGTTCAGGGCGAAGATCGTAGACGTAGGCAAGAACAGCGTGACGATCGAAGCCACGGGGGCGAGCGACAAGGTCGAGGCCATGGAGGATCTGCTGCGCGCGTACGGCATCAAGGAGCTGGCGAGGACGGGCAGGATAGCCCTGGCTCGCGGCTCGAAGGAGATATAGACCGGACGGCTCGCCGGACCGTCGAGGGACGGCTCGAGACCGGGGAGCGAGGAGGAGAGAGATGGCGAGGATCTACTACGAGGGGGACTGCGACCTGTCGCTCATCAAGGGGCGTCCGATCGCGATCATCGGCTATGGGAGCCAGGGGCACGCACACGCTCTGAACCTGCACGACTCGGGCTGCGACGTTAGGGTGGGCCTCAGGCCAGGTTCGGCCACGGCCGAGCGGGTCAAGGCTGACGGACTTCGGGTCATGACGCCTCGTGAGGCAGCCCAGGAGGCCGAGATCGTGATGATGCTGACGCCCGACGAGACCCAGGCGCACACCTACTACTCGGAGATCCACGAGAGCATGGGCGAGGGTAAGACACTCGCATTCGCTCACGGCTTCAACATCCACTTCGGGCAGATCGAGCCGCCCGAGGGCACGGACGTCGTCATGATCGCTCCGAAGGGGCCGGGCCACATGGTGCGGCGCATCTTCACCGAGGGCGGCGGCGTACCCTGCCTCATCGCAGTGCACCGCGACGCTTCGGGCAGCGCCAAGGAGACCGCGCTAGCCTGGGCCGCCGGTATAGGCGGGGCGCGAGCGGGCGTCATCGAGACCACCTTCTCCGAGGAGACGGAGACAGATCTCTTCGGCGAGCAGTGCGTGCTGTGTGGCGGCCTCACGCACCTTGCCGAGGCGGGCTTCGAGACGCTCGTCGAAGCGGGCTATCAGCCGGAGGTCGCGTACTTCGAATGCCTGCACGAGCTCAAGCTCATCATCGACTTGATGTACGAGGGTGGCATGGCCAAGATGCGCGAGTCGATCTCGAATACGGCCGAGTACGGCGACTACGAGACCGGTCCGCGCATCATCACGGATGAGACGCGCGCGACGATGGCTGAGATCTTGTGGGAGATCCAGAGCGGGGAGTTCGCCAGGAAGTGGGTGCTGGAGAACAAGGCCGGCCAGCCGCACTTCAAGGCGATGCGCCGCATTCACGCGGAGTCACTCATCGAGGAGATCGGATCGGGGCTTCGCGGCATGTTCTCGTGGATAGCCAAGGACTGAGGGGGTTGGGGGCGCGACGCGCCCACGGTCCGTGTCGGCGGACCGTTCGAGCGATTGGGAGTGAGTGATGAAGAAGCGCTACCTGATGACGCCAGGTCCGACCCCGGTGCCGGCCGAGGTCCTGCTGGCGCAGGCCCGCCCGATCATCCATCACCGCACGCCTGAGTTCTCGGCGACGCTGATGGAGGTAGTCGAGGGGCTCCAGTACGTCTTCGAGACTTCGAATGACGTTCTGGTCCTGGCGGGCTCGGGCACGGCGGTCATGGAGAGTTCGTTCGCGAACTGCTTCTGCGCCGGGGACACGGTCATCGTGGCCCGCAACGGCAAGTTCGGCGACCGCATGATGCAGCTGGCGAAGGCGTACGGGCTCAACGTCGTCGACCTCGCCTATGAGTGGACCCAGACCGTCGATCCGGCCGACGTGGCGGCTGCGCTCTCGGACAACCCCGAGGCACGAGGTGTCGTGGTGGTGCAGTCGGAGACGTCATCCGGCGTACTCAACGACGTGAAGGCCATCGCCGCGACCGTCGCCGCCTACCCCGACTGCGTCTTCATCGTGGACTCCATCACCGGCATCGGCGCCGTGGAGTGCAAGACCGACGAGTGGGGCCTGGATGTCGTCATGACCGGGTCGCAGAAGGGGCTGATGCTCCCGCCGGGCCTGGCTGCCGTCTCCGTATCGGCTAAGGCCTGGAAGGCGTACGAGCGCTCTACGCTGCCGAAGTTCTACCTGGACTGGGGCCGCTATCGCAAGAGCCTCGAGAAGGAGACCACGCCCTTCACGCCGCCCGTCTCTCTCATCATCGGGCTCGCGGAGGCACTCCGCATGATCAGGGACGAGGGGCTGGAGAACACGATCGCGCGGCACTCGCGTCTAGCCGCCGCCACTCGAGCCGGATGCGAGGCGCTGGGGCTTACGCTCTTCGCGCCGCCTGAGGGGCGCGGCAGCGCGGTCACCCCTGTGTGGGTTCCCGAGGGCGTCGACGGCAAAGCCATCGTCAAGACGCTGAAGGACACCTACGGTGTGACCATAGCCGGCGGCCAGGATGACTACGCCGGCCGCATCTTCCGAGTGGGGCATCTCGGCTACTTCGGCGACTTTGACATCATCACGACTCTTGCGGCGCTCGAGATGACGCTAGCGGGGCTGGGCTACGAGTTCGAACGCGGCGCGGGGATACGTGCCGCTGAAGCCGTCCTGATGGGAGGCTAGGACCGATGGAGAAGGTACTCGTTGCGGAGAAGATCGCGACCAGCGGCATCGACAAGCTGAAGGGACACTTCGAGGTCGATGTGAAGACCGACCTCACTCCCGAGCAGCTCGTAGAGGCCATCCCCGAGTACGACGCACTGATCGTCCGCTCGGCGACAAAGGCCACGCGCGAGGTCATCGAGGCCGGCACGAAGCTGAAGATCATCGGACGGGCTGGCGTGGGCGTCGACAACGTGGATGTCGAGGCCGCCACCGAGCGCGGGATCGTGGTATGCAACGCTCCCACGTCCAACATCGTGTCCGCCGCCGAGCACACCATCGCGTTGATGCTCGCTCAGTCGCGCAACATCCCGCAGGCGAACGCTTCCATGAAGCAGTGCAAGTGGGAGCGGAGCAAGTTCACGGGCTCAGAGGTGTACGAGAAGGTGCTGGCCATCGTCGGGCTCGGACGGATCGGTTCGCTGGTGGCGGAGCGCGCGCGGGGTCTCGGGATGAAGCTGATCGGCTTCGACCCGTACACATCGGAGGACAGGGCCGCCGTGATGGGGGTGGAGCTCTTCGCGTCCATCGACGAGTTGCTGCCCAAGGCCGACTACATCACGGTACATCTCCCTAAGACCAAGGAGACGATCGGGATGTTCGGCGCCGAGCAGTTCGCGAAGATGAAGGACGGGGTGCGCCTCATCAATACGGCTCGTGGCGGCATATTCCAGCTGGACGTGCTGGCTGAAGCGATGCGGTCTGGCAAGGTGGCGTCGTGCGGTATCGACGTGTACGAGGTGGAGCCGTGTACTGACTCGCCGCTCATGGAGTTCGAGAACGCCATCCTCACGCCCCACCTGGGCGCTTCAACCGAAGAGGCGCAGGATAGAGCGGGCGAGCAGATCGCCGACTACGTGATGGCCGGCTTACTCGGCGAGATGGTGCCTACCGCAGTCAACATCGCTCCCGTAGCCGCCGAAGTCATGGACGTCTTGAAGCCCTGGATGGGACTGGCCGAACGGCTCGGCCGCATGGTGGTGCAGGTTGTCAGGGGCCAGGTAGGCGGCATCGAGGTGCGCTTCCTCGGCGGCCTTGCCGAGCTGGACACTCGGATCCTCAAGACAGCGGTCCTGATGGGGCTGCTCTCGCGCGTCACGCAGGACA
The DNA here is from genome assembly GCA_964633595.1 of uncultured Coriobacteriaceae bacterium. Lineage (GTDB taxonomy): Bacteria > Actinomycetota > Coriobacteriia > Anaerosomatales > CAZWGV01 > CAZWGV01. Next base: position 4,966 of record CAZWGV010000048.1, on the reverse strand, counting down.
GTGTGAACTTCGTGAACGCGAACCTCTACGCCGAGCAGCGCGGCATCAAGGTCACCGAGACTCGGCAGGCGGAAAGCCACGACTACGTGAACATGATCGAGGTGCGCGCGAAGACCGAGGACGGCGATGTGGCAGTAGGTGCCACGCTCATCGGGAAGCGCAACGAGCCCAGGCTGGTGAGCCTGTACGAGTTCGACATCGATATGGCGCCCAGCAAGTACATGGCGTTCTTCAAGTACGAAGATCGTCCGGGCATGATCGGCAAAGTCGGTACGCTGCTCGGCGCAAACGAGATCAACATCGCATCAATGCAGGTAGGCAGGACCAAGAGAGGCGGTTCTGCCGTCATGGGCATCAACGTCGACACGCCGGTGAGCGCGGAGTTGCTGGAGGAGATCGTGGCACAGGCCGGAATCGAGGATGCCTGGAGCGTCGAACTCTAGTGAGCCCGAGTCCTGAGAGCGAAGGTCCCGCCTCACAAGTCCGCCGAGCACTCGACGGTCTGCTCACGCGTTCGCAATGGCGCGGAGTCGCCGCATTCCTGGCGGCCATGCTGACGCAGATGGTGACAGGCGGCGGACTGTTCTTCCACGCTCCCGAGGTGCAGGGCGCGATCATCGTCGGGCTGACCGCAGGCCTGGTGGCGAGTACGCTCGCACAAGCCGCGCTTGCGGCCGGTTTGGGATCGGCGCTCGGGATAGTGCTGGTCTCGCCATACTACATCCGTGACGCGGGGCTCTCGACCGCGGTCGCCTTTGGGACCGGCGTGCTCGCCTCGATCGGTGCGGCGTTGGCGGGGGCGGCGGTCCGGGCAGCCTGCGAGCGCCGGCGGCAGGTTGCGACGATCGCCTTCGGATTCGCGGTGGCGATGATCGTTGTGAACATGTGGGTGACCGTGTTCGAGGTCGACCGCAGACAGTTTGGCACCACTCCGCCGCTATTCGAGCGCCTCGAGCGGACGATGCCCGCGGGCTCGGACTTGAGCGACGACTACTTCTACATCCAGGTACGGCTGAAGATGCGTGACGGGCAGGGCTACTACGAGGCGTTCAGGGAGGGATATCGCGAGAACCCGCGCTGGGGACGCGATCCCGGCGAGGTGTTCAGCTATCGGCTGCCCACCGTGTTCTGGTTCTGGCAGCTACTGCCGGCCGGCTCGCGAGGTCTGGTGGCCGGGATGCTTCTCGTTGCAACAGGCGCTGTCGTGGGAGTCGCCTTCGGCGTGTCTCCCTGGGTCAGGCTCCCGTTGGCCATTCCCGGTGCCGCTGCCATCGCGGCCTACTACATCTTCCACGGGACACAGACCGGCATCACATACGTCGAGCCATGGGCGAGCGCTCTGGCTGTGATGGCTGTCTCGGTCGCGTCCCTGTCGTTCACGTCCTCGCGCTGGAGAGTCTGGACTGTGGTGTCGGTGGCGCTAGGAGTGCTCTCCGTCCTCGTGAGGGAGCTGATGATCTTCGTTCCTCTCGCCGGTCTCGCATCGGCGTTCATCTCCAGTCCCGAGAGCCGGCGATTCAGATCCGTTGCCTGGGGGGCCGGACTCGGGGTATTCGTACTGGCCTACGCGTTGCATTACCTGCGCGTACGCGAGGCGCTGTCCCACGTGACCGACATGTCCGTGTTCATGACGGGCGGCCTGAACAACCTGTTGCTGGGTCTGGACTACGCCACCAAGTTCCTCGGCCGGACGGCGTGGTTCCCTACGGTCCTCGCGATGTTGGGGATACTGGGCGTCTTGGCCGCTTCCGAGAAGGGCGCGCGCGCCTTCCTCGGCATCTGCGCGGCTGCTCCGCTTCTGCTCTTCATGTTCGCGGGCAACCAGGCGGTCAACGAGGAAGGCATCAGAACCAACTACTGGGGCATCATGGTCGTGCCCATACTCTACGCGATGGGGCCGGCGGCGTTCGCGTTCATCCCCGGGGTGGGAGTGGCGCGGCGAGCGGGAGAGCGGGGTGCGCACGGATGAGCGCGGACAAGGTGGATATCTTCGATACCACACTACGCGATGGGGAGCAGTCTCCGGGCGTCAGCATGAATACCGCTGAGAAGCTGGAGATCTGCCGACAGCTGGTGCGGCTCGGTGTTGACGTCATCGAGGCGGGATTCCCGATCTCCAGCCCCGGTGACTTCGAGAGCGTGCGCAACATCGGCGCCGAAGTGGGCGATGCTGTCGTTGTCTGCGGGCTCTCGCGCGCAGTGCCCAAGGACATCGAGGTCGCGGCTGACGCGCTGAAGACGGCCAAGCGCCCGCGCATCCACACCGGGATCGGTGTGTCCGAGAGCCACCTCCGCGACAAATTGCGCATCAGCCGCGAAGAGGCGCTGGAGCGTGCCGAGGCGGCAGTGAAGCTGGCCCGCTCCTTCACCGATGACGTGGAGTTCTACGCCGAGGACGCCGGTCGGGCCGAGCCCGAGTTCCTCTATCGGATGATCGAGCACGCCATCCGCGCAGGAGCGACGGTTGTGAATATCCCCGACACCACGGGCTACAGCTATCCGGAGGCGTTCGGCGCGCTCATCGGCGGTCTGATGGAGAACGTGGCGGGCATCGCGGACGCAACCGTCTCGGTGCACTGCCACAACGACCTCGGCATGGCCACGGCCAACGCGCTGGCGGGCGTCAAGGCCGGCGCTCGGCAAGTGGAGTGCACCGTGAACGGCATCGGCGAGCGCGCGGGCAACACGGCCATGGAGGAGGTCGTCATGGCGCTGAAGCAGCGTCCCGACGTCTTCGGCTGTGACACAGGCATCAACACGCGCGAGTTCATGCGAACGTCTCGGATGGTCTCCAACATCACCGGGATGGTTGTGCAGCCCAACAAGGCCATCGTGGGGGCCAACGCCTTCGCGCACTCCTCGGGCATCCATCAGGACGGGGTGCTGAAGGAGCGCACGACCTACGAGATCATCGATCCCGCTGACGTCGGCGTGGGCGGTTCGAGCATAGTGCTCACGGCGCGCAGCGGCCGCCATGCTCTGCGCCACCGTCTCGAAGAGCTAGGTATCGAGCCCGCGGAAGCCGACTTCGAGGACGTCTACGCCGCCTTCCTCGACCTCGCCGACCGCAAGAAGGAAGTCTACGACGAGGATCTGGAAGCGCTCGTCTCCGACCGCGAGCGGACTCTCGAAGAGGTCTACCACCTCGAGCAGGTTCACGTGACCTGCGGCGAGCCCGGCATACCGACGGCCACCGTGGAGCTGGTGGATCGCGAGGGCGCTCACCTCATAGACTCAGATCACGGGACGGGACCCGTGGACGCTGTCTATCGCGCGGTGCGCCGTATCGTGAAGGTGCCCGATGAGCTCATCGAGTTCTCGGTGAAGTCAGTGACCAAGGGTATCGACGCTCAGGGCGAGGTGACCATACGGGTACGCGCGGAGGACGGTCGCGTGTTCACCGGCCGAGGCTCGCACACCGACATCATCGTCGCCTCGGCCAAGGCCTACCTGAACGCGCTCAACCGCTTGCTCGTGAGCCAGAAGCCGACGGTCAGCGAGGAGATCTAGGGACGGGGCCCGCACGGGAGACGCCCCTAAGGAGTGAGAAGCATGCCGCGCCCGATGACGATCACGGAGAAGATACTCGCCGCCCACGCGGGGATGGACGAGGTGGAGCCCGGCCAGCTTATCGAGTGCAAGCTCGATCTGGTGCTGGCCAACGACGTCACCGCCCCCATCGCCATAAGGGAGTTCAGGCGAATCGGTGTTGACCGCGTGTGGGACCGCGAGCGCATCGCGCTGGTTCCCGACCACTACACGCCCAACAAGGACATCAAGTCGGCCGAGCAGGCCAAGATCGTGCGCGACTTCGCTCGCGAGCAGGGCATCACCCACTACTACGAGATCGGCTGCATGGGAGTGGAGCATGCTCTCCTGCCCGAGCAGGGTGTAGTCGTCCCGGGCGACGTCATCATCGGCGCGGACAGCCACACATGTACCTACGGCGCACTCGGCGCCTTCTCCACTGGAGTTGGCTCGACCGACGCGGCGGTGGGGATGGCCACAGGAGAGGCCTGGTTCAAGGTCCCCGCCTCCATCAAGTTCGTCGTGGGCGGGCGGCTCGGCGAGTGGGTGAGCGCGAAGGACCTCATACTGCACATCATCGGGCTTATCGGCGTGGACGGTGCTCTCTACCAGGCGATGGAGTTCTCAGGCCCAGTCTTCGACCAGATGGACATGGACGGCCGGATGACCGTGTGCAACATGGCCATCGAGGCGGGCGGCAAGAGCGGGATCATCGCATTCGACGAGACGACACGAGCCTACGTGGATGCACGTGCGGAGCGCCCGTACGAGGTGTTCACCTCAGACCAAGACGCTGAGTACGTGCGAGTGATCGAGATCGACGGTGCCGAGGTTGTGCCGACAGTCGCGTTCCCGCACCTTCCCAGCAACACGAGGCCTGTGGCCGAGAGCCGCGACGTTCGCATCGATCAAGCGGTTATCGGTTCTTGCACCAACGGGCGCCTCGAGGATATGCGCGTGGCCGCGCGAGTCCTCAAGGGACGCAAGGTGCACGAGGACGTGAGGCTGCTGGTGATCCCGGCTACTCAGCAGGTCTTTCGCGACATGATGCACGAAGGGCTTACCGACATCTTCCTGGACGCGAATGCGGCGGTTTCCACGCCCACTTGCGGACCCTGCCTGGGCGGTCACATGGGCATCCTGGCGGCGGGGGAGAGGGCTGTGGCCACGACCAATCGCAACTTCGTGGGGCGCATGGGAGACCCGACGAGCGAGGTCTACTTGAGTTCGCCGGCCGTTGCGGCCGCGAGTGCCGTCGCGGGACACATCGCTCTGCCCGAGGACTTGGAGTGAGGCGGGGCCGGAGCGCATCGGGCTCTCCTGCGCAGCTAGGCCACCCTCGCGCCCGGTGCTCGGCACCCTGGGCGAAGTGAGGAGGACAACGTGAAGTTCACGGGAACGGCACACAGGTACGGCAGGGATGTCGACACCGACGTGA
>CAZWGV010000047.1:0-16184 GCA_964633595.1 uncultured Coriobacteriaceae bacterium | reverse complement strand
GGCGTCGGTGCCTTGCCGATCAGGATCGTGACCATGTCGCCTCGGCGAAGCTTCTTCCCGGCGCTGGGACTCTGGCCGAGCACGATGTCAACCTCGCCGGGGTCGGCCGCGTCCTGGAACGTCGCGGTCACCTGCAGCCCGAGCGCCTCGAGCGCGGCCACTGCCGCCGTGTCCGTCATGTCGATGACGTTGGGGACCTCGATCTCCTCGACGCCCGTGGAGACGATGATCGTCACCGTGCTGCCCACCTCGTCCAGCACGCCCTTGGTGGGTTCCTGGGCTATGACCCTCCCCTTGGCCACGTCGTCGCTGGACGAGCGGGTGACCTTCACCTTGAAGCCCTGAGCCTCCAGCCGCGACTTCGCCTGCGACTCGGTGAGTCCCACGACGTCCGGAACCTCGCGGTTCTCCACACCCTGCGAGACAACGAGGGTCACCCGAGCGCCCTTGTTGACCATCGTGCCCGCCTTGGGGTCGGTGCGGATGACAACGAGCTGCGGCACGTCCTTGTTGAACTCCCGCACGATGCGAGGCGCGAGCTGCAGACCCGCGTTCTCCAGAAGCCCGATGGCCTCTTCCTCCGTCTTGCCGGTCAGGTCGGGCACCTTGATCTGCTCGACGCCTCGGCTGACCACGATCGTCACCGACGAGGCGCGAGCGACGCGTTCGCCAGCCTCGGGAGTCTGCAGGAAGACCCTGCCCGAGGGAACCTCGGTGCTGAACGTACTCTCGACGCTGCCCAGGACCAGCCCCACAGCCTCGAGCTGCGTCTTGGCCTCCTCGGGAGTCATACCAGAGAGGCCCGGCACCTGTATGGACGTGTCGAAGGCGCCGAGCGCCCACGCTCCGCCCAGGGCGACGACGGCCACGAGAGCCAGCGCTCCCACCCACGCCCAAACCAAGCGCGACCTCTTCTTGGGACGCGGCCTATCCACCCGCACGGTCTCCGCCTCCGGGGCCGAGGGAGTGACCGCCGGCAGGACCGACGTGTCGCCCATGCGCGGGGCCGCCTCCACCGGCTGGCCTGCCGACACCCTGCGAAGATCGCGGCGCATCTCCTCGGCGGCGTGATAGCGCTGCATGGGGTCCTTCTCCATCGCTCGCAAGATGACCGCCTCCATCGCAGGCGGCAGGTCGGGCTTGCGGATGCGCGGAGGGGCGGGCTCGTCGTTCACGTGCTTGAGCGCAACGGCAACAGGGGTGTCCGCGTCAAAGGGCAGCCTTCCCGTGGTGAGTTCGTAGAGCACCACGCCGAGCGAGTAGAGGTCCGAGGCCGGGCTCAGCGTGCGGCCCTGGGCCTGCTCGGGGCTCACGTAGTGGGCGGTGCCGAGCACGGAGCCCGTCTGCGTGAGCGTGGTCCCGCCCGCGCGAGCGATCCCGAAGTCCATCACTTTGACGGTCCCGTCGGGGGTGAGAACGATGTTCTGCGGCTTGATGTCGCGGTGGATGATGTCGTACCCGTGCGCCACAGACAGGGCCGAGCACACCTGCGCGCCCCACTCGGCGGCGTCGTCGGCGCTCACCGCTCCGCGCTCCTCGACCAGGCTCTTTAGGTCGGTCCCGCGCACGTACTCCATGACGATGTAGTACGTCTCGCCGTCCATCCCCCAGTCGTAGATGTTGACGATGGAGGGGTGGGAGAGGTTGGCCGCGGCCTGCGCCTCCTGGCGGAATCGCTTGACGAACGCGGGGTCGGCCGCGTAGCGCTCGTGCATCACCTTCACGGCGACGGTGCGGCCGAGCACCTCGTCGACAGCCTTGTATACGTCGGCCATGCCGCCCGAGCCGATCTTCTCGGTCACGCGGTAGCGACGGCCGAAGCTGCGGTCTTCCACGGACACCCCTCGCGCTCATGCTGCCCGAAACGGGCCCTCAGGAGGTCATGCGACATTCTATCGTAGCTGGTGGGTTGAGGCCCGCTGCTGGGGATGAGGCCTTCCCCCGAACGCCCCCCGCCGGCTTCGAGTCACGCGCTACTTCGCCGAGAGGGCTACCTCCATCACCTGCTTCGCGGCGGGCGCAGCAACTCTGCCTCCCAGCCCGGCGTTCTCCAGCAGGACGGCGACCGCGACCTCAGGGTTCTCGGCGGGGGCGAAGGCGATGAACCACGCGTGGGTTTGGACCGCCTTGCCCGCCTCGGCCGTGCCGGTCTTGCCCGCTACCTTGGTCCCCGCTAGGCGAGCTCGTCCCCCCGATCCGCTCTCGACAACACCGACCATCATCTCGCGCACCTTCGCCGCCGTGTTCTCGTCAGTCGCCTTGACCCACATGCGAGGTGTCGTGCGCTCCAGTGTTCTCCCGGCGGGGTCGGTCACGCGTTCCACCAGGTAGGGTGCCATCGCCACGCCCCCATTGCCGATCGCCGAGGCGACCAGTGCCATCTGCACCGGTGTGACCTGCGGGCCGGGAGGGCTTCGGTGTTCACCCACGGGCTGTCCCACCCCGGCCCAGGCCGTTTCCCACTTGGTCATCTCGGCCGGGTCGGGCATGAGAGAAGGCTTGGAAGGGATCTCGATCGGCGGTGCCTCGCCGAAGCCGAATGCCCGGGCCGTATCGACCAGCAGTCCAGATCCCATGTCCACCGCCAGCTGCGCGAATACCGTGTTGACCGAGGAGGCCAGGGCCTTTCGCAGGTCCACTCTGCCGTACGAGCCGCCCTCGAAGTTGGTGACAGGCGCACCGCCTATCTCGATCCTGCCGGGACCCGGATAGCTCGTTGATGGCGAGGCCACGCCCGACGCCAGCGCTCCCGTGAGCGTCACCACCTTGAACGTCGAGCCCGGCGGGTAGAGGCTCATGGCTGCGCGGTCCACCAGGGGTGCGGGTCCGCCCGCCGCCGAAAGCCGCTCCCACTCGGCGTCCACGAGTTCGGGCTCGTACGTCGGCGCCGAAGCCATCGCCAGTACCCGTCCGGTGGAGGGTTCGATGGCCACCACCGCACCCCGGTGCCCGGCCAGTGCCGCCTCCGCAGCCTTCTGGACTCGGCTGTCGATCGTGAGCTCGACATCGTTGCCGACGACCGGGTGCCCCGCTGCCGCCGCGATGAAGTCCGAGTACGTCGCAAAGACGCGCCTTCCGGCCAGCACGCTATTGTGCGAAGCTTCCACACCTGCTCGGCCGTAGCGCGGGCTGAAGTAGCCGACAACGTGCGCGGCCAGCGCACCTGCCGGATAGCTCCGGTCATACACACCGTCGCTCTGACGGACAGACTCGGCGAGAACGATCCCGTCGGCGGTGAGTATCGCCCCTCTGGCCTGCTTGAGTTCCTCGGCCAGGCCACGCGTGTTGGCGGGATGCGCGGCGAGCGCCTCGGCGCGAACGACCTGTATGTAGGTGAGGTTCACCACCAGAGCCGCGAGCATCAACGCTAGAGCCGCGGCGATGCCTTCGAGGCGAGCGGTGAGCGCGCTTCTGCCGAGGGAGCCAAGGCTGTTCGTCTCCTCGGCGTCGCTCACTCTCTCAGTGCTGGCGCGCAACAGCAGGGCGACGAGCATGGAGTTGGCCAGCACTGACGAGCCACCGTAGGAGACGAACGGGAGGGTAATGCCCGTGAGAGGTATTAGGCGGGTGACCCCGCCGATGATGACGAAAGTCTGCAGCGCGAACGCGGCCACCAGGCCCGTGGCGGTGAGCGCGGCCATGTCGGAACGGGCTCGCGTGGCGGTGGCCATGCCGCGCAAGCAGAAGACCAGGTAGACGAGGATGATAGCCGCGCCGCCCAGCAACCCGAGCTCCTCGCCGATGGCGGCGAAGGCGAAGTCGGTCTCGACGAACGGGATGCGCGTGGGCAAGCCCCTTCCCAGGCCCGTGCCCGTGAGGCCGCCCGCTGCGAGCGCGAACAGCGACTGGGCTAGCTGGTAGCCACGCCCGGCGACGTCGGCGAACGGGTCCAGCCAGATCTCGATCCTTGTGCGCACGTGGCCGAAGAGCAAGTAGGCAGCGGTCGCCCCGCCGGAGAAGAGCAGCGCGCCTACGAGGACGAACGACGGCCTGCCCGTGGCCGCGAAGAGCATCACGAGGAAGATCCCAAAGAATAGAAGGCTCGAGCCGAGATCCTTCTCCATGACGAGTACCACGAGCGAGATCGCCCACATGGCGATGAGCGGGCCGAGCTGCCGCGCCGGGGGCATCCACAGTCCAAGTACCCTTCGGGTGGAGACGGAGAGCACCTCGCGGTTCTCGGCCAGATAGGCCGCGAGGAACAGCACGATGAGCACCTTGGCGACCTCGGCGGGCTGGAACGAGAGCCCCCCGATGCTCAGCCAGAGCTTGGCGCCGTTGACCTCTCGGCCGAACAGCGCAGGCGCGAGGAGTAGCGCGAGCCCCGCGAGCATCACTGTGTACTTGTATCGGGCGAGGCGCTCGAGCGAGCGCACCGAGGCGAGCGTCGCCACGAACACGCCCACCCCAACGAGGAGCCAGAGCAGCTGGCTGGCTGCTCGGTCGGGGTCGAGCCGAGTAATGACGGCCAACCCGAGACCTCCCAGGAGCGCCATGAGGGGCAGCAACACGGGGTCCGCGCTCGGGGCCAGCACTCTGACCGCGACGTGGGCGGCGACGAAGGCGGCGACGAGACCAGCGGGCACCGCGAGATCGGGCCATGTGAGGGCCGCGCTGTCTGCACCCAGGACGAGGGCGAACGCCAGCAGCACCACCGGTGAGGCGGCCAGGAGGAGCAGGAGCTCTGTGTTGCGCGGATGCCGCATGGGCCTACTGGGTTGTAGTGGCCGGAAAGGACTCGGGGGCGCCCCCAAGGTCCCTGCGGTACTTGTCCAGCAGGGCACGTCCGGCATCGATGTCGTCCACGGCCCAGCCCCCGCGCACTCGGCTTGCGTCATTGGGCCTGAGCGACGCGACGGGGATGTCGGTCTCCTCGACTTTCCAGTGCAGGGTTATCCCAGCGAACTCACCCGGGAGCCCCCGGTACAAGACGACGCGCCCGCCTTCCTCGGCGATGAACGCTCTCGACTGGGCGTACGCGTAGGCACCCCACGCGCCCGCTCCGACGACCGCCAGGGCGGCGACAACCCACGCGAGCATGGCGAGTGTGGCCCTCATCCTGCGTGAGGGGCGGCGAGCATCTGGTTCGCCCTCGGCAAGGTCGACCACCACGACCGTGATGTTGTCCTGCCCCCCGGCGTCGTTGGCGGCGTCGATGAGAGTCCTGGCCGCCTCGCCGGGGTCGGTCAACGACGCGAGAACCGCCTGGATGCGATCGTCATCCAGCATCCCATGCAGGCCGTCGGTGCACAGCAGTAGCCGGTCGCCCTGCTCTGCCTGTACGTCGAAGGCGTCGACTTCAAGCCGAGCGTCCGAGCCGAGCGCTCTGGTGATCACGCTCCGCATCGGGTGGAATCGCGACTCGCGCTCGGTGATCTCGCCGCCGCGTATCATCTCGGCCACGAGGGAGTGGTCCTCGGTTATGCGCGACAGCACTCCCTCATGCAGCAGGTAGGCTCGGCTGTCGCCCACATGGGCAACGGCCAGCCGAGTGCCCTGGGTCATGACGGCGGTCATCGTGGTGCCCATGCCCGAGCGGCCCCTGCCGTCGCGTGCCGCCTTGATCACCGCCCGGTTTGCCGAGATCACCGCTCGGCCCAAAGCCACCGCGTCGGCGCGCTTGGGTGCGGCATCGAGCAGGGCATCTGTTGCGACCTCGCTCGCGACCTCTCCTGCCTGGTGTCCCCCTAGCCCGTCGGCCACCGCGAAGAGCGGCGGCTCTACGACGAAGGCGTCCTCGTTGGCGGACCGTACCTTGCCGACATCGGTGAGCCCCGCCCACCTCGGCCGCTCGGAGAACACGCTCACGAACGCACTACCTTGAGCGTGACGGTGCCCAGCTCGATCTTGTCGCCTGCGTGCAGGGGCGAGGGACCGCTGACTTTGCGGCCGTTGAGGACGGTGCCGTTGGTCGAGCCGAGATCCTCGAGCACGAATCCGGAGGCCGACCGGACCACTCGGGCGTGATGCGACGACATGAACTCGTCGGAGATCACGACGTCGGATTCGGGGGAGCGGCCGATGGTGGTGGTGGACTCGATCGGCAGTCTGAGGCCCTCAAGCTGAGGCGGCCCCGAAGTCACCTTGAGCGCGAGCCCCTCCCGGCCAGCCGCCGAATGCGGTCTCACCGCGGCGAGGCCGGTCCTCACTGCGGCAAGGAGGAACAGGTAGAGGAGCGCTATGAGGACGAGTCGTCCGACCAGGAGGGACACGTCTACCATGCGCGGTAGCCGCCTGTCATTGACTACTCCTCTGTCTGGTGGAAGAAGAGCCTGGTCAGGCCGATCTGGACGACGTCACCGTCTGCCAGCGGCCGACGGGACTCGATCCGCTCACCGTTGAGGACGGTGCCGTTGGTCGAGCCGGCGTCCTCGATCGCCCACTGGTCGCCCTCGGCGACGAATGCGGCGTGAGTTCTGGAAGCATTCGCGTCATCGAGGCATATGTCGCACTCGGCCAGCCTGCCCACCACCATGCGCTCTCCACGGAGGGCGATGTCGTGAGGAGTCCCCTCGATGGTCACGGTGGCCATGCCGGTGGCCTTGCGAGGGGTCAGCAGCGGGCGCGCCACGCTGGGGGCCTCGTCGGGACTGGGCGAGGAGTGAGCCCGCACGCGGAACTGCCCCACCTTGAGGTCGTCGTGCACGAAGAACTCCACGTTGGGCCGGTCGGATAGGTAGTACTCGCGCTCTCTGGCGCGGCCGGCCACGTAGGTGGCCAGCTCCCCGCTGAGCGTGGGGAGGAAGCCTCCCAGGTTGTCGGCGTCCTCGGAAGACAGCGCGACGCCGTACGACGTCGGGGCGTAGACTCGGCCAACCCCAACCGCACGGCTGTCGTCCATCGCCTTGCCGAGGGCCTTGGCTATCTCGGCCGGTTGAACGGGCGACCTGAATGCGCCAGCGAAGAGACCCTCGACGGCGCCTGCTATGCGGTCTTCGAAATCCGAGAGGATGCTCATGTCGTATCGTGCCTACCCGTCCTCTTCGGGCCTGAGAGGCGGTCCAGCGGCGGCGAGCAGCACACCTAGTATAAGAGTTACGCCGATGTGCCTCATGACGGGGTCGCTGGGGAGCGTGAGAGCGGCGTCGGCGAGGGACCAAGCGAAGTAGCCCACGTAGACGATAGCAGCGCCCGTTGCCACCCCCGCCCAGGCCCCGATCCGGCTCGCCCTACCGCACAACAGCGAAGCGATGAAGGCGGTGGCTCCCCAGGCGGCAGCCGCGAGATAGGGTCCCGGGCCGGAGAGGGCGGCGCGCGCGCCGTCGAGCGCCGTTGCGGCGAAGGGGTCCGCGAGCACTGACCATGCGACGTCGAGATGAGGAGGCGGCTCGCCCGAGGCACCGGATGCGGCTGCGGCCGCGAGAGCCGACAGGGCTCCCAGCACCGCCGCCCTCCGCGGGCGACCCAAAAAGCCGAGAAGGACCGCTGCGAATGGAGCTGCGCCAAAGGCGCCGAGCGCCGGCGCGGCGAGGGGCAGGAACGAGTCCGCTCCTCCGCGGCGTGCGAGGAACCACCAGTACACTGCCGCGAGAAGCCCTACCGCCACGCCGGGGAGGGGCCCGATCTGGGTGAGCGCTGCCGCGGTGACCGCGATCAGGGCGAGTGCCGACCCCGCAGCTGGAACCAGTGCGGCCGAGACCGCGACCAGTGCGGCCGCGCCCCATAGCGCTCTTGTTGAGGGGACTACCGGCGCGAGACAAACGTGGGTCACCCATCCGGAGACTGCCCCGGCGAACGCCCGTCGCGCAAGACCCTCCCACGGACGAAGCCGATCCCAGAGCCCAAGGGTGATCACGCTCGTCCCCTCGGCATCTTCTGCTGTGAGTTCACCCACGACCGACGCTAGAGAGACCCTGCCGTCAGCCGTGTCTCCGAGCAGGGGCAGGAGATGTCGAGCGAACTCGGCCACCGAATCCCAGCGCTCATCGGGATCGGCGGCGAGAGCCGCGAGCAGCACTTCGTCGAGTTCGGGGTCGAGAGAGGGTTCGAACTCGGATGGAGGCGGCACAGGGATCGTCTCCTGCGCGAAGATCGAGCCCTCATGAGTATCCGACGCGAACGGATTGGCGTCCGTGAGCATCTCCATCGTCAGCGCGGCAAGCGCCCACTCGTCGGTCCGCTCATCGACCGTCTCGCCCGTCAGTTGCTCGAGAGGCATGAAACCGATAGTCCCCGCACTCGCGGGTCCGTGCCCATCAAGTGTCGAGAGGGCCGAGACGCCGAAGTCCGCAACCTTGACGGCGCCATCCCTTGTCACCATCACGTTCTCGGGCTTGACGTCCAGGTGAAGGACACCGTTCGCGTGAGCGTATCCGAGGGCTTCAGAGACGGCTCCCGCCACTACTGCGGCCTCGTTCAGATCGAGAGGGCCGAACGAGTCGAGTATGTCGGCCAGCGAGACACCGTCCACGTGCTCCATGACGATGAAAGCCTCGTCCGAGTCGGTATCCCAGTCGTGGACGGTGACGATGTTGGGGTGGTTGAGCATGGCGGCGGTGCGCGACTCGGCCAAGCCCGCCTCCTGCAAGGGGCGGCCCCTGCGATCGGTGGGCACCGGGAGCCGCTTCACCGCGACCCGTCTCGCCATGCGGGTGTCGAACGCGAGGACGACCTCGCCGTGGCCACCGCTTCCCAGTTCGGCCAGCGGGCGGTACCGGTCCAGGATGAGCGGCTGCTCCAAATGGCCCTCCCCTGTTGCGCCGCCGCCATTCTACCGCCGCATCGGCCGGGATGCTGCCGGGAGAGTTTGCGGGAAGGTAACGTTGGCTGTAGGGCGCGCAGGAGAACCCGCGAGCGCGGGGAATCGTCTCACTCGACGGTTGCCTTTGCGGGTGGACCGGCAGGCATGGCGGAAGCGTGCCTGTCGGTGAGGGGGGTGGGAATGACGGGAGGCCGTCGCTCGTCTAGCCGAGTGCGACAACGGGTCGCACTCGTGTCCACGCGATTACCCTAGGGGTGGAAGATGAGAGCACTGAGAGTACGGGCAGGCCGCAGGCGCATCCGCGCGGGAGCAGCAGCGTTCTGTGTGGTCATGGCGGTCGTTCTGGTCACACCTTCACTCGCCCTGGCCGACACGTTCAGGTACAGCGGCACCGGCGCCGACGCCATGTTCGACAAGTGGGACGGGACGACCGGCGCCTATACGTCCGCGTACATGATGGCTGTCGACGGCAAGCTCACCTGGAACGACCCGCCCGGAGGTCGCGGAGTCGAGAACATCGGCAAGTCCGCAGACGTCTTCATCATGCAGTTCGATCCAGGGAGGCCCAAGACCACCAGAGACGACGTCTACAGGGAGATCTGGGCCTACGCCTACCCTGCCAACTTCACGATCTGCCCCAAGCTGACGGGGGCGGACCTCGACATGCAGGTCATGACCGGATGGGTCTACGAGTGGACCGGCGGCGTGTTCAACGGCGGCTGGACCGAGCCCACCAGCGTCAGAGAGATCGTCCTGGTCGCTGACGCCACGTGGACGGGCGTGGGTTCCATCAGCCGGGAGTCGTTCAGCTGGCGGTACAAGCAGAGTGGCTTCATGGCGCACGGCCGGTTCTCCGGTACCCGGCGCTCCGCGGATGTGGTGGCATCCGTTGTGGATGGCAGCGGTGTCGACTACCTCGCTGGCGCGTGGGGATTCGGAAGCCTCTTCAAGACTCGCAGCAGCGATACCGTGATCGACTGATCACACCGAGCAGAGGCGAGGCCGTTGGGGGCGGGACGTGCGAGTCCCGTCCCCAACGGCGCGTCACGGGCATGGGCTGGCTCGGCTTCTAGGGGTATTGCTCTCTTGAGCGCGCCGGATGAGGTAGCGTCCGGCTGCGCCAGTCTGAGGTCTCGAGAGGAGAGCGTGATGGCCGAGCGGATGCCCGCGGGAAACGAGGTGGGCGGGGCCGAGTTCCACGCGGCTGTCTTCGAGGGACCGGAGAGCGAGAAGGATGTGGTCGAGCTGCTCCCGCTCTATGCCGACGAAGCGGTGATGGAGGATGTGGCCTCGAACAGGAGGTTCGTCGGCAAGCCTGAGGTGGAGCGCGCTCCGAAGACGATGTTGGCCGCTCCCGACCTCGATGTCACAGTCGGCACTGTCGCCTCAGGTGACGGCTGGGCCGCTGTGAGCTGGACCGCTGACGGTACCCAGTCAGGAAGCGGCCGGCTGGCACAGGTGGAAGGCGTGTCGATCCTGGAAATCGACGGAGGACTCATCGTTGGCGAGCGTCTCTACTACGATCCGGCACGCTCCCCGTTCTAGTCGCCTCCGGGCGAGGATCGCGCACTGACGGCGCCGCATTCCTGCATCCGTTGACTTCGCCACGCATGCCGTTCGATAATCCGCGCGGGGCTCTCGGGCTCCCGGACGAACCCGTGTCGAGACGGAGGGCTACCGCATGCTCGCCGACCTGTTCACCGCGCAGAGTCTGGTCGCACTACTCACCCTCACGATCCTCGAGATCATACTCGGCATAGACAACGTCATCTTCATCGCCATCGTCTCCGGTAGCCTGCCCGAGGAGCAGAGGGCGAAGGCGCAGCGTCTGGGTCTGGGAATCGCGCTCATCAGCCGCATCGCGCTGGTCTTCGGCATAGCTTGGCTGCTCCGGCTGAAGCGCGATCTCTTTGAGCTCTGGGGCCATGCGTTCAGCGCGAGCGACCTCATCCTCGTGGGCGGTGGGTTCTTCCTCCTCTACAAGGCCACGCGCGAGATATTCAACGCCACCGAACTCTCCGATGAGCACGCCGAGGTCACTCGCAAGGGATCATTCGCGGGAGTCATCGCGCAGATCCTGGTGATCGACATGATCTTTGCGCTCGACTCGGTACTGACTGCTGTGGGCCTCACCGAGGAGGTCGCACTCATCGTCATCGCCATGACCATCACAGTCCTCACAATGCTGTTCTTCGCCGCGCCCTTGTCCGAGTTCATCCACCGCCATCCGAGCCTCAAGATCCTCGCTCTCTCGTTCTTGGTGCTCGTGGGGGTGATGCTCTTCCTCGATGGGTTCGGCAGGCACATCGAGCGCGGCTACATCTACGCGGCCATCCTGTTCTCGCTCGGAGTGGAGGCGCTCAACTTCAGGCGGAGGGCGAACCTGGAGCGCGAGCGGGGCGCTGTCGCGAAGGCGTGAGCGTTCGCGCTGGCGGTAGCTGGTGCGTGTCGGTCGGCGTACCCCGCACGCATCGCCCCTCCTTGCCGCTCGCGAACGGCCGGTGCTACCCTAGCGCACGCACCTGTGCGGGTGTGGCGGAATGGCAGACGCGCATGGTTCAGGTCCATGTGGGGGCAACCCCGTGAAGGTTCAACTCCTTTCACCCGCACCAAAGACGCAGCAGCGGCTTCGCCTTTCATCTGGCGGAGCCGCTTCGTTCCTCGGAGTCCTTCTCGCGCGTCTGTGTCAGACCCATGATGGTATACTTCGACTGCGCTTGCTTGTCTGGTCGCTCGTAGCATTTCGGAGTGTGGCGGGCTTGCTAGGATAAGCGAAAGCGTAAGGCTCCGCCCCGACGGCCAACGGTCGCCGGGGCGTCCTTTCATCTTCCTCCCCTCTTCGCTGTCTCGCGCGCTTGTCATTCCCATGCGCCATACTGTGGCCAACGCAACTGGCAGCGGGGGGCGGAGATGGGAATCCACGTCGGACTCGACATCGGCATCGCGTCGGTCGGCTGGTGTGTGATCGACAACGAGGAGAAGCGGATCCTCGGCATGGGGGTTCGCGCCTTCGACAAGGCGGAGGACGCGAAGACCGGTGCTTCGCTTGCCCTTCCACGACGACTGGCCAGGTCCGCGCGCCGTCGAACGCGACGCCGTCGGATCAGGATGGAACGACTGCGGGAGCTCATCGTCGCCAGCGGCATGCTTACGCCCGAGACGCTAGAGCGGGCGTTCGTTGCCACCCCAGAGTCCCCGACGCCCTATGAGCTGCGCGTGGCCGGATTGGACCTATGCCTCACCGAGACGGAATGGGCTCGCGTGCTGTCTCACCTGTGCAAACGGCGAGGCTACAAGTCGATGAAGCTGGGCGAGGAGAAGGACGGCGACGAGGGTGCCGTGAAGCACGCGATCGCTGAGAACCGGGCGCTCATGGCCGAGAAGGGATACCGAACCGCTGGGGAGATGCTCTGGCGCGATGAGCGCTTCCTGGAGTCCCGTCGCAACAAGGGCGACTACAAGGGAGTAGTCTCCCGTGAGCTCCTGCTCGATGAGGTTCGGCTGCTGTTCGAGGCTCAACGCGATCACGGAAGCCGTTTCGCGGACGCCAAGTTCGAAGCGGCCCTCATGGAGATCCTGACCTGGCAAGCTCCCATCACTGAAGGTCCGGCGTTGCGTGCGAAGGTAGGCGCCTGCGCCCTCGACCAGAAGAACCCGCGTATCCCTGTGGCGTGTCCCACCTTCGAGCGCTTCCGGATCATTGACAAGCTGCACAACGTCCGGTACACGACCGACGGAGACGGAACCCGTCTTGGCCTGACGCACGAACAGCGCCAGACGCTGATCACGAAGGCCTTCACCGAGTGGACGCCGCTCGACTATTCCAAGGTCCGGAAGGTGTGTGGCCTTCCGCCCGATGCTCGTTTCGTCGGTGTTCGGTACAGCCGAACCGACCCTGACGATCTCTCGGCGGAGAAGAAGGAGAAGCTGCCGCACCCGAAGGCGTGGCACGCGATGCGAAAGGCGGTGCGAGGCACCTCCCCCGAAGCATGGGACGGGCTTACAGAGGATCCTGGCCTTCTCGACGCCGTGGCCGATGTCCTCACCTACTACAAGTACGACGAGAGCATCCTGCGCGAGCTGTACGCCCTCGGCATCGAGCAGGCCGCCGCCGCAGCGCTCGCATCGCTGCGCTTCTCCAAGAACGGGCACCTCTCGCGGCAAACGCTCCTTGCAATCCTGCCCTTCATGGAAGATGGCTCGCCATACTCGGATGCGTGCCTAGCGGCAGGGTTCCACCACTCGCGGCGCGCTGACGGTGAGCGGCATCCCAAGCTGCCGGCATTCCCCGCTGACGATGTGAGGAACCCCGTGGTCCGCAGGGCACTCGCACAGTCCCGCAAGGTGTTGAACGCGATCATCGACACCTTTGGCCCCATCGAAGAACTCCACGTCGAACTCGGGCGGGATGTGGCGAAGTCAGCTGAGGAACGGCGCAAGATCGAGAAGAGGCAGAAAGAGAACCGGGCCGAACGCGAGTCGGTGTCCGAAGACCTTCGCACGCTCTACGGTCAAGACGACCCCCGCCCACTCGACCGGGTGAAGTACCGCCTATGGAGGGAGCAGGGGGGCCGATGTCCATACAGCGGGGTCGCGATCGACGCCGCACGGATGCTCTGCGGCGAGCCGGGGGTGGCCGAGGTGGACCACATCCTGCCCCACGCTCGTTCGTTCGACGACGGCTACATGAACAAGGTGCTCGTGACCGCTACGGAGAACCAGCGCAAGAAGGGCAAGATTCCCTACGAGTACCTGGGTGGCGATCCAGCAAGGTGGCACGAGTTCGAGGAGCGGGTGCGCTCGATGCACCTGTCGCGACCGAAGCAAGAGAGGCTGCTCCGCAAGGACTTCGACGATCGCGCCTCCGATGAGTTCCGGGATCGGAACCTGACGGACATGCAGTACACAGCACGCTACTTCAAGGATTTCGTCGAGCGGAGTCTCCAATTCGCCGGGGACCGCAAGCGCCCAGTGCTGACGGTGAACGGCAGGGCCACCGCGTACTTGCGCACCGCTTGGCGCCTGCAGAAGGTGCGGGAGGACGGCGACTTGCACCACGCACTCGACGCCGCCGTCATCGCCGCGACGGACCGCAGCATGGTCCAGCAGGTGAGCAACTTCCACTCGCTGCCGAAGAACAGGGACGGCGTCCGGTTTGACCCGAGGACCGGAGAGGTGATCGAGTCGAAGCACGTGCCGGCACCGTGGGAGGGCTTCGCCCAGCAGGTCGAATCGCGGGTAGCCGCGTCATTCTCCGAAGACCCCCTCGCCGACTTGGAGGATTCAGGGGTAGACCCGAAACCGATGCTTGTGAGCCGCATGCCCAGGCGCTCCATCCGCGGCGAGGTGCACAAGGAGACCGTCAGACGCGTCGAGGGCGAGGACGAATCGGGCCGCATCAGAACGAGCAAGAGGATGAAGCTAGAGGAGCTGGACGTGCGCAAGCTTGAACGCATGGTCGGGCGCGGAGTGGATGTCGAGCTGTATCGCGCGCTGAAGACACGCCTCGAGGCGCACGGTGGTGACGGCACCAAGGCCTTTGCGGACCCGTTCTACAAACCGACACGCCCCGGGAGGGTCGCGCCCCGCGTTAGAGCCATCCGTGTCTACGACGACCCGAGTAGCGGCGGAACCGAGGTTCGAGGCGGTTTCGCGGACAACGGCGAGATGGTCCGGACGGACGTCTTCGAGAAGGAAGGGAAGTACTACCTGGTCCCCATATACCTCAAGGACATCGGCACCGAGGAGCTGCCGAACCGGGCGATCGCGAGTGGCAAGGCCGAGAAGTACTGGCGGGTGATGGACGATTCGTACCGCTTCGCCTTCAGTCTGTACATGAACGACCTCGTGCGCCTAGTCAAGAAGAACGGCGAGGGCACCGATACGTGGTTCGGATACTACAAGGGTGCTGATCGTTCCACCGGAGCTATCAGCATCGAAGGACACGACGCCTCCTGGCGGAAGCGGGGGCTGGGGGTCGCACAACGTGTGGTCGCCTTCGACAAGTTCGAAGTCGACGTCCTCGGGCGTTCGGTGCATCGAGTGAGACGGGAGAAGCGGCGTGGCTTTTCGAACGGTCGTGATCTCCAATGAGGCGGACCTTCACATCCGTTCTGGCCAACTCGTGGCGATCCAGGATCAGACGGTCTGGATCCCGCTGGAAGACATAGCCGTTCTGGTCCTTGAGAGCCCCCGGATACGCGTGTCATCGGCCGCACTGTCGCGCATGGTCGATCAAGGTGTCGCCGTC
This sequence comes from uncultured Coriobacteriaceae bacterium, assembly GCA_964633595.1. GTDB lineage: Bacteria > Actinomycetota > Coriobacteriia > Anaerosomatales > CAZWGV01 > CAZWGV01. Next base: position 1,233 of record CAZWGV010000047.1, on the reverse strand, counting down.
GCTGTCTGCGACGAACGTCACCTTCCAACAGGGATCCTGCTTCCGCACTGCCGCCATAGTCGACAACTCGCGGCAACTCGTCTGCAGTTCGCGGCTTCACTGCCGCTGAAGAAGCGCCTCTGGCAACGAGTTGTGGTCGCCAAGGTCAAGAACCAGGCGTCATGTCTGGACGCGCTTGGTGTGCCTGGCAGCGAAAGGCTGAGAGAGTACGCCTCCCGAGTGCTGTCCGGTGACTCATCAGGGGTTGAGGCTTCGGCCGCCCGCTACTACTTCCCGCGCATGATGCCAGGCGCGACGAGGCACAGCGGCAGCAGTCAGGACAGAGCGCTGGACTACGGCTACGCCATACTGAGGGCTGCAGTGGCTAGGGCGCTGGTCGGCCATGGGCTGTTTCCCGCTATGGGGATTCACCATGATGCTCAGCTGAATGCTTTCAACCTCGCAGACGACCTGCTGGAGCCCTTCCGGCCTTTCGTTGACCTGAAGGTCGTGAGAGACGATCTGGATGTGAACGAACCGGACGACCGCGCGGCTCTGGTCTCGATCCTGCACGAGCCGTGCCTCATCGGCGACAGAAGCCACAACATGCTGACGGCCGTGGATGCTGTCGCCGCGAGCTTGCACCGGGCGCTCGCCCGCAAGGACTGGCGGGAGCTTGCGCAGCCAACCCTACGCGCCCTCTCCGAGGCGCGGGTCGTCCTGGCGGAGTGAGCGGTGAAGGCGATGCGACTCATGGTGCTGTTCGATTTACCCGTCACGAGCAAGACGAATCGTCGCGCCTACCAGCAGTTTCACAGGTTTCTAATTTGCGACGGGTACGTGATGATGCAGTTCTCTGTGTACTCCCGGGTGGCGAACGGTCTGGACGGAGTCGAGAAGCACCTGGCGCGCCTTCGAGCGCACCTGCCGCCGAAAGGGAACGTCAGAGTCATGACCGTGACCGAGAAGCAGTACGCCTCGATGCTCTTCTTGGTGGGCAAACCGAGAGCTCAGGAGGAAACCGTTGGCGCGCAGCTCCAGATCCGGCTCTAGACACCGGAATCCCACACCAATGAAGGTCGAACCCCCCTGCTAGATAGGGTAGTTCGACCTTCACTAGCGTAGCACTTCGGCGTGTGGCGGGGAGCTAAGACGGCGGTAACGCTCCGCCCGCTCTCGGACGCCGAGTGGTCCGAGGTCGAGGTGCTGAAGGCGAAGGGGATACGGACGATATCCGCTGCCGAGCTGCGGAGT
>CAZWGV010000046.1:0-16762 GCA_964633595.1 uncultured Coriobacteriaceae bacterium | reverse complement strand
CCCCAGATCGAGCCTCATCTCGGGAACGGAGTCCATCAGCCCCCAGGTGTAGGGGTGCAGCGGGTGATAGAAGACCTCGTCGAGCGATCCATACTCCACGGGACGTCCGGCATACATGACCAGCACGGCGTCCGCCCTGTCCGCGACCACGCCGAGGTCGTGCGTGATGAGGATGACCGCTGAGCCAGTCCTCTCCTGGGACTCCTCGATGAGCTCGAGTATCTGTGCCTGGATGGTCACGTCGAGCGCCGTGGTGGGCTCGTCCGCGATCAGTATGTCGGGATCGCACGACAGAGCCATCGCGATCATGACGCGCTGGCGCATGCCGCCCGAGAACTGATGCGGGTAGTCCTTCACCCTGTCCTCGGCGTTCGGTATGCCTACCTGATCGAGCAGCTCGGCTGCCCTATCCAGCGCCTCGCACTTCCGCATACCCCTATGGAGGATGAGCGGCTCGGCGATCTGCACGCCTACCCTGTACACCGGATTGAGCGAAGTCATCGGATCCTGGAATATCATCGCTATCCGGTCGCCCCTCAGCGCGCGAACCTCGGCGTCGGGCATGCTGAGCACCGAGCGGCCGCGGAAGAGAACGTCGCCGCCCTCCACCCTTCCGGGCGGCGACGGCACGAGCCGCATCGTCGTCAGCGCGGTGACGGACTTCCCCGATCCCGACTCGCCGACGATCCCGAGGGTCTCGCCCGCGCTGATCGTGAACGACACCCCGTCCACGGCCTTCACAACACCGTCGCGGGTGTGGAAGTGCATGCGCAGGTCTTCGACGCGGAGCAGCTCCTCGGCCATCGGCTACTCCTTCAGCTTCACGTCTAGTGCATCGCGCAACCCATCGCCGAGCAGCACGAATGCAAGGACGGTGGTGAGTATCGCGAAGCCAGGCCAGAACATGAGCGCCGGGTGACTCGTCATGTACGTACGTGCCTCTTCCAGCATGCGTCCCCACGACGGCGTAGGGGGCTGCACGCCAAGGCCGAGGAAGGACAGGGCGGCCTCGGCTAGGATGGCCGCGCCGATGGACATGGTGGCGTAGACGATGATGGGCGCGATCGCATTGGGGAGTATGTGGCGCGCCATGATCCGAACATCGCCGGCGCCGAGCGCTCGGGCCGCGTCGACGTAGTCGTTCTCCTTGACGGACAGGATCGACGCCCTGATCACCCTCGCGATAGTAGTCCACCCGAGGATACCCAGCGCGATGAACACGCTCGCCACTCCCCTGCCGAGAACAGAGATCAGCAGAATGGCGAAGAGTACGTATGGGAAAGCCAGGAATACGTCGGCCAGCCTCATGACCAGGCCATCCGCATAGCCGCCGTAGTAGCCCGACACAGAGCCCAGAACGATACCCAGTACCACGGATATCGCCATCGCGATGAACCCGACGGTCAGCGACACGCGCGCGCCGTAGATGACTCGGCTGAGGATGTCTCGGCCGAGATCGTCCGTGCCCATCGGATGCGCCAACGAGGGATCTTGCAGCCGATCCGCAACGACCGTGGTGGTGTCGATCGCGATCGGATCGCCAAAGGCGCGGGGAACCCACAGGTCCGCGGTGGTCGCGGCGATGATGACTACTGCGAGGTAGCAAAGCGCCACCACGGCCAGCTTGTTCTTGCGCAACCTGCGCCAGGCGTCACCCCATAGAGTGCGAGTAGCGCCGGCGGGAAGAAGCGGTATCGTCGGCAGTTCCGCTGCGTGCGTGACCGCCGGGGCGCCCTCGGTCGTCTCGGCCGCGGAGTCTATCAGGGCGTCATCGTCTATCGGCGTCATCGCTCTTTCGCGCCCCCGTACCTGATGCGCGGGTCGAAGAAGGCGTAGCTGATGTCAACAGCGAGGTTGATCACCATGAAGGCGAACGTCACGACTATCGTGGAACCGATCACCACCGGCCAGTCACGCTTGATGATCGAGAGGTAGATAGTGAAGCCGATGCCCGGCCAGTTGAAGACAGTCTCCGTGAGGATGGCACCGGACAGCATGATCCCGAGATCAAGACCGATGAAGGTGACTACAGGGATGAGCGCGTTCTTCAGGGCATGGCGCCACAGGACGGCGCGATCAGTGAGGCCCTTCGCCAGGGCCGTGCGGATGTAGTCCTGCCCCTGCACCTCCAGAAGCTGGCTGCGCATGATCCTGGCCACGTACGCCGTGGACACGGAAGCCAGTGTGATACCGGGCAGGATCAGGTACATCCATGTGGGGAATTGCCCCGGCCCAGCACCCGATATCGGCAGCGCCAGAGCGCCTCCCGACAGCTCCTTGAGCCATATCCCGAACGTGTACTGGAGGAGCATGCCGAGCCAGAATACGGGCAGCGACACCAGGATCGATGTTGCCAGCGTCGTCACCACATCGAGGAACGAGTACTGTTTGACCGCCGAGACGATCCCCGCCGCGATACCTATCACGATCTCCACGATGATCGCGGCGAGCGCCAGCCTGAGCGTGAACGGGTACTTCTCCAGGATGATATCGCCGACGTCGCGACCGGTGACGATCGAAGTCCCAAGGTCACCCCTAACGATCCTCGAGAGGTAGTCCGCGTACTGTTTCGGTATGGGGTCATCGAGACCGTACTCCGCCCGGATCTGCGCCACGATGTCGGGGTCGGGCGCCCGCTCGCCGTAGAGTAGCCGCGCGGGATCTCCTGGGACGATCCGAGTCATGATGAAGAGAACCAGCGTCACCCCTAAGAACACTGGGATGAACTGCAGGACTCTGCGGGCTATGTACTGCAGCATCCGAAGACCTCGTATGCCCTAGTGAAGCCTCTCGCCCTGGTCACACAGTGACAGTGGCAGGACACCCGGATGGGCGCCCTGCCACTGTCGACGATCGCTGCCTAGGTAGCGCGATCGCGCTCAAGTCGCCTGACAGCAAGCCTACTCGGCGCCGCCACCAGTGATCCAAGCGGTCTCGAAGCTCGCCAGACCCGTCGAGCTGTACACGAAATCGTTTAGCCGGTTCGAGCCCACGTGCCGGTGGGCGTAGAACACGATCGGGACAACCGGCACCTCAGCACCGATGGCCCGCTCGATCTCCTGGTAGGCAGCCACGCGCTCCTGCTCGTCCAGTGTCGACCGCGCGTCCTCCAGCTTCTGGTCCACATCGGCGCTCTTGAACTTCGAGTAGTTGTCACCCGCCTCGCTCTGGAACTCCGGATACAGGAAGTTGTCCATGATCGGGTAGTCGGCGATCCAGCCCAGGCGCGCCAGCTGGAAGCTGCCCTCATCAAGGTTCTTCAGGTGAGCCGCGAAGTCGGTGCTGTCCAGCTTGGCGTTGATGCCGATGACCTTCAGGTCAGCCTGAACCAGCTCCATGACCCTCTCGTGCCCGCCTCCGGTGTTGAAGCTCAGCGTGATATCGAGCGGCTTGTCGGTTCCATAACCGGCCTTGGCAAGCGCCTCCTTTGCCTTCTCGACGTCGTAGGTGCTGGCAGGCCACGCGTTCTCCTGGAAGCCCATGACGCCCGGAGGATTGATGCCAGTGGCCGGGATGCGGGTGCCCTCGTATACCGTGTCGACTATCGCCTGACGATTCACCGCGTACGACACGGCCTCCCGGATGTCCTTGTTCTTGAACACCTCGTCGTCCATGTTGCAGACGAGGTAGTACGTGGCCAGCTCGGCCCCGAGCAGAACACCCTTGCCCGGCTTGACGGTGTACCCGTCTTCGGACTCGCCGAACTTCGTCTTCGCTTCCTCGATCTTGCCGTCGGGGATGTCGGTGAAGTCCAGGTTGCCTCCCTCGAACTCGAGGTACGCAGTCTCCTGGTCCTTGAAGATCTTGAACTCCACGCCGTCGAGGTACGGCTTCTGCGCCCCGGCGTAGTTGTCGTTCTTGACCAACTTGATGTACTGGTCGTGCTTCCAGGGCTCGGCCATCTTGAATGGTCCGTTGCCAAGCGGCATCTCCTTGTATTCAGCTGTCTTCTCGTTGCCGTCCGCGTCGGTGTACTTCACGCCGTTCTCGACTGCGTCCTTGGGCTGTGGCCCCAAGTCCGGGTGGGCGACCACCGCGGGGAAGTCTGCGAATGAGTAAGAGAGGGTCACCTCGAGCGTGCCGTCATCGAGGGCCTTCACACCCTCCATCTCCGTGGCATCACCCTTCTGGACCTCGTCATAACCCTTCACGGCTGCGAGGTGATACGAGATCGTCGAGGGGTTCTTGGGGTCGGTCTTCGGATTGGCGATGCGGTTCCACCCATAGACGTAGTCCGACGCCTTCACCGGTATGCCGTCGGAGAACGTGTCACCCGACCGCAGCTTGAACGTCCACACCGTCGCGTCATCGTTCGACTCCCATGACTCGGCCGCTGCAGGCTCGACATCGGCCGTTATCGGGTCGAGCTGGGTGAGGCTGTCGAAGATTGCCTGGACGACCTGTATGCCCTCGGACTCAAGGGCCGCGTACGGATCGATAGTCGAAGGCTCGACGATGAAGTACGTCAGTGTTCCGCCTGCTACCGGCTGATCCCCTTCGGGCTCCTCGTCACCTCCGCCGCCTTGTGCGCACCCGCCGATCATCGTCAGCGAGGTGACGAGGGCGAGCGACAGGACGAACGAGAGAATCCTACGTGCCATTGACGATCCCTCCCTTGGCCGGACTCCGCCAGATTGTTCGAGCGCAAGGCTCCAACGGTCAGTTTTCCCCTAAACGGGCTCGACTACAAGCCCAAGTATCGCTTCCGCGATGTGTTAGGACGATCCAGGCAGCGTCCCTCCCTGCCGAGCGAGTAGTGCTGGCTCCCCAGAGGGGTTGCGTCAACCCGCGGCGGAGCGGGCCTGCTACGCCCCGGGCTTGTACGTGAGCGAGAGCAGAAGGGACGAGACGAAGAAGATGACGGCAAAGCCGACGGTGATGCGGTCCAGGTTCTTCTCGATTATCCCTGTACCGCTGGACGCCTGCGGCATCCAGCCGCCGAGCATTGAGGACATACCCGTCCCCTTGCCGGAATGGAGCAGCACGAACACGATCAGGCCCAGCGCAGAGATGACTTGGACCAGCAGCAACATGGCAACAAAGACGTTCACACAGGCTCCTTCGTACAGTCTGGAGGGACCCATCCGCTGGGCCGAGGCATCAGTATAGCAGCAGACTCCGGCCGGTCCACTCGTCGGGCGCAGCAATGCCACCCAGGTCGAGCAGGGTTGGAGCGACATCGGCCAGGATTCCCCCGTCACTCAGCGCCCGGGCCCTGTCGGAAACCGCTATCAGAGGCACATCGCAGGCGGTGTGAGCGGTAAAGGTGTGTCCGTCGTCGGCGATCATCTTCTCCGCGTTGCCGTGGTCGGCGGTCACTAGCACTTCCCCGCCAGCGTCCAGAATCGCCTCGACCACTGCCCCAACACCCGCGTCTACAGCCTCCACCGCAGCCACCGCTGCCTTGAGGACGCCGGTGTGTCCGACCATGTCGCAGTTGGCGAAGTTCGCTATGTAGACGTCCGCGATCCCCTCACGCACCGCCCGAACCAGGCGAGACGTGACCTCAGGAGCGCTCATCTCCGGCTGCTGGTCATATGTGGCCACCTTGGGGCTTGGCACGAGAATGCGCTCTTCCCCGCGCTTCGGCGCCTCAGCCCCGCCGTTGAGAAAGAACGTGACGTGCGCGAACTTCTCGGTCTCGGCGATGTGCAGCTGCCGAAGGCCCGCGTCAGAGATAACGTCGGCCAGCACACAGCGTGGCAAGTCCTTCTTGAACGCTACCGCAGCCGGGATAGTGGGGTCATACTCGGTGAGGCATACGAAGTGCGTCTTGGGCGCCACCTCTCGCTCGAAGCCCGCGAAGACGGGATCGACGAAGGCACGCGTGATCTCTCTTGCCCGATCCGGCCTGAAGTTGAAGAACACCACCGCATCGCCATCGCCCACTGTCGCGGCTGCGCCTCCCTCGCCGAGCACCACGACCGGCTCCACGAACTCATCGGTCACCCCCTCGGCGTATGAGCGCTCCACGGCCTCCAAACCCGCCGATGCGGTTCGTCCCTCGCCTAGCACGAGAGCCCGCCACGCTCTCTCGACCCTCTCCCACCGGTTGTCTCGGTCCATCGCGTAATAGCGCCCCATCACGCTCGCGATACGACCGCGACCAAGACCGGCGAGATGATCCTCCACCTGCCGAACGAAACCCGCACCGCTCGTAGGCGAGACGTCGCGCCCGTCCAGGAAGCAGTGGACGAGGAGTTCAGTTGCGCCCTTTCGGCCGACCATGTCCAGGAGGGCGAACAGGTGATCTATGTGACTGTGCACGCCACCGTCGGAGACTAGCCCCATCACGTGTATGGCTCGGCGGCTCCCGACGGCGCCGTCGATGACTCCCGCCAGGACCTCATTCTCGTAGAACGAACCGTCTTGGATCGCGCGATCGATCCGGGTCAGCTCCTGGTAGACAACGCGGCCTGCCCCGATGTTGAGATGACCGGCCTCCGAGTTACCCATCTGCCCGTCCGGTAGGCCCACTGCCAGACCAGATGCTCCGAGCGAGGTGCTCGGATACGCGCCGAACAGCGCATCCAGGTTGGGCTTTCTCGCGAGAGAGACCGCGTTACCCGGGCCTTCGGGTGCCAGCCCGAAGCCGTCCATGATGATCAGACCGAGCGGCCCGGGACGCATGGACCCGCCTAGAGAGCGCAGCGGACGATGTCCGCGAATACGGATGCGTCCAGCGAGGCGCCGCCCACCAGGCCTCCATCGATGTCAGGCTCCTCGAAGAACATCACGGCGTTCTCCGGCTTCACCGAGCCTCCATACAAGATCCGTGCGCTCATCGCAGCGGGTGGGCCGAACGTGGCCCCTATCGTCGCGCGGATCGAGCGGGCAACATCGTTGGCCTTCTCCGGGATGGGGGTATGGCCGGTTCCGATAGCCCAGATCGGCTCGTAGGCCAGCACTATTCCGGCCGCCTGCGTGTCGTCTATGCCTTCAAGTGCAGCACGCACCTGGTTTCGCACGAATGACTCCGTTTCGCCAGCCTCGTGCTGATCCAGAGACTCACCCACGCACACGATCGGGGTCATTCCTGCGGCGAGAACGGCCTTCGCCTTGCGATTGACCGTCTCATCCGTCTCGCCGAACATCTCCCGGCGTTCCGAGTGGCCGACGATCACGTAGTCGCAGCGAAGCTCGGCGAGCATCCTGACGGACACCTCGCCAGTGAACGCGCCTTCTTCCTCCCAGTGGCAGTTCTGAGCACCGAGCTTGATGTCCAGCCTGTCCAGCTCGATCACCGTCGACGCGGCCTTCAGTGAGGTGAGCGAAGGGCACACGGCTATCTCTACCCGTGCTGACATGCCGGAGACCATGGGCTCGAAGTCTTGGATCAGGATGGCCGCCTCGCCCGAGGTCTTGTACATCTTCCAGTTGCCGACAACGAGCGGTGTTCTCTCCATCTCCTACTCCTCCCAGTGCCACGGGCGCGCTCTGAACCCTACGCGTCGCGGTCGAGCAACGCCTCCACTCCCGGCAACGGTGTACCCTCGAGCAGTTTCATCGAAGCCCCACCGCCGGTGGACACGAACGTGACGCGCTCCTCGATGTCGAACTTCTTCAAGGCCGCGACGGAATCGCCCCCACCCACCACGGTCACCGCCCGGCTGTTGCGCGCCATCGCGAGTGCAACCTCGCGAGTCCCGGCTTCAAAGGGTGTCATCTCGAACACGCCCATCGGGCCGTTCCAGAACAACGTGCGAGCCTTCGCGATGGCTCCCTTGTACAGTTCCACGCTCGTGGGACCGATGTCGAGACCGCGCATACCCGCAGGGATCTCGTCTCGACCCACCACGCGAGTCTCGGCATCCTCGGCGATCGTGTCGGCAACGACGAAGTCCACCGGGAGCAGCAGGTCCACGCCGCGCTCGCTGGCCTTCTGTAGCATCCGGCCGGCGGGCTGGACCCACTCATCCTCAACGATGGAGTCGCCGACGGCGATGCCTTGCGCCACCAGGAAGGTGAAGCACATGCCGCCCCCGACGACCAGGGAGTCGACAACCTCCAGCAGGCGCTCGATCACTCCGAACTTGTCGGACACCTTGGATCCGCCAAGTATCGCCACGAATGGCCGCTCTGGCTCCGTGAGCAGGCCGGATAATGTCTCCACCTCGCGCGCCAGGAGCATGCCGGCGTAGGCGGGCAGGAGCTTCGCGACGCCAGCGGTTGACGCGTGAGCGCGATGTGCGGCTCCGAACGCATCGTCCACGTAGATGTCCGCGAGAGCAGCGAGACTGGCACCGAACTCGGGATCGTTGGCCTTCTCGCCAGGGTAGAAGCGGACGTTCTCGAGCATGAGGACCTCACCGTCGACCATGCGCGAGACCGCCTCTTCGGCGTCGGGGCCCACCGCGGCATCAACAAAGACAACGTTGCGGCCCAGGAGTCTTTGGAGCACCCGTCGCACCGGCCTCAGGGAGTACTTGGGGTCGGGCTCGCCGGCAGGTCTGCCGAGGTGACTGACCACTATCACCCGAGCACCGTGATCGACGAGATACCTCAGCGTAGGGAGTGCCGCTCGCACGCGGGTGTCATCGGCCACGGCTCCCTCGGCCAGAGGGACGTTGAAGTCCACGCGAACGAGAACTCGCTTGCCCCGCACATCGGCGTCGCGCACGGTCTTCTTGCCGAACATGAGACCTCCAACGGTGAGGACCCGTCTTCTTGGGATCTGGGCGTATGGGCCGACGCGATCGGGCGGCCGAGCCGTGCCGCCCGCGCCGTCGGTTCTACTGCACGATCACCATCTTCACCAGGTCTCGGACCCGGTTGGAGTACCCCCACTCGTTGTCGTACCAGGCCAGGACCTTCACCAGACGTCCCATGCTCATCGTCGCGCCCGCGTCGAATACCGAGGAGGCGGGGTTACCCACAACATCGATCGAGACGATCGGGTCATCGCAGTATTCCAGGTACCCCTTCATGGGGCCGTCGGCCGCAGCCTTCATGGCAGCATTGATCTCGTCGACGCTGGCGTCTCGCCCGAGTTCGGCCACGAGGTCCACGACCGAGCCATCCGGCGTGGGCACCCTCATCGCGAAGCCATCAAGCTTGCCTTTGCACGAGGGAAGCACGAGACCGATGGCCTTCGCAGCGCCGGTGGATGTGGGGATTATCGACATGGCGGCTGCACGCGCCCTCCGCAAGTCCTTGTGCGGGAAGTCGAGGATCACCTGATCGTTCGTGTATGCGTGGACTGTCGTCATGTACCCACGCTCCAGACCGAACGTGTCCATGAGGACCTTCGCAACCGGAGCAAGGCAGTTGGTGGTGCAAGAAGCATTGCTGATGATGTGGTGGCTCTCCGGATCGTAGTCCGCGTCGTTGACCCCCAACACCAGCGTCACGTCCTCGTTGGTTGCCGGGGCCGAGATGATGACCTTCTTCGCTCCGGCATCAAGATGTCCGCTCGCCTTCTGGCCGTCGGTGAAGCGCCCGGTGGACTCAACGACGACATCTACGCCCATCGAGCCCCATGGCAGCTTGGCGGGATCCGTCTCCGCCAGTGCGGCGACATCAGCGCCCCCCACACGGAAACCGTCGCTCGTGACTGAGACATCTGTGTCGAGACGGCCGTGGATGGAGTCGTACTTGAGCAGATGCGCAAGAGTGGCGGCGTCGGTGAGGTCGTTCACTGCCACTATCTCGATATCCGGATCTCTGTGACACGCGCGATAGACGAGCCTGCCGATTCGGCCGAACCCGTTGATCCCAACCCGTGTGGCCATTGCCTCTCCCTCCTAGAAAGCCCCGGGGGGCCGCGATCACGAAGTCTTGCGACTACCACCCCGCGACCGGCGTGCAGTGACCCCGGGCCGCTCTGGCGTCGCTTCTCCATCCGCCCGGGCCGCGAGCGCTTCGATCCGGCGAACCCTATGATATACCGCCGATTTCGACAGCGGTGGGTCGGCCAACTCGCCTAGCTCGCGAAGGCTCACATCGGGGTGCGCAAGCCGCAGCTCTGCCAGGTCTCTGAGGGCGGTCGGGAGCGAGGCGAGGCCGCGTGTCTCCTCGAGGGTCCGTATTGCCTCTATCTGCCCCATGGATGCTTCCGCTGATTTGGCCAGATTCGCCGTCTCGGCGTTCACTAGCCGATTGACGTCGCTGCGCATCCCCTTGACGATTCGGATGTCCTCTGTCCGCAGCAGAGCGCGGTGCGCACCGACCAGTGCCAGGAACGTGACGATCGGATCTGCGCCCTTGAGGTAGACGATGTGGGTGCCACGCCTCTGAGTGACGCGCGCGTCCACGTCTAGCCTCTGCATCAGCCGGGCTAGGTCAGCGGCCACGTCATCGCGCTCCGCCGCCAGCTCGAAATGGAAGTCACCGTGCGGGTCGGCTACGAATCCTCCGCCCAAGAAGGCGCCTCGAAGGTACGCGACCGCACAACAGTCCCGGCGAACCACGCGCGGCGCTATCCCGTACATGAGGCCCAACGAGTCATCCAGCACTCCAAGCTCGTTGAGCGCTTGCGTCAGGTTAGGCTGGGCGGGGACCGTTATCAGGTAGTTGTTCGTCTTGTGCAGAACGGAGCGACGGACCGTCAGCTCGGTCTTCAACCCGTACAGCCCATGCAGGAGCTTGATAGTCTTGCGGGCGACCGGCGCGGTCTCGGTGGCGATCTCCAGCCGAAAACGCTCAGGGCCCGAGAGGTGCAGAGTTCCCTCAATCCTCACAAGCGCGGCAAGCTCGGCCTTCTGACAGCAGCCCTTTCGGGACTCGACGCGAGACAGCTCGTCTTTGACCTCGGCGGTGAACGACACTCAGAGAACCTCCTCCAGCACGGAACAGAGCTTGCCCGGAGAGTGCTTGCACGGATCGTCCGGGTCAACGACATCGGCGAGAAGCGTGCGCCAGCCCGTCGAGGCTATCCTGTCGGCGGTTGCCGAGTCGAAACGCACGGCTTCCACGCCAGCCCTTGCGTCCGAGGCGTGCCGGTCTCTTGCGGAGCTCCCCTCCGACGCGTCAGCGCTGCCCTCCGACGAACTCTCCATGCTCCCCGAGCCGAGGGCATTCACGATCACGACGTCGATCGCGTCCGCCAAACCATGTGCCACCAGGACATCAACGTGATCCGCCGCGTCCATACCGCCTGTCTCTCCGCGCTGGTTAGCCACGTTGCACACGTAGACTCGCACAGCCGACGCGGATCGCATCGCATCGGCTGTGCCCGCAACGAGGAAGTTCGGTATCACACTCGTGAATAGGCTGCCCGGACCCACCACGACGGCGTCGGCCTGAGCTATCGCCTCCAGCGCCGCAGGGAACGCCTGGGGTGATCCCGGCTCTAGCCACACCCTCGCGACAGGCGCATGGCTGCGAGCGACGTTCGCCTGCCCGCGCACCGGCCTGCCCGCCACATCCTCAGCGTGGAGTACCACGTCTTGAAGCGTCGACGGTACCACTCGCCCCGCAACCCCAAGTAGCCGTCCGGCCGCTTCGAGCGCCTGCGGGAAACCGCCCTCCAGGTCGGTGAGCGCGGCGATCAGCAGGTTGCCCAAGACGTGACCCGCCAGGCCGTCGCCGTTGGAGAAGCGATACTGGAACGCCCTCGCCATCACCGAATCCGGATCCTCGGAGAGTGCCACGAGGCAGTTACGCGCATCGCCTGGAGGCAGCAGGCCGTGTTCCCGTCGTAGCGCGCCGGACGAACCCCCGTCGTCGGCCATCGTGACCACGGCAGTTGTCTCGAACCCCAACTCCACGAGGCATCTCAGGGCCACGGGAAGACCGGTCCCCCCGCCGATCGCCACTGCGCGTCGGGTCCGAGACTCGCCCGTCACGCCCTGGCCCTGTCCTTGCCGATGTCCCGGTGGCTCACGCTCGCTCTGAAGCCCCGCCCCTGCAAGAAGAGTGCTGTCTCCTCGGCGAGCACGACGCTGCGGTGCATCCCGCCCGTGCATCCCAGCGCGACAGTCAGGTGCGTCTTGCCCTCCATCAGGTAGTGAGGCCCGAGCAGATCGAGCAGGTCGAACCACGCATCAAGGAACGCGACCGCTTCTGACCTTCCCAGGACGAACTCGCGTACCGCCCGATCCTGGCCCGTTAGGGGACGCAACACCGGATCGTAGTAGGGGTTGGGAAGGAACCGCACGTCCATGACTATGTCGGCATCGATCGGGACACCGTACTTGAAGCCGAACGAGACAACGGTGACCGAGAGGGACTCTCTCACGTGGCCGCCGAAGAACTCGTCTTTGAGCGCATGGCGCAGCTGCTGGGGTGCCATTTCGCTTGTGTCGATCACGATGTCAGCTCGACCTCGTATGTCACAAAGCGCCTCGCGTTCGGCGGCAATGCCCTCTGAGATGGACCCGGCATCGGCGAGAGGATGCCTTCTGCGCGTCTCGGCAAACCGCCTGACGAGCGTCGCTTCATCCGCCTCGAGGAAGAGCAGCCTGAAAGGCACGCCTCGCTCATCAAGACGCTGCAGCTCCCCCTCCAGCTGATCGAAGAAGTCCAGTCCCCGAACGTCACACACGATCGCGACGCGCCGGACTCTGCTCCCGGGCAGAGTCGTGAGTTCCACCACCTGCGGGATGAACGACGGAGGCAGGTTGTCTATGCAGAAGTAGCCCAAATCCTCGAATGTGTGGATCGCCTGACTGCGCCCGGCACCGGACATACCGGTGATCACCACCAGCTCCGGTCCTGCAGCCCGAGCCTCAGCTGCGTTGTCTGAGCCCTCTTCGTCCGGCATGACGCTCACCTCTCCCGTTCCAGGATCCACGAGAGCACGGACACCACGACCGCTATGAGCGCCGCAGCGACGACCGTCTGCCACCAGCCAACCAGGTCAACACCCGGCACCACGGCAGCGACCAGGGCGAGCAGCAGCCCATTCACCACGAGTGAGAACAGCCCGAATGTAAGGAGCCTGACGGGGAACGACAACACCTTCACCACGGGCGCGATGAACACGTTGACGAGCCCGAGCACCACCGCCGCCCACAAGGCCGCGACGAACGAGTCCACTCTGAGCAGCGTCCCGTCAGTGACGTAGGCTACCCCGAATATGGCCGCCGCCGAGACGATGAGCCGGAGGACGACCCTCATTACCAGCACCTCTCCTTTGCCCCTGTGCGGTCCCCACCGTAGCGCCAGCATATCCGTCGAGCAAGTGGGGGTGTTCGCTATTCCTCTCGCAGAACCGCAGCGATGTCCTCGGCCAGCGCCTGAGGGATGCCCGGGACAGCGGCTATCGCGTCCACGCCCGCCTCTCTTAGGCGACGTAGCGATCCGAACTCCTTGAGCAGCGCCTTCTTTCGCTTCGGGCCCACGCCGGGGATCTCGTCCAACGACGACGCGGTCATCGCTCGCCCGCGCAGCGCGCGGTGGTACTCGATCGCGAATCGGTGGGCCTCATCGCGTATCCGCCTCACGAGGTAGAGCGAGGCGGAGCCGAGCGGCAGTGAGACTGGCTCGTCCCAACCGGGAACGTGTATCTCCTCTTCGCGTTTGGCCAGCGCGACCACCGGTATCGACAGCGAGAGGTCGCCGAGCGCGGTCAGCGCCGCCCTGAGCTGGGGTTTTCCGCCGTCAACGATGACCAGATCCGGCATGTCCGCGAAGCCTGTGTCCCCGCTCCCCGACCGGCCGAAGCGCCTCGCCAGCACCTCCCGCATCATCGCGACATCGTCGGCCTCCTTCGCGGGCATCCGCACCCTGAACCGCTTGTAGGCCGAGCGCTCCGGCCTGCCCGCTACGAACACGACCATCGAGCCGGTGGAGAAGCGGCCGTGGAGCGTGGACACGTCAAAGCACTCGATGCGCATGGGCGGACGCTCGAGGGCGAGCGCGCTCTCAAGCTGTATGAGTGCCTCGTTGAGCCTCTCGTCGTCGTAGCGGGTCCGAGCCTTGAAGCGGCCGAGTACGTGCCGGGCGTTCTTCTCGGCCATACCCGCAAGCTTGCGCTTCGTGCCTCGCTGGGGCACGAGAAGCCTAACTCGTCCGCCGCGCACCGACCCTAGCCAACCTTCGACCGCCTCGGGATCCGGCGGTAGAGCAGGAAGGATGACCTCTTTGGCTGGCAAGACATCCTCACCATAGTGCCGAAGCAAGAAACCCTCGGCGAGTTCGTCAAGAGGGACATCCATCCCGCTGTCCAGGACGAACTCGTTGCCAGCGAGCACGCGGCCCTCCCTGACCAGCACAACATGAACACCAGCGATCGTCTCCTCGCGTGCGATCCCAACAACGTCTGCCTCCGCGCTCCCGGCCAGGACTACCGTCTGGCGCTCCAGAACGCTTCGGACAGCCTCCAGCGACGTACGCAGCCTCGCCGCCCGCTCGAAATCCAGGTCCGCAGCCGCCGCCAGCATCTCCGTCTCGATGCTGCGAGGCACGCCACTACGCCGACCTTCGAGAAACGCGGCGACACGCTTGACGTTGTGCGCATACGCCTCCCGGGTCACGGCGCCTACGCAAGGGCCGGGACCCCTCCCGACGTGGTAGTCGAAACACGCTCTGCCCACGGGCGCACCACCAGCAGCCGTCACGCGCTTCCACTCGACGCAAGTGGCGCGGCAGATCGGGAACACCCGCCGGGCTACATCGATCGTCTCCCTCGCGGCCCTGGCATCCGTGTAGGGTCCGAAGTACCGCGTGCCCTTGCGATGCTTCTCGCGCGTGTACTTGATCCCCGGGAAGGGGTCGGACATTGTGAGCGCGATGAACGGAAAGCTCTTGTCATCCCGAAAATCGACGTTGTAGCGAGGGCGAAGGCGCTTGATCAGGTTCGCCTCCAGGATGAGACTCTCGACCTCGTTCGATGTCACTACGTACTCGAACGAGGCCACCTCCCCCATCATCGCGGGGATGCGCTCGCGCCCATCCTGGCCCAACACGTACTGGCGCATCCGCTTGCGGAGTTCCTTGGCCTTGCCGACGTAGATAACTCGGCCTCCGGCATCCTTCCAGAGGTATACGCCCGGAGAGTTCGGGACGGACGAGAGTTGCTCGGCGATTCCGGCTTCGGGCACGGGTCTCACCCCAAAGGAAGCGTCTCGAGCAAGCGTCCTACTCGTTCGGCATCCACGAGCCGGGCCTGCGGGATCGAGTAGGCCCACCCTGTGATCGTCCCGTCGGTGAGCGCGATATCGCCACCGCGGTCAGCGACCCAGAATACGCGGCCATCTGCTCGGCGGTAGCCCAGCCATACCTCCGGAGCGTACGTAGCCGTCACCACCGTAGAGCGGATCGCCACCCCCGCCGAACTCACGCCGTACCTGTCCAACACGCGAGACATGATCGTCTCTTCGGCCGAACCCGACGATCTCCCTGACACATCCAGCTCGGCGGCACGTGGGAAGTGCCGCACCTCCACGAACTCCCGCAGACCCTCCCCGCGATCGGCGGCTGCCTTCACTGGCTCTTCGCCAGGCTCACCCGGCCTGATAGCCGAGGTCCTCAAGTACTCCATCGCGGCGGCGGTCGGCTTCAGAACACTACCGTACTGGCGCTCGGCAGAGACGGCCTCGACCGCCCTAGTCCACGCGCGCAATCGCGGTATCCAGAATGAGGGACTCCCCTTGGCAGCCTGTTCGCGCACTAGTGCGGCCAGCTCGGCTGAGCCCGCAACGTCATCATCGAGAGCGTTCAGCAGTCGCGAAGCCGTCGCCTGCAAGGCACCTTCTCCGGGAAGGGTGGCGGGCACACCGGGGACAGCCTTGCGTGCCCCCTCCCACCTCGCCGTAGAGTTGGCGGTAATGTCCGCCTGAGGACCGGATCGATCGAACCAGCCCAATGCGCGGTTCTTCTCGTCCAAGTAGCCGCCCGGCACCTGGACATCCACCACCAGCCTGGCCTCAGGAAGCTCCTCGGCCCCAGGCGGCTTCGCGTATTCGAGACGCAGGGCGGCCGATCTCGCATCAGGGACCGCCACCTTGGCTGTCTCCGCTAGGAGCCGGAAGGTGGCGGCTGCGCGCAGCGCCTCGGCGTCGTCGTTCTCGACGGCCGAGCGAATGCGCCGCGCGGGGATCTCTACCTGCAGGAGAGACTGCTGCGGGGTGAACAGCTGCGCCACGACGTCGCGAGCGTCATCGAAGGCAAAGGCTCCCGCTACCAGGCCGGTCTGCCACGCAAGCTGCACGTCGGCCGCTGATGTCGCGTCGGGGATCTCTACCCGCACGATGACCGTCCTGCCCGAGAGACCCACTGCGGACCGCTCGAACCCCGCAAGCCGAAGCACCCTCACCACGGCCTCGGCGGGCACCGAGGCGGCGAGCGGATCCCGTGCATGCTGGATGGGCGGCGGTGTCCGTGAGCCGCAGCCGGTAACCAGGAGCGCGGCAACGAGCGCCAGCGCCACGATCCCGAGATGCTTCGCCGGGCCTCTCCACGTCTGGCGCGCTTTCATCGCGGAACCCTCCCGCACTCGGGATCCACGGTTGCGCCACGACCCTCCAGCACCGGTGCCAGGAACCTGCCTGTGTGTGACTCTCTCACGCTCGCTATCTCCTCCGGGGTGCCCACAGCGACAACTTCGCCGCCAGCATCCCCTCCCTCGGGGCCAAGGTCGATCACCAGATCGGCCGATTTCACCACATCCAGATTGTGCTCGATAACCAGAACCGTGTTCCCGCCGTCCACGAGCCGCTGCAGAACGAGCAACAGCTGCCGCACATCGTCAAAGTGCAGGCCGGTGGTCGGCTCGTCGAGAATGTAGAAGGTGCGTCCGGTGCTGCGCCGCTGCAGCTCGCTGCCGAGCTTCACCCGCTGGGCCTCGCCGCCCGAGAGCGTCGGCGCTGCCTGCCCGAGC
>CAZWGV010000045.1:0-16777 GCA_964633595.1 uncultured Coriobacteriaceae bacterium | reverse complement strand
CCGCCCTCTCGAAGAACGGCGCGTTGTTGTCCACCCAGTTCAGGCTTCCGCACCCGATGCACGGTGAGCCTGCGTCCACGCACCACGTCGCCCGACGATTCCATCGGGTGATCGGGCATGGTGTGAGCGTCTGCGGGCCCTTGCAGCCGACCTTGTAGAGGCAGTAACCTGACGCCTCCTCGGCGGACCCGAACTCCTCGACGAACTCCCCGTTCTCGAAGTGCCCCCTGCGTGGGCAGTTGTCGTGGATGGTTTGCCCGAATAGGAACTTGGGCCGGTAGACATCGTCGAGGTCGGGCAGCTTCCCGAGGAGCAGATAGTCCACGACGATCGCGGTGACCCACTCGGGATTGACGGGGCAAGTGGGCAGGTTGATCAGCTTGCCCCCTTCGCCGAGGGCGGGCAGGAAGTCCATGACTCCCTGAGCGCCGGCGGGGTTTGGCGTGGCTCGGACCCAGCCCCCGTCAACAGCGCACGACCCGACCGCGATGACGGCATCTGCCTTCTCCAGAGCCTCCTTGAGGGAGTCGTTTGCAGGTTCTCCGGCGATTCGCAGGGCGTTGCCGTCGAAGCCCGTCATGATCGAGCCCTCGACGATGGCGATGTAGCCGCCGGCGTCCACCGTGTGGCGGATGGCCTCCTCGGCCCCTGCGCCAGCCGTGGCGCTCAGTGTCTCCCAGTAGTTGACCGAGAGC
This sequence comes from uncultured Coriobacteriaceae bacterium, assembly GCA_964633595.1. Classification (GTDB taxonomy): domain Bacteria; phylum Actinomycetota; class Coriobacteriia; order Anaerosomatales; family CAZWGV01; genus CAZWGV01. Next base: position 16,082 of record CAZWGV010000045.1, on the reverse strand, counting down.
AGGTCGAGAACGATCGTGGCGGCGTCCGGCCAGTCCGACTGCGCTACCGATTCAGTGCAGCCCGTGCAGAGCCCCTGCGAGAGCCAGATGGCGGGCTGGAGCTTGGCCCCTTGCTCAACAGCAGCGGCTATCTGAGGGATCCATGCCTCTGAGAGTCCCAGCATCGCCGCGATAGAGCCGCAGTACCTGACGAAGTCGCGTCTCGATACGCCCCGCAACTCGAGCGTTTCGTAGAGCTGACCCCGCTCTTGCTGCTTCATGCCATGCACCTCCTTCTCGAATATCGTTCGCACATGGGCATCTTGCGGCCGGTAGGTCGGCTCAGGTTGCGACCCCCGGCCCCGGCGACAGATCCGGCAATCCTCCTTTCGGTTCGGCCAGAACATACCCGCAACGCTCTGGATTCGACGCAGGTGGGACCAGGAGCATCGAGTCGGTCGCGCGACGCGGCCGAGCACGGTGACCCGAGGCTCGTCTTGCGGCCGATGGGATCGAAGGATTGGGAAGTCGTGAACCTGCCGGCGCTCCAGGCAGGAGCGCCGCGCTCGAATCGCGCGACCACGACGTGTGCTCGTGCATGAACCTTCGGCGCCTTGTCCCCCAGTTGGCCCTCGCCAAGACTCGTGCCGGTGCACAGGTTCAAGTTACATGCCGATTCTACACTTGCCGCATGGCGAGTACCACAGCATGACGGGCTATTGCCAGGGGAAGGTACACTGTGTCAGCGGAGTCGGAAGACGGCCGACTGGACGGAGGTCGAAGACATGTTGAGAGACGATGAGTTCAACGGCAACAGCGCACTGGGTAACGCGCCCACATCCGGCGGCGTGGAAGACAGAGACGAACTTCATCGTCGCTGCGCCGACGAGCGGGAGGAACTCACCCCCAAGGAGACCGCCGACTGCGCCGGAGCCGAGCTGTCGGAGCTGTACGAGAACGAAGAGGATGGCGGCTCCTAGTCCCTGATGTGGAACAGACGGTAGGAGCGCGGCGGGGCAGGTCGAACTATAGCTCGGGGCGCGATGTTCACTTCGCGGGGGAGGGTGAGGGCGCAGTTGACCGGACCCAAGAACGGACTGGTCATAGACGTACGAGGTCTGACCCCGGGCATGCGCCGTCCCCTCGTCTTCACGCTGCTCGACCGGATGGTGGAGCTCGGGTGCGAGGATAGCCTCGTTGTCGTCTGCGATCACGAGCCGGCGGGACTCGGCTATCAGATCGATCTGCGCAAGGAGACCCGGGGTCTCTTCGACTACTACTACGACAGACGTCTGGACGGAGCCTGGGTCGCGCTCATTCGACGAAAGCCGGAGTAGGAGCCTGCACCCGCCCGTTCACTGGCCCAAGAGGGCAGCCAGTTCATGCAGGCTGCCCGAGCGGTCTGCAGACTCGCCACCCGCCCTCCCGACGAAGAACGTTGACATCCCTGTAGCGGATGCCGGGAGGTCGAGCCGGGGGTCGTCTCCCACCATCAAGCAGTCTCGGGGATCCGTACCCAGCATTGCGGCCACCTCAGAGAAGTACTGAGGCAGAGGCTTGCAGGCGTGCATGATCTCGTAGCTCGTCACAACGTCAAAGGGCAGGTCGCTCAGCCCTGCCCAGGCGATGCGGTGGTCTATGGCCGCTCTGGGGAAGATCGGGTTCGTGGCGATGACCACCCTGAGGCCCAGATCGAGTGCGCGTGTGACGGCATCGCGCGCGCCAGGTTTGGGCCCGGCTCCGTCGCCCAGCAGCGGGAACTGTTCGCCATAGAAGCGGCTGAAGGTCTCTCGATGATCGTCGAGGTCGATACCGGTCAGAGCCCGGAAGTCCTCCTCGAACGCGTCCTGGTTGCTGACTCCCGGATGAGGCTCGGTCATCGTTGTCGTAGCCGCTAGGACTGCGTCTAGCAGCCCAGCGGGACTCATCGATGTGGGGAGCTCGGCCAAGACGCGTTGCAGTGCGGCGAAGTAGCGGGGAAGGAACTCAGACATGTCGACGTCGAGGAGCGTGCCATCAAGGTCGAACAGGACGGCTTTCACATGACCTCCAGGCGTGCGCTGGCAGCGCGGTCGATGTTATCACGCGGGCAGGCGCGTCGAACGGCCGTCCTGCCGGGGAGGTTGACCGCGAATACCCGCTCAGGTATCTTCAGGTGGTGTACCGAACATACCCCCCACGGTATGGTTTTCGCTGTGTGAAGGACGGCACGTGTGAGATGCCGGTCGATGGAGGTCGATAGCTGATGGCAATGGTCACGGACAGTCTGCGGGATGAGCTGGAGCGGATCGTAGGCGACGGCCGCGTGTCCACCCATAGGGTTGAGCGCAAGCTGTACTCCTCGGATATCGGCGCGCTCCCCAGACTGGTGGCGCCGTTTGTGCCGGTTGGCATCGCCGGTGCCGTCGTGCGGCCGGCGACGGAGGATCAGGTTAGGGAGATCGTCTCGCTTGCGAGCCTGAGGGGCCTTCGTATCGTCCCTCGGGCATGGGGAACCTCCGGATACGGGGGCGCTCTGCCCGGTCACGGCGCGCTAGTCGTCGACATGTCCGCCATGCGGTCAATCCTGGAGCTGGATCCGGAAGGGCGCAGAGCCACAGTGCAACCCGGTGTTGTCTGGGAGGACTTGCAGCGCGCAGCCTCCAAAGAGGGGCTGGACCTGAGGCTCTACCCTTCGTCTGCGCCGTCGTCCAGTGTTGGAGGCTGGCTTGCGCAGGGCGGAAGCGGGTTTGGCAGCTACGAGTTCGGCACCTTCAAGGAGAACGTGCTTTCCGCGAGGGTTGTTCTGCCCACCGGCGAAGTCCGGGTCTTCGATGGTCAGGAGCTGCAGGACCTAGTCGCCGACGCGGAGGGTATCACCGGTATCATCACCGAGGTTACCCTGAGTCTGCGCGATCTGGAACCAGAGACCCATCGGGCGTTCGCCTTCCCGAGCGCTGGGGCGCTGCAGCAGGTTCTTGAGGTTGCGGATGAGCGCGGGTTGCCGCTGTGGTCCGTCACCTTCCTCAATCCTGAGTCGGTGCGCCTAAAGAAGAGGCTGCCCCACCGGCACGGACACCCCTACGAGATGGAACACCCCGAGCGCGCTCCCGACTTGCCAGAGGCCTACATCGCGATCGTTGCGTATCCCACATCGCGTGCCGAGAGCCTCGAGCCGGAGCTTCAGTCAATCGTCCAGGCTCACGGTGGCACTGATCTGGGAGATGAGGTCGCCGAGCATGAGTGGGAGCAGCGATTCGCTCCCATGCGGCTGAAGCGCATCGGGCCGTCGATCATCCCGACTGAGGTCGTGGTGCCCCTGGCCGAGATGGCTGCAGTCCTTGAGGATATCGAACGCTCTGTCGCGCAGCCTTTCGTTCTCGAGGGAATGGTGGGCCGGGGCCGGCAGGTGGTGCTTCTGGGCTTCATTCCTCACGACCAGCGTTCCTTCGCCTTCAACGTCGCGTTCGCTCTGTCCCTCTCGGTCATCAAGATCGCGAAGAGGCACGGCGGCGCTGCGTATTCCACCGGCGTCTACTTCCGGCGCGAAGCGCCCTCGGTGCTGGGCCGGGACAGGCTCCGCAAGCTGGAGGCGTTCAAGGACAGCGTGGACCCCAAGAGGGTCATGAATCCCGACAAGGTGATCGGCAAGGGCGCAGTGGACGTGCTGATGGGAACAGCCTCAGCCCTAGAGTCGCTGGTCAGGCCCCTGGCCAACGCCGCGAAGGCCCCGACAGGCGACATGGTGGGCGCGAGGGAGCGCAACGGCGTCCCGGCCGATGTCGCCTTCTATGCGTACGCCTGCGCGCAGTGTGGCTACTGCGTTCCCACGTGCGAGGAGTATTCGGGCAGAGGGTGGCTCTCGCATTCGCCGCGAGGCAAGTACCTCTACCTGCGGGAAGTACTTGAAGGACGCGAGAAGGTGGACCAGTGGATGGTTGACCGCTTCCTGGTGTGCACGACGTGCGAGGTGTGCAACACGCGGTGTCAGCTCCAGCTGCCGGTGGAGCACTCGTGGATGGTGATGCGGGGGAAGCTGATCAACGACGAGAAGCGGATGACGTTCCCGCCGTTCGAGATGATGGCCGCGTCACTGCGCGGCGAGCGCGACATCTGGGCAGGCAAAAAGGAGCACCGAGCCGATTGGGTGCCAGAGGACATCACCCCCAAGCTGAAGGACTCGGGCGAGGTCATGTACTTCGCGGGGTGCACGGCCAGCTTCGTGAACACCGACGTGGCCGAGGCCTCAGTCCGACTGCTCACAGACGCAGGCTACGAGATGTCGTACATGGGCGAGGACGAGGCGTGCTGCGGGATCCCGATGAAGGTTGCAGGCAAGTGGGACCTGTTCGAGGAGATCTACGCACACAACACCGCCGAGGCGAGGAAGCGCGGCGCCAAGACCATCGTGACGTCGTGTCCCGCGTGCGGACTCGTGTGGAAGGAGCTCTACGCGAACCTCGCCCAGGAGCGCGGTGAGGAGTATCCCTTCGAGGTCAAGCACTACTCGGAGCTCGTGAGCGAGGCGATCGCCGACGGCAGGCTGGTGCCCGGCAACGGACACAAGAAGACGCGGGTGGCGTTCCACGACTCGTGCCACATCGGCAGAGCTCAGGGGATCTACGAGCCTCCGCGCGACATGCTGAAGGCGATGCCAGGAGTCGAGTTGGTGGAGATGGAGCACAATCGCGAAGACGGATTGTGCTGCGGGTCGGTCCTGACCCTCGTCGGCGAGAAGCCGGTCGCTCCGATCCTGGGCGGACACCGTCTCCAGGAGGCGCTCGACGTAGGCGCCGAGAAGATCGTGGCGCTCTGTCCTTGCTGCCAGGTGCAGCTGCGGGATTCCGCCGCCAAGAACGAGATGGACATCCATGTCACGGACCTTGCGCGCTTCTTCGCCGAAAGCCTGGGCTACGAAATCGAAGATAAGACCGACTACTCGATGTACATGTGGGGGTACTTCGACAAGTTCATCGACCTAATGCGGCCCGAGGAGATGGCCACGGTGATGGCCGAGATCTTCCCGCAGATGATGAACGCCATGCCCATCGGAATGAAGCCGATGATGAAGTCGATGAAGTACGTCCCCGGCGGGCTGACGATGATGGGCAAGATGATGCCGATCCTATTCCCGTTGCTGGTGGACGGCATCATGGCCAAGGTGATGCCCGACATGATCGAGGCGGTGCGCGGCCGAGTGGGTCCGATGCCGCCCGACATGGAGGAACTTGTGCCGGACCTGCTACCGGAGACGATGGCGTCGCTCATGCCGAACTACTTGCCGCAGCTCATCCCGCATGTTACGCCACTGATGATCGAGTACATCCGCAAGGAGATGTGACCTCGATCTGATCGGTGTCGCCAGTCCGGCCGCTAGACGGACCTGGCCCTGCGAACTCGCATTCTGTGCCTCAAGTCACAGCCGGTGCGTGCCGATAGTGCGCGTATGGGGATGACATCGACGAAAGACCAGGTCATACCGCGCTTGCGGGCTCTGCCCATCTTCGCGGACCTCGGCCCCGAGGTCATCGAGACGCTCGCGAACATGGTGACGCTGCGACGCTACCAGAAGGGCTCGTTCGTGATCAGCCAGAACGAGGCCGGTGGCGCGATGTACCTGCTTGTGGTCGGCCGAGTCAAGGTGTCCTTGGCCTCGCCGGACGGCAAGGAGTTCGCGCTCAACTACCTCGAGGCGCCGGCTCATTTCGGCGAGATGAGCCTGGTGGACGCAGAGCCGCGCTCGGCTGACGTGATAGCGGTGAGCGACGTCGAGGTGCTGGTGCTCGACGCCAAGGACCTGTCGGCCGCCATCCAGCTCCAACCGCGACTGGCGCTCTCGCTGATCGCTACGCTCTCGAAGAGGCTGCGGCATACGATCGCACGTCTCGAGGACATGGCCTTCAATGACGCGACTCATCGGATAATGCGAGTAGTGCTGAACATCGCCACTGCCGCCTACGAGACGCAGGGCGTGCCGGTCATCGCAGGGATGACCCACTACGAGCTGGCCACGCTCGCGGGAACGTCGCGTGAGACAGCAAGCCGCGTGATCTCTGCGATGGCGAAGGCGGGCATCGTGGCCACGAAGGGCCGCCGGATCGTGGTGGACCTAGTCCGTCTACGCGAGAGGCTTGAAGCGGACTGACCGACCGCTCTGTTGGCCTCCTGGCGTGCCCTGCAAGACCTCCCGATCGAGGCATCCTCGTTACGTGACCCTTTCATGTGGGAATCCCTCTGCCTTAGAGCCGTCATGGGAGGACACATGAAGGAGTTCACGCTGGAGGACTTGGCTGGCTTCGACGGCAGGAACGGGCGTCCCGCGTACGTTGCCTACAAGGGCGTCGTCTACGACCTGACGGACAGCCCCATGTGGGAGGGCGGCGACCACGAGGGGATGCATGATGCGGGCACAGATCTGACCGACGCCCAGGAGGACGCGCCGCACGACGTGCACGTGGTCGACTTCCCGGTTGTCGGGAAGCTCTCCTAGACCCGGTCGATCGTGGCTACCGTCTCTACGTGGTACGTCTGCGGGAAGAGGTCGACGGGCGTCGCTGACGCAAGCCGGTAGCCCTCAGGGGAGAGGGCGGCGACGTCTCGGGCGAGGGTCGATGGATCGCACGAGACGTACACAATGCGCCTTGGCCGTCCGGCTGTCAGCGCACTGAGAACGTCAGGCGACAGGCCCGCGCGCGGGGGATCGACGATAGCGACATCGAAGTGGCCGACTGATGGCAGTGCGATGCCGGCGTCTCCTGGTACGATCTCCACGTCGACACCGGCCGCTTCCAGGTTTCTGCGAAGGTCGCGCAGTGCGTGGCCGGACGACTCCAATGCCAACACCATGCCCGTAGCTCGAGCGAGCGGCAGGGTGAGGGTGCCCACGCCCGCGTAGATCTCTGCAACCGTGTCCGATCCGGTCACCCCCGCGCACTCCATGACGGCCTCGACCAGCAGGGCGGCGGCTGCCGTGTTCACCTGGAAGAAGGAGGGGGCCGAGACGATCATCTCGTCGGAGCCGAGTCTCTCTCTCCAGTGTCCTCGTCCGGCGAGCACCTCCACCTTGGTGACGCGGCGTTCCTTCACGTCGCCCTTGGTGAGCACCCGGGTGATACTGGTCGCGCCCAGTCCGTCGCGCAGTGTGCGTGCTGCCAGTCGGCTGGGAAAGGTACCTGGTGGCCCCCACAGCGCGATCTCCACGTCGCCGGTTGCCTCCGACGCGCGCAGCGCGACTCGCTTGAGACCCAGGTCCGCTCCTCGCGAGGCGTAGCTGAGTGAGCCTGTCAGGGATCGCGGCGCTGTCCTCCACCTCTCGGGCAGCAGCAGGCACTCTGCGATGGGCACGTGAGACCGGTCGTGCTTCCCCGTGTAGCCGAGTGAGAAGCGGCCCTCGGGTCCTACCGTCAGTTCCACCTTGTTGCGATAGCCGAGGCGCGCGGGTGAGGTGATCGCGGGCTGCACTTCCGGGTCCGAGATGCGCCCGATGCGCTCAAGGGCATCGATCACTGCCAGCCGCTTGTAGTGGACTTGTGTCTCGTAGGCTACCTGCTGCCACTGGCACCCCCCGCAGGTCTCGAAGTAGGGGCAAGGAGGTTCGACCCTGTCGGGAGAGGGCTGCAAGAGCTGGACGATCTCGCCTTCCAGGTAGCGTGGATGTTCTGCGGTCACTCGCACCGAGACCTCGTCGCCCGGGCACGCGCCGGCAACGAAGATGACTCTTCCCTCGGCAGTGTGCGCAACGCCCGACCCGCCGTACGCGAGACTCTCGATGCGGACCTTCAGGTCTTGCTTCAAGGCTCCTCTTCCTCACACGCTTCTACCTGGGACATCATAGCGCCTGTCGGGCGCTCCGGGAGTCCACACAAGCGCCAGTTCGAGGTTCAGTTCCTGCCTCAAGCTGCCGATAGAATGCACGGTGCTTGCAGTGGCTGAAGCTGGCTGGTCTTGTGGCTTGACCTGCGGCACTTCCGATTCGAGGAGGTCACCGCATGACCCGCAAGCGGCTGCTCATCGTGCACGACGACGCAACGCTCGTCGGCCGTATCAAGGGCGCGTTGGCGGGCGAGGGGGATGGCTTCGAAGTAGCGACTGCCATCTCCGGACCGCGAGCGATCGGAATCGCGTCGTCCTCCAAGCCCGATGTCGTCGTCGTGGACGCCGAACTCGTCGGAATGGACGGCTACGAACTCACTCGGCAGCTCAAGGGTGATCCGGCGCTATCCGACTGCCAGGTGGTGATCCTTACGCTCGCCCCCGACGAGGCCTCAGCGATGAAGGCCAGGCAGGCCGGAGCATGTGCCCATCTCCCCGCGAACGGTGACATCGGCGTCTTGGTGCAGAAGATACGTACGTTGGCGGTGCGGTCGAACGGTGGCGACGGTCACGCCTCCATGGCCGAGAAGGACGCTGGCAATGGGGGCGCACCTGCATCGAGTCCGGCGGCGAGCCCTGTAGCGAGCCCGCCTGCCGAAGGACTGCGCGGGGCGCATGATGATGTTCCCGCCGATTACGGCTTGATGCGCCCAGTTGCAGCGGGCGAGGGGGACTCCGTGAAGCCGACCACGACGGCGGGCGGCATGAACCAGGCCTCACCGATGGCGGCGACCCCTCCGGCTGGCTACGGGGAGCCGCAGACCAGCGCTTCTCTCACTGGCGAATCGAGAGCGGCAAGGGCCGTGGGCCTCGCAGGTGCGGTTGGATCGGATGACGTACCCCACATCGACGACCTTCTGAGGCTAATGATCGAGCGTGGCGGCTCAGACCTGCATGTCACAGTGGGCAGTCCGCCAGGCATCCGGATCAGGGGTGAGATCGAGCCGGTAGAGGGCGCGCGCATGCTAAGCCCGCGCGACACAATGGAGATGATCCTCACTCTGCTCTCGGAGGAGCAGCGCAAGCGCTTCGAGACCGAACTTGAACTGGACTTGGCGTACAGCATCCCGGGCCTCTCCCGCTTCCGGGCCAACGTGTTCCAGCAGAGGAACTCGATGGGTGCGGTCTTTCGCGTAGTGCCTCTGAAGATCCCCACGATCGACGAGCTGAAGCTGCCGAAAGTGTGCCGCTATCTGGCCGAGAGACCCCGCGGGCTCGTTGTGGTCACGGGGCCCACGGGCTGCGGAAAGTCCACCACGCTCGCGGCGATGATCGATCACATCAACGTCACCAGGAAAGTCCACATTGTCACACTCGAGGATCCGATCGAGTTCGTACACAAGAACAAGGCTGCGTACGTCAACCAGCGGGAGGTCGGAGAGGACACGAAGAGCTTCGCCGCCGCTCTCCGGCGTGTGCTGCGCCAGGATCCCGATGTGATCCTCGTGGGGGAGATGAGAGACCTCGAGACCATCTCGGCGGCGATAACCGCAGCCGAGACGGGTCACCTCGTCCTGGCGACGCTGCACACGACTGGTGGACCCGAGACCGTCGATCGCATGATCGACGTGTTCCCACCCCACCAGCAGCAGCAGGTGCGCATGCAGCTCTCCACTACCCTGGAAGGAGTGCTCTCTCAGGTGCTCATGCGCTCGACCGATGGCAGGACTCGCGTCCTTGCCATGGAGATCATGCTAGGCGTTCCCGCTATCAGCAACCTGATCCGGGAGGGGAAGACCCATCAGATGGCGACGATCATCCAGGGTGGCGCGCAATTCGGGATGCAGACTCTAGATCAGCACCTGAAGACTCTCCTCCAGGGCGGGAGGATCACCTTCGAGGAGGCCATCAGCAAGGCCGCCAATCCTCGGGAGCTTGCGCAGATGATGGGTCGCAATCTGTAACCACCGCGCCTGAGCCATCGCCGAGGGCGCGGCCAGGTCCGTCACGGCTGCTCTTTCGGGCCCCACGTTTCGCTCCTGCAGGCGAAGCCTACCCTCGAGCCTGGCGTTGCATCAGCTCATCGGGTACAAACCTCTCTTGACGGCAGACATGGAGAGGACTGACCAGATGGACACGGTGAAGGTGCGTTGGTCCAGCGGGCGGCAGTTCGTCGGGTGGGATGCGGCCGGGCATGGCGTCGTCATGGACGCTAGTCGAGATCACAATGGCGAGGGGACCGGTGCGCGGCCAATGGAGTTGCTGCTCTACGCCTTGGCGGCGTGCACGGGAATGGACGTGGTCTCGATCCTCGAGAAGAAGCGCCAAGCGATCTCAGACCTTGAGATACTGGTTCACGCCACTCAGAGAACCGACGATTACCCCAAGATATACACGGAGATCGACGTCGAGTACGTGGTCCGGGGCCAGAATGTGCAGGAGGCGGCCGTTGCGAGGGCGATCAAGCTCTCGGAGGAGAAGTACTGCTCGGTTAGGGGCATGCTCGGACCTCAGACCACGGTACGAACGAGCTTTAGAGTTGCCGAGACCGAGCCGGCCAGTCGCACAGACGGCTGAGCAACGCCAGACCCGCGAAAAGGAGATAGGCGATGGATGATGCTGTTCTAATGCCCGTCTACAACGAGGTGGATACGGTGGAGACCGTGATCGGTGCCATCAGGCTTCACTTCCACGGAGAGATCCTCGTGGTGGATGACGGCTCCACCGACGGGACCACCGAACTGCTCGGCGAGCGCGACGATATCCTGGTGCTGCCGCATCCCGAGAACTTGGGCTATGGCAGGTCGCTGATCGATGGATTCGCATTCGCGAGATTCGCCGGCATCGAACGCCTCATCACCATGGACTGCGACGGCCAGCACGAACCAGCACACATCCAGGAGTTCTTCGCCGCTCTCGAGGAGGGTGGCGACATTGTCTCCGGGAGCAGGTACCTTCCGGGGAGCGCCTCGGTGGGCGAGGCGCCTCCGGAGCGGGTGGCGGTGAACGAGCGAGTCACTGCCGAGATCCGGCGAGTGACGGGCTGGGATATCACGGATGCGTTCTGCGGCTTCAAGGCCTACCGTCTCGCGGCGCTGGAGATGCTGCAACTCTCCGAACCCGGCTATGCCTTGCCGATGGAGCTTTGGGCAAAGGCGTGGCGGGCGGGGCTAGAGGTGCGTGAGCTGCCGGTTGAGCGCATCTACTTCGATCACGATCGCTCGTTTGGCGCCGACATCGACGATCCGGAGCGGAGATTCGAATACTACATGCGGGTCTGGAACGCGGCTCTCGAGGGGGAGGGCGCGTGACGGTCGACGTCGCTTGCATCGGAGCGCATCCCGACGATGTCGAGATAGGGATGGGCGGTACCGTAGCCCTCATGTCCGCCGAGGGTCTCCGCGTCGCGATCGTGGATCTCACGGATGGCGAGCCCACGCCGGCGGGTACCCGCGAGACAAGGCTTCGCGAGGCCAGTGAGGCTGCGAATGTGCTCGGAGTGGCTGAGCGGCGCACGCTCGCGCAGCCCAACCGCTATCTGCTCGACAAGGTCGAAGCTCGGACGGAGCTAGCCGAGGTCCTGCGAGAGCTCAGACCGAGGCTGCTGTTCGTGCCGTTCCCCGTCGATGCCCACCCAGATCACGTCGCCGCGTCGCGCATCGCTGACGCCGCTCGCTTCTACGCCAAGTTCACGAAGACCGAAATGGCTGGTGAGCCCCACTACCCGGCGAGGGCGTTCCGGTACATGGCCGTCCACATGCGTCTTGTCGAGCGGCCAGCCTTCGTAGTCGACATGAGTGCTCACGCAGAGTCGAAGAAGAGGGCGCTTGAGTGCTACGTGTCCCAGTTCTCGGGCAACCCCAACAACGCGCATGTCGTCGACTCAGTCATGCAAGGTGCGCGGGCTTGGGGCGCGATGATCGGGACCGAGGCGGGCGAACCCTTCTTCTCGGAGGAGCCCGTCGGGGTCTCGACTCCTTCCCACGTGTTGTGATGGCCCGCCCGACCCAGGCCCCCGAAGGACACGGCGAGATCCTCTGCCGACCGGCTTTTGATGAGTGGGCGGCGCTCGCAGATGACGTTGCGCGCGAGGCCGCATCGTGGTCCTTCTCTGTCGGCGGCATGAACGTACGCGACCTGCGAGCCCTTGCACGCCGAGAGAGTGTGGAGGCGGCACGGGAGTTCTCGGCCAGGCTGGGCGTGCCGGTCATAGACCCGCCTGCCACTCCTGCGAGAGTGGCACTGACCGGACACCAGCCTGAGCTGTATCACACAGGCGTGTGGTCGAAGGTGTTCTGGCTGCAGCTCTTCGCCGAGTCCACCGGTGCGACCCCTATCGATCTGGTGGTCGACTCGGACACCTTCACAGAGGTCGCTCTCGTGTCCCCGTGTGCCACGCCGGATGTAGTCAGGTGCCGCGAGGTGCTCCTGACGGGGGAGAAGTTCGCCTGCCACGCATGTGTTTCCCCTCCCGACGGCGCGGCGCTGGAGCGATTCAGAGCCGGCGGATCGCGGACCCTCGAAACCCTCGGCGCACCGCACATCAGCCGGAACTTCCTTCGGTTCTGTGATGCTCTCGAGGCGGCGCAGCCGGGTGCCAGCGACGTAGGCGAACTCGTGGTGATGGCTAGACGACGAGTTGAGGCGTCTGCCGGCACGGACTACTTGGAACTCCCGGTGACGGCTCAGTGCCGCTCAGAGTCGTTTCGCCGGTTCTTCGTCGGACTGGCGGGCGAGGCACGACACTTCGCCATCATGCACAACGAGGAGCTCTCCACCCATCGCCGGAAGACCGGTATCCGATCTGCGGCGCGCCCCTTTCCTGATCTCGGCATCGAGGGAGACATGATCGAGACGCCCTTCTGGGCTATTGTCGAAGGGCAGCGCACTGCGGTGTGGTTGCGCGAGAGCGATAGCACCGTATTCGCGGAGGAGTTCGAGCTTGCGAGGCTGCCGGAGGATCCCGCGACGGCCACACGAGTCCTCGCCGAGCGTGTAGGGCAACTCGCGCCTCGCGCCATAGCGCTCACCATGTTCTCTCGTCTGCTCGTCGCGGACCTGTTCATCCACGGTCTGGGAGGGGAGCGCTACGACCAGGTCACGAACAGGGTCATCGCTCGCCTATTCGGGATCGAGGCGCCACCATTCGCTGTGGCATCGCTGACAGCTCGGCTTCAGCTGCCCCAGTTCGAGGCTTCCGAGGGTGACCTCCACGAAGTCGAGCGATCGCTTCACAGGCTGCAGCACAACCCCGATCAGATGCTGGACGAAGCGTCGTTCAGGGGCACCGAGGCGTCCAGGCGGGCTGAGGAACTCGCGGCGGCCAAAGCTGAACTGGTCGAGGAGATCTCGATGCCCGACGCGGACAAGAAAGCGATGGGCGAGCGCATAAGGACCGTCAATGCGGAGCTCGCCGAGATGCTATCCCCGCTGGCCGAGAAGCTAACCGCGAAGCGCGCTCGGCTGCTTGCCGCCCAGGACCGAGCGGACGTGCTGACGGACCGCACGTACCCGTTTTGTCTGTGGGACGCGCGAGAGGTGTTGGAGATGGTCAGGAGGGGCATTTCCGCCACGCCCGAAGTCCAAGGATGAGGAGTGGCGCAGGGTCTCGCCGATGTATTCATCGATTCCGTGCGTGATATCATTTGCGAACGCTCCCGCGCGGGGCGTTCGTTTTAGTCGGAGGAAGGAGAGCCCCGATGGGCAAGCCTGTTATCGATCCCGATCTTTGCACGGCGTGCAACATCTGCGTGGATGAGTGCCCCACGAGCGCGCTCGAACTCGAGGACGTTGCCGTGCTCGCGCGTCCTGAAGACTGTGACGAGTGCGGGACGTGCGAAGAGGTCTGCCCGAGCGAAGCCATCAAGCTCTAGCGATCGGGTCGGCACGGGAGGCACGCTCAACAGCTGGCCTCCCGTGTCTCACGCTGGCGAGTCCGGGACACCGCTCTCTCAGCCTCTCGGCCCCGCGCCGTCCTCCACGTACAGCTTGGGTTCTTGTCCGCGGAGCATCCCCACGAAACGCTTATGGTGGGCGAGGTATACCAGCGCTCCCGCCAGGAGGGCGAAAGGCCAGTCGGGCTGCCGGAACGCCACCGCGAAGACGGGTAGGCTGATCGCCGCCGCTACCTGACCCGCCATCATGTAGCGAGTGAGAGCGATCGTCGTCAGACCCGTGATGAGCACGACGAGGAAGTAGACCCAGTTGTAAGCGAGCATCGCTCCAGCTCCCGTTGCGAGTCCCTTGCCCGTGCGGGCAAACCCCCCCTTGGCCATCGCAAGCCACAGCGAGTAGTTGTGGCCGAGCACCGCCCCGATCACTGCGGCTCCTGGCGCGTAGAAGCTCGCGAAGCTCTCTGCAAGCTCAACGGTCATCCCGACAGGAAGCTCGGCACCCCCTGCAGGGGCGATGAGAAGCCGCACGGCTGCGACGGGCACGAGTCCCTTCAGCGCATCGGCGATCATGGCGACAGCGAACCAGGCCCATGATCCGGTGGTTCGTCGGACGTTCATCGCACCCACATTGCCGGTGCCGTGCTCGGTGATGTCCTCTCCGCTCACGGATCTGACGATCAGGTATGCCCATGGGATGGAGCCCACGAGGTAGGAGAGGATCATGATGCCGCCGAGTCCGGATAGAGCTTGCCACGGTAGACCGACCAGGTTCCCGAGGTAGGCCACTAGACACCCTCCTTGCTAGCAGTGGGCTCCTCGAGCTGAGGCAGCTTGGGGGCTATCACCTCTAGCTCACCGGGCAGGATGTGCACATCGTACCGGTCGAATAGCACCACTTCGCCGTCTATCTGGCCCTCGACGGGGACGTCGGAGCGCAGCACGACTCGGGTATGCCTCGACATGTGCACGGGTTTCATGCCTGCGTGCTTGCCGAGGATCACGAAGGGAAGCCTCCAGAGCGCTCCGGGGAGCGATATGGAGTCGATCAGGCAGACATCGAGCAGCCCGTCGTCGGGGATAGCGTCGGGTGTGATGCGAAACCCGCCGCCGTAGGTGCGACCGATGGTGATCGCGGCGGCGAGGAGGACGGTGTCTTGTGGCGGGTTGTCGTCGAACTCGAGAAGCAGAGGATGAGCGTAGAACTGCCGAAACAGGACGAAGAACAGCGAGCGCAGATAGACGGGGAGCCCCGACCATCCGGTGCGCGCCTTGGTTTCCACAGCCTTGGCCGTGACACGTGCGTCGAGACCGACCGCCATCGAGTTCGCGAAGTAGACCCCGTTGCAGACGCCCAGATCGACGCGCCGATGTGGGGCGCGGGCGATCTGGCGGATCGCCGTAGGCAGGTCGAAGGAGATCCCCAGTGTTCTCGCGTAGTCGTTGCCGGACCCGGTTGGCACTACCGAGAAGGCGGGGCGCTCGCCTTCAGGCCGATCCATGATGCCGTTGACGACCTCGTGCACGGTCCCATCTCCACCCACTGCCAGGAAGGTGTCGAATCCCCTCGCGTCACGAGCTACCTCGCGCGCGTGTACGGGTCCCTCGCTTGCGACGTACTCGCACTCGGCCACTCCGCTCATCAGCTCCTGTACAGCGGGCAGCATCCTGCCAGTCACCCCGTGCTTGGCGGCGGGATTGACTATCGCGAGGCAACGTCCAAGCGGCATGACGCTCCTTCCCGGGAGTACCTAGAGGCTTGGTGGGACAAGGATAGCCGGTCCTGTCCCAAGGAGTAGGGAGCATCCACGATGGCCGAGAGGACTGGGACGCAGACAGGGGTTCCGGGGGTGGGTTGCGGGCAAGGACCCGGCAACGCTCGCACGACTCCGCATCGCTCGACGAGCGCGTGACCAGGGAGAGTCCGCTGTGGTACATTCCTCGGGCGCCTCGTCGAGGACCGCCATCACGTGGGCGGCCCACAGGAAGTCCATGGGGAACGGCGCCTCGTTCGCGAGCGCGTAGTCGATCCGCAGCGTCCGGTCCGACGGGATGCTCACCCGCTTCTCCAGCAGGTACGGCAGGCGCACGCCGCGCACGCTGAGGCGCAGGGCGGGGCCGTCCACCGCGTGGTCCCACGGCAGGCTCCAGACCTCCCCGTGGTCCGGGAGGCGCACCCCCTTCCAGGGATGCGCCTCGTAGTGGCACTCGTCGATCGTCGGGAACATGTCGTCGAACCCGCTGCATTCCCCGTCCACGTACACCCCGTCGTAGGGCTGGATGCGGTACGTCGCGCCGCGACGCTGCACGAGGCGTTGGCGCTGATCCGGCGGGACCTCGGCACCGACGCCGCGGTGCTGCACACCCGCGAGGTGCCCACCCGACGCTGGTTCGGCCTCGTCGCCGGGCGGCGGCTGATCG
>CAZWGV010000044.1:10847-16960 GCA_964633595.1 uncultured Coriobacteriaceae bacterium | reverse complement strand
CTCAAGGCGGAGATCACGGGTTCGAATCCCGTACGGGCTACCAGCAGGTCTCACAGGCCGCCGCCAGGCGGCCTGTCGCTTTCCCAGGAGCGCCCCGCGACACCACTCCACAGTGCCGCGCGCCCTCAAGGACCATGCATCCGCCTCTACCCAGGTATAATCAAGTATGGAGTGGGCTGGGCGGCCGCGCGCGCCTTTGGCGGCGCGTGAGGAAAGTCCGGACACCAATGGGCAGGGTGCAGGCTAACGGCCTGGCGCGGCGACGCGACGGAAAGTGCCACAGAAAAGAAGACTCCCCCGCTTCCGGGCAACCGGCGGCGGGAGAAAAGCTGAAACGGTGCGGTAAGAGCGCACCAGCGCCACGGTGACGTGGCGGCTTGGCAAACCCCACCCGGTGCAAGGGCGAATAGGAGCGGTCAAGGCTGGCCCGGCCGGCGCTCGGGTATGCCCGCACGAGGCCGTCGGCGACGGCGGTCCCAGACAGATGGTCGTCCACGACAGAATCCGGCTTACAGGCCCACTCCACCCGCGAATGCAGCGAGCCGCCCGTCCAGGGGCGGCTCGCTCTCGTTACGGATCCTTGAGCGCCCCCGGCGCGGCCTGGCCTACATCGGTATCAGACGCACCGACGTTGGCGAGATTCGCCGCAGGATGTATGTGCGGATGGTCGTCGACTGCCAGCCTGTGGCCGATGTGTTGCCAGCAGCGTCCCTGGCGTAGAAGCGGTAGTAGTAGGTGCCACCCTCGATCTCCCCGCCGACGCCCTTTCCGTCCCACTTGACCGAGTTCCAGCCAGCGTTGCGCTTCATCACGATCTGGCGCCAAAGCGTGCGCTTGTTGGACTTGTAGATCTTCAGATACACGGTGGCCGGCTCCGACAGGCGCCACCGCGTGAGCGAGTAGTCGCGGTAGCCGTCGCGAACCTTGGGGTAGAACGGGTCGGGGCTATCGCTCACCGACGTGACGGACGGTGCCGTCTTGTCCAGAACGAACGACCGGGATGCCGATACCGAACGGCCGTACATATCCTTGGCCACCACTCGAAGGGTGTGTGCGCCGGAGGCGTGGCCTGAGAGGTCGGGTTTGATCTGGTAGGGTGCCGTACGATCCACGGCGACCGTAGTGCCGTCGATCTGGAAGCTAACGCTCTCGATGCCGGCCAGATCCTTGGCGTCAGCCGCGAAGACGGTACCCAAGCCCACCTTCGCGCCTGATGCGGGCCGAGTGACTGCAACCGTTGGGGTGTCCGTGTCCACCAAGGCCTCGAAGGTTACGGGCTTCGAGCGGTTGGTCGCCCTGTCAACCGCCTCGACCGAGACCACCGAGCGACCCGGCGGCAAGTTCTCGATCGTCACCTGGGTCGGCAGATGGTCCGCAGCAGGTACGAGTGCGGTCTCGGTGCCGTCTACCGACACCCGGTAGAGCCCCACACCGGACATGGCGTCGTAGGCCTTGCGGTCCCATGTGATGAAGCGACGAGTCGCATCGGTCCAACCAGTGACCGTCTGCGTCTCGAACGGCGACGTGCGCGCCATCAGCCCCTCGACCGGTTCGGGCGGCGTGAGGTCGATCCCGATGAACGCGCTGATCGTCACGGTGGAGCAGCGCGCCTCGTTGTAGAAGGCCATATGGACGAACCACGGGCCCTCTATGGGCAGCTTCTGTGCCGGGGAGCTGTACCCCCACCCTCCGAGCGGCGGCCGGAGGAAGATCGAGTTGAGGTCGAACGTGTGATCGATGAGCGAGCCGTCAGGCTTGGAGGTCACGTTGGCTGTGGGATTCGCCAGCGGGTCGAAGGGATCGATCGTCGTGTCCGGAGTCCTGTCGACCACGTACATGAAGCCGAGCGTTGGCAAGCCGGTGTCTTGCGGGGTGTTCGTGATCGTGATCTCGGGATAGAGCGAGTTGCCCCACCCGTCACGCCACCAGACCAGCGCGTCCTCATCATCCCAGGGATTGGTGGCCGACCTGCCCAGCTTGTCGGGGATCTCCTCGAGGGCAGCGTGCGCGATAGGCGACCCGACCAGCAGCACAACCAGGGTGAGCCCGACGATCCGCGCTACCAGCGAGTTCCTGCGTCCGACAAACCTCATGTCCTCACACCCCTCAAGATCACCGGAATCCTGCCGTCGCGCCCTCACGGCCCGCTCCGAGCGCAAGGTACGCGACTCCCCGAGTATCGGCACTCACAACCAGCCTCTTTACCCGTCCAATCTCCCCCGAACCGCCTTCGCCACTGCCGACCCATCCAGTGTGTCCAAGCGCACGTATTCCGCCCGCGCCGTGCGAGCCAACTCCCTCGCCGCAGCACTGGCGGATGACGCTGGATTGGTGTCTATCACGATGGCGTTGAGCTTGGCCGAGCGAACCCGGGTTGCCGCCGAGTGCGCGTCCTCGCTCCCCAGTCCGCCATTGAGCGGTACGTTCGCTCGCCCATCAGTGACCAGTACCAGCCAGGGGACGACATCTTTGTTGCGCCGGACTTCTGCCTCGAGAGCGTCCATCGCCGAGTGGATGCCGTGAGCGAGCGGCGTCGCCCCACCGGTCTTCACTTCGCGGAGGCGAGTCCTCGCCACCTCCACGCTCGACGTTGGAGACAGCACCAGCTCGGCGTTGTCGCCCCTGAACGCGACCAGTCCCACGCGATCGCGGCGCTTGTACGCATCATCCAGGAGTTCCAGGACGGCGGCCTTGGCACACTCCATCCTCCGGGCGGCGCTCATCGATCCGCTGGCGTCCACACAGAAGACGACCGTGGCGCCGACCCGGCGCCGCCTAACCTTCGCCCTCACGTCAGCGAGCTCCACCTTGAGAGCAGCACCGCCCTCAAGGCGCCCGCTCCGGATCGCGGCGGCCCTCACAGATGCGTCTACCGCCACGTCCGCCACCGCGCCCTCGGCGGGGATGCTCGCCCGAACGTATCGCCCGCGGCTGTCGTCGGCAATGGTAGTCTGGCGCCTGCCGCCCCCCGTGCGCCTCTCGCGATCCAGTGGCGTCGCGAGCCGTACATCCACCTCTGACGCAGCTCCTGGCTCGGCGGCGGCTGTGACCAGCGCCAGCTCCAATGCCTCCCCTGCGTCGTCGACTCCCCCCACGGGTCCCGGAGTGTAGGCATCCTCTTCCCCGGCGCTCTCGGCCGAGACCGGCAAAGCCTCTTCCACTAGCCGGTTCACCTCAGCTTCGGCGAGTTCCTCCCTGTCCGCACCCCGCGCTCTGTGAGCTAGGGCCAGCGCAGCAACCGCGCGCACGTCCTCAGAAGTCACCTCGCCGCGCCCACCCAGAGCGGCGTGGGCAACCGCCCCTCGGCTCAAGACAACGTCGGCGCGGTGCCCGTCCACACCCGCGGCAACGCATAGCCGCGCCATCGCCATGAGCATCCCCTCAGAGACGGCGACCGTGGGTAGCCGAAGCTGCGCGCGGTGCAGTCGTGTCTCGAGTGAGGCCTGCTCATTCTCCCAGCGCCTGAGGAATGCCGTCGCGTCCTCGTCGTGTGCACGGCGACGGCGCACGATCTCAACGCGCTCCTCGGGATCGCTGATCCCCCTCACGTCCACGCACAGACCGAACCTGTCCAGAAGCTGCGGTCGCACGTCGCCTTCCTCGGGGTTCATGGTCCCCACGAGTACGAAGCGAGCGGGATGCGTGTGCCGGACCCCCTCACGCTCCACGACGCTCACCCCGGTGGCGGCCGAGTCGAGCAGCGTATCAACCAGGTGGTCGTCGAGGAGGTTCACCTCGTCGACGTAGAGGATGCCCCGGTTGGCGTCGGCGAGGAGTCCGGGATCCAAGACGCGTTCGCCCCCCTTGAGGGCGCGCTCGATGTCTATCGTGCCGACTACGCGGTCCTCAGTGGCCGAGACCGGCAGGTCTACGAGCCGCGGCCTCCTGGTCTCCGTCGGCGCCTTGCCGGGTTCGTGGGCGGCTCGGCAGCCATCGCACCACGAAACGGGGTCGGATGGATCGCAGCCGAAGCGGCACTCGGCCACTACCTGGATCCCGGGGAGGACTTCGGCGAGTGCGCGAACGGCCGTGGACTTGGCGGTCCCGCGCTCACCCCGCACGAGCACGCCACCGATCAAGGGGTCGACGGCGTTGAGCAGGAGTGCCGTCTTCAGGGTCTCCTGGCCGACGATGGCGCTGAAGGGGTACGTGTCCCCTGGTCTTCTCGGCACGCTCGACTCCCCGGCGGCGTACGGGTCACACTACAATATATCGTAGCCGAGAAGGCGTGACTACCTACATTTTGGGGTCATGAGCGCCACTGGAAGGAGCCGCACTCCGACGGTGTGGTGTCGTGATGCTTGGGGCAGGTGTTGACGTAGACGCAGTCGTCGCACGTCAGCTCTGCGATGTCCGAAGCGCCGGGCTCGTATGCCTGCGCCGGCGCCTCAGGCTCAGCGAGGGCGTCCGATGCGGTTGCAGCTTCCTCGGCGATGGTCTCCGCGCCCACGTCGGTCTCGGCGTCGGTCGGGACGGCGGTGGCGACTTCGCTCGCCGCTTCGGTGTCGACCTCCGCGGCACTCTCCCACCCCGGCATTGCCGGCGCCTCCACCACGCTCATGGGTTCCGACGGCCCTGAGGGCTCTTCCGCCAGGGACACCGCACCTACTTCTGCCGCGCCCTCGGCTACCTCACCCTCGGCCACCTCGCCCCATGGGCCGCCCAGGGTCTCCTCGTCGACCCAGCTCTCAGAGGGTCCCTCCGCCTCCTCAGTTAGCGTCTCAGCCTCATAGACGGCAGCCTCAGCGGGCTCTTCTTCCGCCGCCGGAACATCGGTCACCAGTTCGCGCGCCTCGGCTACGGCAACTTCCACCTCGTCGATCTGGGGTGGAGCAGGCCATTCCTCGGTCAGCTCAGCTGTGGCCTCGGCCTCAATGGACGCGGGTTCTTCAGCGGCGACCGCTACGGGTTCCTCGATGACCTCCGCGACGCTGGCCCTGGCATCCGCCAACTCCTCGATGGCTGCCGGGGGTAGCTCCTCCCAGTCCGACATGGGCTCCGCGGGGGTTTCGACCTCAGTGGGAGCGGGCTCCTCGGCAGGGGCCATCACTCGGGACTCCGACGCGGACTCAGACGGCAACTCCGATGGAGACTCGGCCGGAGATCTTGTCGCCTTGTCCCACGGCCAAGCTGGCGCTGGCTCCACAGGTGCCGTCTCTTCGGCGACCAGTGCAGCCTCCTCCACCGGCGCGTCCTCGATCACGCCGGCGGTCTCCGCCTCGGGCTCCAGCCAGACGGCAGGAACCTCGTCCTGGCCCGTCGCTTCCTCAGGGAGGACGGGCTGCTCGACGGGAGTGGCTACCGCAGCGGACTCAGGCTCCTCGGCCACAACCTCCACGGGCACCTCGACCGGGAGCATCACTACCAGCTGACTGAGGTCCGTATCCGCAACCAGCGCCCTCCAACCCTCAGGGATCTCGCCCGAGGTCGCCAGCCGCTCTAGGTCGGCGTGGGCATCCTGCTGCGTCTCGTGCAACGTCTCGGACAGGAGGCGGACCGCCTTACCGTCCGGGGCTACGACCACTACATAGAAGCCCATTCATCACACCTCACATAGGTTGGCTCTCGATCCTATGAATCGGACGCTAACGCCGAATGCTAGAGTGTCCGCTTCTACCCCGCAAACCCAGTCTCCTCCCCGCAGGTCGCCCGAGAAGGCCCCGGCACGCTGTGTTAGCATTTCCTAACCAGGACAGACGGGGTATCTTCCCCCATTCCGCGAACCCGGTCCCGTATGCTGAGCAGCACTTCCCTCGATGGCGGTCCCTTCGTGGCCGTGGACATAGAGACGACGGGGGCCCGCCCAGGCACGCACTCTGTGCTCGAGATCGGTGCGGCGAGACTCGAAGCCGGCGAGATAGTCGATACCTTCTCGGAGCTGATAGATCCGCAGCAGCCGATCCCCGGTCCCGTCGCAGAACTCACAGGCATCAGCGAGGCCATGGTCGCAGGCGGTCCGGATGTGTCGTCGGTCATCGAGCGATTTGCCGAGTTCGCTCGCGGTGCGGTCCTCGTCGCCCACAACCATCGCTTCGACCTCGCCTTTCTCGACTGGGAGGCCGAGCGGGCGTTGGGCGCTCCACTGCAACGTCCAGTACTCGACACACTGATAC
>CAZWGV010000044.1:1351-10813 GCA_964633595.1 uncultured Coriobacteriaceae bacterium | reverse complement strand
GCACAATCTCCGCGATCTCGCCCTTGCCTACGGTGCGGGAGCCCTTCCGGACCACCGCGCGCTGCCGGACGCCACGGCCACAGCAGAAGTGTTCGCGGGGATGATCCCCGAGCTGGTGCGCCGAGGACTGGCGACTGCGGGTGACGTTGCGGCCTTTTGCGGCCTCGACGCACAAGGGGAGCTCGCGCGCCGTCTCCCTCTCACGACCGAGCTGTCCGACTGCCCCGGCGTGTACGTCTTCCGGGACTCGGAGGGGCATGTGATACACGTCGGACGGGCGCGTGACCTTAGGGTTCGCGTACGCAGCTACTTCTACGCCTCGGGTAATGCAAAGACGCCCGCCATCGGGACCGAAGTCGATCGCATCGACACGATCCCGTGCTCATCCGAGCTCGACGCGCACCTTCTCGAGAGCCGTTTCCTCGCGCGGTATCGCCCGCCTCACAATGCGGCCCTCCGCAGGGGCGACGGCGCCACCTACGTGCTTCAGGTGGACACGGGACTCCGATTCCCCGCGCTGCGCGTCACCCCGAAACGGCCCAGACGAGGAACGCTTCTCGGCCCATTCACGAGCAAGACCGCTCTGGACAACGTCGTCGAGGCGCTCAAGCTCGTCTACGGCCTAAGGCGCTGCACGAGACCCATCGGCCCCAAAACCATCCTGAAGGAGTGCACGTACCGGGAGACCGGCACGTGCCTCATGCCCTGTGCGCGCGATCTCGATCCTGCCGAGTACTCCTCGCGCGTCCAGGACGCGGTGGCCGCACTCACCGGCGACGGGGAGGCGCTGCGTGCTGAGCTGGTGGGGCGGCAGCAGTCAGCGGCAGCCTCGGCACGCTACGAGGAAGCCATCCGCTACCGCGACGGCCTGCGCTCGCTCGACCGGTGCCTGTCGGCTCTTCGCACACTCCGCTCAGCGTGCGCCTCGCCGGGCGCGATCATCATCGAGGGAGACGGCGAGCGCATTGCCGTTCACGTAGTCCGCTCGGGCTACCTATACCGCACCGTGCGACTGGTCACGGAGACCGCATGCTCGCCAGAGCAGGAAGTGAGGCTTCAGCGCATCCTGGCGGGTGCATTCGGCGATGGGGACGGACAGACCCGTGACGCGGCTGGCGGCGGTGCGGACGAGGGAGTCCGCGAGGGAGTCCGCGACGGCGCCTATGGCGACAACGTCATCGCCGACCCCACGGCCTTCACATCGCGGCAGCTCCGCGACCTCTTCGTGATCGACGCCTACCGGAAGCAGCACCACCCGCTGGAGATCGTAGTGGAGTCGGGGCCTGACGAGGCGCTAAAGGACTTGTTCAGCGCCCTTGGCTGCCGCCCACGTCGCCAGCGGCGCGATCGCGGAGCCGCTTTAGCACGCTGACGTTCCGCTCGTCCTTCTCGGGGCGCTCCCCCGGCATCTCCACGATCACCGGCACCGTCGCGAGTCTTGGATCGGCGAGCATTGCCGCGAATCCCGCCTCGCCGATGTGCCCTTCTCCGATCCAAGCGTGCCGGTCGCGGTGCGCTCCCCTCTCGAACATGCAGTCGTTGGCGTGCATCAGCGCGGTCGCGCCTGCGCCGCATGCAGCTTCCACCAGGCCGAGCGTCTCGGCCCAGCCCGCCTCGCCTCCGAGGTCGGCGCCGTACGCGTGAGCGTGGCAAGTGTCGAGGCAGAGCGCCGTGGGCGGCAAGCCGGCCTCGGCGGTCATCCGGATGACCTCGCCGATGTGCTCGAACGCCCCGCCGAACGACGTTCCCGCGCCCGCGCTGTTCTCCAGGAGCAGCGGGACTCCCTCGTCGGTCTGGCACGCCAACGAACGGGCTCGCCCGATCGCTTCTGCGACACGCCGGGCAGTGGCCGAGGACACGCCATCCGGGTCGCTCCCGATATGCGTCACCACACCAGCGGCACCCATCGCCCTGCCCCGGTCGAGCTCGTCGGCGAGCGCCGCGATCGAGCGGTCGTAGAGCTCGCGATCGGACGTGGCCAGGTTGATGAGGTAGGCGGTGTGCGTGAACACGGGTTCCAGCCCCGCGGCGGCGAGGGCTGCGGCGAAACCGGCGGCAACGTCCTCATCGAGCACGGATCCCTTCCACTGGCGAGGGCTCTTCGCGAAGACCTGGACGCACTCGCAGCCCACGGAGAGCGCATACTCGGCCGCCTTGTCGGGACCCGCCGCTATCGAGACGTGCGCACCGATCCGCATGGTCCTCCTCGCCGAGCGCGCCGCCCATCGGAACCCCTGACGCGCGTCGCCTCTGTGGGCGCTCGCCGCCTCTGCGAGCGATACACTCGCATCATGCCCGGGAACAGCATATGGCCGGCGCGAGCCATACTACACGTCGACATGGACGCGTTCTTCGCGGCCGTCGAGCAGCTCGACGACCCGGCGCTGCGCGGCAAGCCGGTGATCGTCGGCTCGCCGAACGCTAGAGGAGTCGTGGCCGCCGCGTCGTACGAGGCACGCAAGTTCGGGGTGCGCTCGGCCATGCCCTCGTCGCGGGCGAAGCGCCTTTGCCCCGACGCGATCTGGGTGCGCGGCAACTTCGACCGCTACCGGCACTTCTCCAAGCTTGTGAGGGAGATCCTCCTCGACGTGACTCCTGAGGTACAGATGGCCTCCATCGACGAGGCGTACCTCGATGTCACGCCCGGCGCCGAGTCCGACGATGATCCCGTGGAGGTGGCCCGCCAGATACAGCTGCGCGTGGACGGCCTGGGGCTCTCGTGCTCGATAGGCGTGGCCACCGGCAGGACGGTGGCCAAGATCGGCAGCGATTGCGACAAGCCGCACGGCATCACGGTGGTGCGACCGGGCGAGGAAGCGGCGTTCCTCTCTCCCCTCCCGCTCTCGGCCATGCCGGGGATAGGCCCCATGTCCGCGTCGCGGCTTGGCAGCTTCGGGCTGAGGACGCTCGGCGACGTGGCCGCCCTCGACGACGACACCGCACGCGCGCTCATGGGCTCCCACGGGCCCGCGCTCGCGCTCCGCGCACGCGGGATCGATGCGCGCCCGGTGCGCGAGAGGCAGCCTGCCAAGTCGATCTCGGCAGAGCGCACGTTCTCCGCCGACCTCACCGAAGCCGCCGACGTGGAGGCCGTGTTGGGCGCACTGGCCGAAGATGTCACCACGCGCGTGCGCGCGGCGGGCATCGCGGGCCGCACGGTGCACGTGAAGGCGCGGTTCTCGGACTTCACGACGCGCACGGCCCAGCGCACGCTCCCGGCGCCCACCGACGTGGCCGACGAGGTCTTGCCCATCGCGCGCGAGCTGCTGCGCACGCTGTGGCACCCCGGGGTGGGGCTGCGGTTGCTGGGCGCGGGAATGAGCGGCTTCGAAGGCGGGGCCGAGCAGCTCGATCTGCTCACCGCCGCAGCCGACGAGGTGGCCGAGCAGCGCGGGCGCGCGCTGGCCGAGGGAATGGATGCGGTGCGCACGCGCTTTGGGCCCGACGCTATCGTACGGGGCGCCGCCGCGGGCGCGCGCAAGGTGCGCAGGCGCGAGCATGCGCCGATGTCGGAGCGGGTGGACGAGGACGAGGCTGGCGGCGGCGACGCTGGCGAGGAGGGTGACCGATGAAGGCTTCGGGCAAGACCATCGCGGTGACCGGCGGAGGGAACGGGATCGGGCGGGAGCTGGTGCTGAACCTGCTCGGCCGAGGGGCGCGGGTAGCCGCCATCGACATCAGCGAGGCCGCGCTGCAGGAGACGGTTGGGCTGGCGGGTGGTGCCGCTGATCGGCTCTCCACCCACGTGGTAGACATCACCCAGCGCGAGGCGGTGGAGGCACTCCCGACCGCTGTCATCTCGGCCCACGGCCAAGTGGACGGCATCATCAACTGCGC
The DNA here is from genome assembly GCA_964633595.1 of uncultured Coriobacteriaceae bacterium. Classification (GTDB taxonomy): domain Bacteria; phylum Actinomycetota; class Coriobacteriia; order Anaerosomatales; family CAZWGV01; genus CAZWGV01. The sequence goes on along the minus strand of CAZWGV010000044.1, from coordinate 6,976 downwards.
CGGCATCATCCAGCCGTTCGTGAAGCTCAACGCTCTCGACTACGACGCGATCGAGCGCGTGATGAACGTGAACTTCTGGGGCACCACGTACATGACCAAGGCGTTCCTCCCCCATCTGCTCGAGCGGCCCTCGGCGCACGTCGTCAACATCTCCAGCATGGGAGGCTTCTTGCCCGTTCCCGGTCAGACAATCTACGGGGCGTCGAAGGCGGCGGTGAAGCTGCTCACCGAGGGGCTCCACTCCGAGCTGACCGAGACGAACGTGCGCGTGACGATCGCCTTCCCGGGCCCTACCGCCACAGACATCGCCTCGAATTCGGGCTTGGACGTGCCGCGGGCGGAGGGGGCGGAGAGCAAGCCCTCGAGGATCCAGACGATGCCCGCTTCTGAGGCCGCCCGGATCATCGTAGATGGCATGGAGGCCGACGCATACCGCGTCATGGTCGGCAAGACCACGACACTGATGGACCGGCTATGCAGGCTGATGCCCGAGCGAGCAGCGGGCATCATCTACAAGCAGATGCGGGAGCTGCTGCGGGACTAGGGTGCTGAGTGCGGCATCACGCGGCGCCTGACCTTGGGGTAGCATGGGATGCATGGCAAACCTGGTCACCACAGATCGCGAGGCGAAGGCAGCTCGCCGCGCCGCACTGGAGACGGAGCTCGAGCGCCTAGTCGCCTTGCTCGCGGCAATGCCGGATATCGAGAAGGTTGTCTTGTTCGGGTCGCTCGCCGCAGGTCAGCTAGGCCGCGCCAGCGACATCGACCTGATCGTGGTGCGGAGGACCACCAAGCGCTTCCTCGACCGCATCGGGGAGCTCATCGATGATCTTCGGCCGCAGGTCGGGGTCGACCTGCTCGTCTACACGCCCGAGGAGTTCCGGACGCTCTCCGCCGAGCGCCCCTTCATCCAACGTGCTGTCGCGGAAGGGAGGATCCTCCATGAGGCCTGAACCGATGAGCGAGGGCGAGCGTTGGCTCGCGCAGGCCGAGAGGGATCTTTCCGACGCGCGTTTCGCACGCGACGGAGGACGCCACAACCTCGCCTGCTTTCTTTCGCAGCAGGCTGCCGAGAAGGCGCTCAAGGGCTTCCTGTACTTGAACGACATTGAAGCGCCGTGGAGCCATTCGGCCCGCGATCTCGTAGTTGCAGCGGCTCAGTTCGACTCGGCCTTCGAGGGCTTCGCTAAGCGAGCCTCAGACCTCGACAAGCACTACATCCCGACGCGCTATCCCAATGGGTTGCCGGGCGGGATACCCGCTGACGCCTTCGACGAGTCTGACTCGTCAGCGGCGCTCGACGATGCTGCCACGATCATCGGAGCCGTCGCCGAGCGCTTTCCGGGGCGCGACGGGTAGAGTCGTCCGCGGCAGTCTGCCTTGAGCGGGGCGCCTCGCGCCGCCCTACACCAGAAGGCCGCGGATCCGGGCCTGCAGGCTTCGGTCCGCCGAGGACGCCTGTAGCGCGATATTCACCTGCATCGTTGTATCAGCGAGTGAGAGGAGCGAGTCGCCCACGGGGTAGCGCTTCTCGTCTCGCAGCCAGCGCAGGAGCTTCGCAAGATGCCACACGCTGGGGCGGCCCTCGTAGACGGGCGCGGGCGAGATGCCTCGGCATTCGACGATGAGCTTCCGCACGTTCTGGCGCGAGACCCCGAGCAGCTCCGCCACGCCGGTCAGACCGACGAGATCCGGGGCCGCCTCCACTAGTTTCGCCTCGGGCACGGCCGCTCGCACGTCAGCTATCGCCGACATGACGGCCTCACCGGCGGAACCTGCCTCCCGGAGGAAGTCCAATGCGATGCGACCCTTCCGGCCTATGCCGACGAGGGCATCGTCGCAACCGCCCGCCCCGAGTCTCTCCACGATGTCGTCGACGTCACACGTGGGCGACGGGAGCGCGTACCTCAAGGTGAACGCGTACTCCGGCGACACCGCGCCTGCTCCGCGCCCACGGCTAGACGCCCGCGTTCTCACCCGTGCAACCATACGCCGGTCTTTCGGCACGCTGACTGGGCTCTTCTCCACAAGCATCGGCCGCATGGGCATGGTTGTCAAGTGACAACTCTGCACGTTCCCTGACAGACGTGTGCTCACACGAACGCCCCGGCAGAGTGACCTGGGAGGTCTAACGGGGTCTTACCTCGCGATCTGTGGGCAGGCGTGCACGCGACCCTCGTCTGTCCCCCGCGAGAGAGCGGATGCCGAGCAAAGACGCCCGCTCAGCGGGCGAGCACCACGTCGATGCCGAAGAGCACGAGATCGAGTTTCTTCGCGGGTATTGTGCCCACGCGCTCGGCAAGCGCGCCGCGGTCTAGTGTCACTATCTGGGAAACGTTGGCTACTGACTCCTTCGGCAGGCCCGTCTCGACTGCGGTCAGCTGAACGTTGCCCGGAGCCCTTGCCCATCCGAGGTTGCTCGTGAGCGGCACGCAGACAGCCGTCGAGATCTTGCTGCGGTTGAATGAGTCGCCCTGCACGATCACCACTGGCCGGCGATGCCCAGGCGCCGAGCCGCGCGGCTCGCCGAGGTCAGCCCACCAGACGTCGCCCTGCGAGATCACCATTCTGTGCGCTCGAGCGTGCTGCGAGCTGCGGCGTCCGCGAATCCGTCCGGCGGCCCAGCCTCCCCGCACACCTTATCCAGAAGCGCGGTGACCTGGTCCGTCGAGTGCTTCAGCACGTACTCGCGCACCGCACGGCTGTAGAGCTCACTCCGCGATGTCCTCATGCGGCGAGCCAGAGCCTCAGCCTCGCGGAACACGTCGTCCGGGATCGAGATGGCGGTCTTCATACCTACAGTATAACTCCGCTGCTCATGAGCGCAAACTGCACGACAGCTGACCCATTGCCAGTGCCTCCTGGCTGCCCGAACCCTGCTGTGCGCCATCAAGGCTATGGTGCGGCGCCAACCCCGCGCTTACCCGGCCCTTCCCGCGATCTGGCTCTCTCCGCCGCCCCGCTCCAGGAAGCCGAAGTGATGCTCACAGTGCGCCAGATGGAGCGCAGTAGCCTCCTCTGCGGTGAGGTGGCCGAGACTTGGCGAGCACCGGGACGCATCAGGATCCCTCTCGATCCGGGCGATCGAGCGCTCCAGCTCCACCACGCCTTCGGCGTCGTCCACCTGCGGGGGCGGCACCATCGCCGGGAACGTGCTCACGCTGCCCGTCACGTAGCGGGTCACTGCCGCGCGGCCGCGCGCGGTTCGCGCCACCGTGTTGCGGCAGGGTGTCGGCCGCGGGGTAGGAAGGCGACCCACCCAGCTTGTTCACTCGCACCCCTGCGGTATACACTGTGTATACACGGAGGTGAGTCCCATGAAGGTGCGGCTGCGCAAGGTCGGCAATAGCTACACGGTCACGGTCCCCCGCGAGATCGTGGACGAACTGGGTCTTGCCGAGGGCGGTGAGCTGGACATCATCGCCCGAGAAGACCGCGTCGAGCTGAAGCCGAAGCTAGACCGCTGGGAGAGGCTCACCGCCGAGGCGCGCGAGCGAGCGCGCCAGCGCGGTCTCACCGAGACTGACGTGATCAAGGCGATCCGCGAGATCCGTGGCCGCAAGTAGGCTGCTGTTCGACACGAACGTCCTGGTGTCGGCGATCCTGTTCGGCGGGCGCCCGGGCGAGCTGGTCGACGCCGGCAGAGACGGCCGCTGCGAGGCTGTCGTGTCGTTACACATCTTTCGCGAACTGACCGAAGTGCTGAAACGTCCGGCCTTCGGGTACGACGCGGACCACGCCGCAGCGTTCGCAGAGGCGATAGCCACCTTCGCAGAGGTGTGGCCGGTTGAGGACGCGGAACCCGGCGAGTGCCGAGACCCCCGCGACGAGCCCATGCTCCTGGCCGCGGTCCTCGCCCGCGCCAACTGCATCGTGACCGGCGACGCTAACCTCCTGGCGCTCTCAGATCCGCCAGTTTCGATCGTCACCGTGGAGACAGCTCTGCGGCTGCTGTCGGGGTAGGCATCGGTGGGCCGACAGTTCTCTCCGCATGCTCAAGCCCGACACTTGTAGCGCCGATTGGGGAATAGTATTCTCTAACGGCCCCCAACCGCAATCGAGACCTGGTGACCGACGTGGCAATGGGTGAACAGGAACTGCGCGCGCGACTGCTCGACTTCGATCGAGCCGCGGCCCTTCTGCATCCCGGTCGCCGCTTCCGCCTCGTGCTCGTGGGCGGCAGCGCGATGGTTCTCCTGGGCAGGCTCGAGCGGGCGACGCACGACCTCGACGCACTGGTCTTTCCCACAGAGCTGCTGGAGCTCATGGAGTCGTTCGACATCAGCGCCCGAGTCGCTGCCTACGCCGATCAGTTCGCCTATCACCTCGAAGACCGCCTAGTGCCCCTCGACCTCGGGACCACGACGGTCGACTGCTTCGTGGCATCACTCGAGGACCTTGTGGCATCCAAGCTGTACTCGGACCGACCCGTCGACGCGGCCGACGTGCGTCGCCCTGAGGTGCTCGCTCGCCTCGACTGGGACCTCCTGGGCGAGGTGGCCGCCGACATGGAGCGTAGCCACCTCGTCCAACGGAGATACCGCGAGTTCTTGTCCGCCTACGACGAGTACCGAAGAGAGTGCGAACCATGCGCCGACTGACATTCGCCGGCTTTCTGGAGTCCTACGTGCGGCACCTCGCCGGACTGGACACGCTCGACTTGTCGCGTCTGGCCCGAGCCATGCGCTCCGAGCCGCGTCTGGCCGAACCCCTGCTCCTGTACGCGGCGAAGAGCGGTCGTGCCGAGAAGCTGTCCGGGCTCCTGGGGGCCAGCGATGACCTGCGAGACGAGCTCCACACCCTCGTCGAGCTGGAGCGGAGCGACCGCCTCGAGTCCGTACTAGCCGCTGAGGATCCCCGCCTTCGACCGGAGTACGCCAAGGTCTGGCGGAGCTACGTCGCGCGACGCGACGCGCCGGCACGCGATGCCGAGCTCAAGCTGCGGGCGCGCGAGCGTGTACTGGCACTGGAGAAGACAAAGGGTGTCACACGCTACCGGATGGCGAAGGACCTCGGTCTCAATCCCGGCAACCTGCACGCCTTCCTGGCCCAGGGCAACCCGAGTAAGCTCTCGCTTGCCCGAGTGTATGAGCTGGTGGAGTACCTGAAGGCGGCGTAGCAGGGAGCTGCCCGTCCGCCGTCCTGCCGTCAGTCGATCGCGCGCCTTCCCTACCCCCGCCCGTGCTCCTTCGCGATCGCTCGCGCAAGCACGCCGTCGAGGGTCACGACGCGACCGGCACCCGCGAGGTCCCTCGCGGCCAGCAGAGCGTCGACGATGCCGAGTCGCGGCTCGTCGGCCATGACGCGCAGCGCCGCGTTCATCAGCGGAGGGTCCTCCCAGGAATCGAACGCGGCCGAGTCCAGCAGGGCCACCAGAGCCGCCGCTATCTCGCGCTGCGACATCCCGAAGCGTACCCGGAGCACCCAAGCGACCTCAGCCAGAACGCCCTCCGTCACTACCAGGCGTTGTTCGCGCTCCTCAAGGGTGCCGATCAGTCTCGCGACCGCGTCGTGGTGCGGGTCCGATGTGCCGGCGAGCGTGGCTACGACGATGTTCGCGTCAGCGATCAGCGTCATCTGCGTCCGCTTCGGGTGTGCCTTCGACGTCGAAGCTGCCGTCGCCTG
>CAZWGV010000044.1:0-1251 GCA_964633595.1 uncultured Coriobacteriaceae bacterium | reverse complement strand
GTGTCCCTTCCTCTACGCCTTACTTGGCAGCGTACTCCTTACCTCTGACAAGTCAAGGGTGCAATGAAGCGTGCGAGTCCGTGCGGAGCCGCCTCGGCCCGTCACGTCCGCGGCCCCCTACCCCCGCCCCTCGTACACCGCCCGGATGACTCTGATGTCGAGTTTGTGCATCGGCAGCATCGCGTCGACCGCCCGCTTGGCGGCGGCGTCGGAAGACGCGATCATTTCGTCGAGTCCGCGCGGCACCACTTGCCAGGAGACGCCGAAGCGGTCGACGAGCCAGCCGCACTGGGACTCCTCGCCCCCGTCGGTGAGTGCGGCCCAGAGCCAGTCCACCTCCTCTTGCGTGTCCCAGAGGAGCACGATCGAGGTGGCGGGCGTGAAGGAGAACAGCGGGCCGCCGTTCAGCGCCATGAACTCCACCCCGCCGAGCTCGAAGGTCACCGACATCACCGACGTGCCGGTGGGCCGCGGCGCGCCTTCGGGTGGAAGCCCCTCGGGGAAGGTGGCGGTCTCGATGACGCGCGCGTCGTCGAGGAGCGACACGTAGAAGGCGGCGGCGTCCTCGGCCCGGCTGTCGAACCACAGGCAGATGCTGGTGGTGGCGGGCATGGGAGCCTCCTCGGGTGCGCAGCAGGTCGTTCGAAGGAGTATCCCCGCTCTCGGCAGAAGCGCGCGCCGGCCCGCTCGCGGGCACTCGCGCCGGGTACGTACCGTCGTGCACCACGTTCCCGAGGAGAGGACGCTACCGATGGACAGACCGGTTCACTTCGAGTTCGCTACGCCCGACCCGGCCGCTGAGATCGAGTTCTTCAAGACGCTCTTCGGCTGGGAGGTCCAGCAGTGGGCCGACATGGAGTACTGGCTCGTCACCACGGGCAAGGACGAGCCCGGCATCGACGGGGCGATCATGCCGATGAACTCGCCCGAGCAACCCCGCACCGTCGACACGATCGAGGTCGACGACATCGACGCGGTGGTGGCGAAGGCGACGGCGGCGGGCGCGACGGTGGCGCTGGAGAAGCAGGAGATCCCGACGATGGGCTGGACGGCCTACCTCATCTCGCCCACCGGGATCATGTTCGGGCTGTTCGAGGAGATGCCGGGGGCGGGGGTGTAGGGGGGGCGGGACGGCGGGCCGGGCCTGGCCTACATGGCTGAGGCGCGATCGAACCAGCTCAGGTCTGCCCGCACCGTGAAAGAGGAACGGGTCGAACTCAAGACGGTTGTTGCCGCCGTCACTGGCCACCA
>CAZWGV010000043.1:4639-17622 GCA_964633595.1 uncultured Coriobacteriaceae bacterium | reverse complement strand
ATCGGCTCCGGCCCGATCGTCATCGGGCAGGCATGCGAGTTCGACTACTCGGGCACGCAGGCGTGCAAGGCGCTACGTGAGCTCGGCTACGAGATCGTACTCGCCAACTCGAATCCCGCCACGATCATGACCGACCCAGTGATGGCCGACGCCACCTACATAGAGCCGCTCAACGCCGAGACGATGGCCGAGATCATCGCTGCCGAGCGCCCAGACGCCCTTCTGCCGAACCTGGGCGGACAGACGGGGCTGAACTTGTCCTCGGAGCTCCACCGCACCGGCGTTCTCGAGGAGCACGGCGTGCTCATCATAGGGGTCGGCCCCGAGGCTATTGAGAGAGGCGAAGACCGGCTGGCCTTCAAGGAGGCGATGACTCGTCTCGGCATAGAGATGCCGCGCAGCGAGATCTGCGTGACGGTGGAGGAAGCCGAAGCCGTTGCGGCCGATCTGGGCTACCCGGTTGTAGTGCGACCCGCGTACACGATGGGCGGGACGGGCGGCGGGCTCGTCTACAACCTAGAGGACCTACGTACGGTAGCCTCACGGGGTCTTCGGGCAAGCCTCGTCGGACAGGTGCTCATAGAGGAGTCGGTACTCGGCTGGGAGGAACTCGAGCTAGAGGTCGTCCGCGACGCCAAGAATCAGATGATCACCGTCTGCTTCATCGAGAACGTCGACGCCATGGGTGTGCACACCGGCGATAGCTTCTGCACCGCCCCGATGCTCACCATCTCTCCGGAGCTTCAGCAGCGGCTGCAGGAGTACTCATACTCGATCGTAGAGGCCATAGGGGTCATCGGCGGCACCAACATCCAGTTCGCCCACGACCCGAAGACGGGCCAAGTGACGGTCATCGAGATCAACCCGCGGACGTCGCGCTCTTCGGCCCTGGCGAGCAAGGCCACGGGCTTCCCGATCGCGCTGGTGAGTTCGAAGCTCGCCGGCGGTCTCACCATGGACGAGATCCCGTACTGGCGCGAGGGCACGCTGGAGCGCTACACGCCATGGGGCGAGTACGTGGTGGTGAAGTTCGCGCGGTGGGCGTTCGAGAAGTATCCGGGCTCGGAAGATAAGCTCGGCACACAGATGCGCGCTGTGGGCGAGGCGATGTCCATCGGCAAGAACTACAAGGAGGCGCTGCACAAGGCGATACGTTCGCTCGAGATCGGCCGCCACGGGCTCGGCTTCGCCAAGGACTTCAACGCTCGGACGCTCGATGAGCTGATGGAGCTACTCGCCGAACCGTCCAGCGAGCGGCAGTTCATCATGTATGAGGCGCTCCGCAAGGGCGCCACTGTCGAGGAGCTGCACGCCAAGACACACATCAAGGCGTACTTCATCGAGCAGATGGCCGAGCTGGTAGCGCTGGAGGAGGAGATCCTCGCTGCGGCTCGCGACGGCGGACAGCTCTCCGACGAGCTGCTTGGGCGTGCGAAGAAGGATGGATTCGCCGACGCCTACCTGGCCAAGCTGCTGGGAGTGCCGGAGGCACAGCTGCGAGAGCGCCGTATCGCCCTCGGCCTGACACACGGGTATGAGGCTGTACCCGTTAGCGGAGTTGAGGACGCCGCCTACTACTACTCCACCTACAACGCGCCCGACTCGGTAGAGGTGAGCGACCGCCGCAAGATCATGGTGCTGGGCGGCGGACCCAACCGCATCGGTCAGGGCATCGAGTTCGACTACTGCTGCGTGCATGCGGCTTTCGCCCTGCGCGACCTCGGGTTCGAGACGATAATGGTCAACTGCAATCCCGAGACCGTCTCGACCGACTACGACACCTCGGACAAGCTCTATTTCGAGCCGCTGACGGTCGAGGACGTGGTCAGCATCTACGAGAAGGAGCGGCCGCTGGGCGCGATCGTGCAGTTTGGCGGCCAGACGCCGCTGAACATCGCGCGCGATCTCGAGGCAGCGGGCGTGACCATCATCGGAACATCGCCGGAGACTATCGACCTTGCCGAGGACCGCGACCGCTTCCGCAAGCGCATGGCGATCCTGGGCATCCCTATGCCTGACGCGGGCATGGCCGCCACACTCGACGAAGCCCTGGTAGTGGCCGAAGCGATCGGATATCCGCTCATCGTGCGCCCGAGCTACGTGCTCGGCGGGCGCGGGATGGAGATCGTGCACGACGAGGAGATGCTCGTCCGCTACGTCTCCGCGGCGGTGGGTGTCACTCCCGAGCGCCCGATCCTCATCGACAAGTTCCTGGAGAGCGCCATCGAGTGCGAGGCCGACGCCATCGCAGACGGCACCGACGCCTTCGTGCCGGCAGTGATGGAGCACATCGAGTACGCAGGAGTGCACTCGGGCGACTCGGCGTGCGTAATACCGCCGGTGACGATCCCCGATGAGCTCGTCGAGACGATCGAGGAGTACACGCGCAAGATCGCGATCGACCTCGGCGTCGTGGGGCTGATGAACATCCAGTACGCCATCTCCGACGGCAAGGTCTACGTGCTGGAGGCGAACCCGAGAGCCTCGCGCACGGTGCCGCTCGTCTCCAAGGTCTGCGACATCCAGATGGCGCGCCTCGCCACCCGCGTGATGCTGGGAGAGAAGCTGGCCGACCTGGGACTTCGGCGCAAGACCTTCCCTCACTTCGGCGTGAAGGAAGCGGTATTCCCCTTCAACATGTTCCCCGAGGTAGACCCGGTGCTGGGGCCCGAGATGCGCTCGACTGGAGAGGTCTTGGGGATGGCGGGCTCCTACGGCCTGGCGTTCTACAAGGCGCAAGAGGCCGCGCAGCAGCGCCTCCCCCTGGAGGGCACAGTGCTCATAACCGTCGCCGAGCGGGACAGAGCGGCCATACTCGAAGCGGCGCGCGAGTTCGCTCGGCTGGGGTTCTCGGTACGCGCGACGTCGGGCACCCATGCCTTCCTCGCCGAGAACGGCGTCGATAGCGAGCCGATCCTGAAGCTGCACGAAGGCAGACCCAACATCGACGACGCCATCAAGAGCGGCGAGATACAGCTGGTGGTGAACACCCCGGCGGGCAAGTCAACCGAGTTCGACGACTCCTACATCCGCAAGGCGGCCATCCGGCACAAGGTCCCATACATCACAACCACCGCAGCGGCTCTCGCTGCCGCCAAGGGGATCGCCGCGCACCGCGAGTCGCGCGACGGAGTACGCTCGCTGCAGAGCTACCACGCGGAGATCGAGTAGGCGACGGAGGGCGATCGAGCAGCGAAGAGCGCTTCACCCGGAGCAGGTTCGCCACCGTATTCGCGTTGCCAAGTTCCGCAGCGGACTCATGCGCGCACGGGCAATCGACTCGTTCTCGCTGGCGCTGACGACCAGACACACGCCATGCAGTCCGAGGTGCTCGGACTCCAGCCCGCCCCCCGCTCCCACCTCCTCCCATCGTCCCCTGGATTCACTCCGCCGGAGCCCTGGGAGAGGCGGTTAGATATGGGTATGAAGACACGACCACGCTAGACGTTGGGGGCGCGGCGGGGGCCGCTCTCGGAGCGTGGAGCGGTGACTCGGGTGGAGAGTAGGAGCACCGCAAGGTCGGTGTGTGCAGGGACCGTGTCGAATCGTGGTGGGGGTTCCCAGATGAGACGACTGGCGCACCGCGTCGCGCTCGCGGCAGCGATCCTGCTCGCACTTCTTGGTACCCGGCAAGTCCCAACGACTGCCGCGGCCGAAACCAACAGAACGGCGGTGTCCGGCGAGCGCGAGGATCTCAGAGTGACCAGGAGCGCTGCCGGGGCAGCGGCGCTAGTAGTCCCGGCGGGTGTGACTGTCCGCGCAAGCCGTCCCGATGAGATTGGAGTTCAGGTCGGCGTCTTCTCGCTGTCGAAGACGTCGACGAGGGTACGTCGCCTCATCGTCAGGGACTGCCTGGGCGCAGTTCTGCTATCGACCGAAGAGAACGTCAACCTGCCAGACCCGCCTTGCGGCTCGAGGAGCGCCGAGGAGTTGCGTCGTTCCTTCTGACAGCAGGGGCCGGCACCAGACGCTCCGCGCGGCCTGTACGCCTGCCTCCAGATCCCTGCTCTCTCATTGAACCTGATCAGCGGTGCGACAGCGACGCTCACCGTTGAGGCGGATCTCCTTGCCGGAGGGGTGCCCGAGACTGCGGCGGCAGATGTTGTTGTCTCTGCCGCCGCCCTGCCCTCGCCCTTGCTCTGGTACGCAGGGGACGGGCACGTCCACTCCAACTACAGCGATGGCTGAAGGACTGTAGACTCGAACGCGGCTCATGCGAGCAACAACGGCCTCTCGTTCATTGTGATCACGGATCACAACTACCGGATGTACCCCAGCTGGAACAGCGGCGCGTTCGCAACCGCCTGCCTTGATGCGCAGAACGCGCGAGGTGTTCTTGTCATGCCCGGAGCGGAGTTCGATGTGCAGACCGGCTCTGGCGGTCATCTGCTCGGCTACTGGATGAGTTGGTCAACAGCGCTTACCGGCGCACGTACCTGGGGCCATCAGACCGCCATCGACTGGGTGAATAGCCAGAACAGCGGCTATTCGTACCCTATTGTGGCGCACCCACACGGCGCGTCCATCTTTGACTCGTCTCCATGGACGAACTGGAACGTGACGGGGCTCCGTGGGCTTGAGCTCTTGTCCTTCCAGGATAGGGTCAAACCGGAGACCGTGGAGAGGTGGTTCTCACTCCTGAGATCAGACATTGCCCCGAGGATTGCGGGGGGACGCTTCACCGTCGGGCTTGGCAACACGGACGCCCATTCGCGCCTTGAACTACTGTACGACGACCCAGGGGGGAGAGGCCTCAACTGGGTGCGCACCACGGCAAGCCCAATCACTCGCGCAGCCATCTGGGACGGGATACACCGCGGCACTGTGTCCGCGTCCGGCATGGGGGACTTCAGTTACTTCCTTCTCGGTGGCGCACAACAGGGCGGCGTGCTCGCGGTCAACAAGAACACGACGACGAAGGTGGCCTGCAGCATCTGGGTCGCTCCCGCCTACGGCAGGTTCGCCACTGAGATTCAGGTGTACAATCGCCACCAGGGGCTGGTCGCCAGAGTGAACAGGGGCATCACGACGGGTACCAATTCTCTTACCCTCCCTGTCAGATGCGCCAGCTGCAACAACTACGAGGACAATCTCTACTTGGTCCGAGTCATCTACAGCGACATCCAAGGGCTCACTTCCGATGTCTGGTGCAATCCGGTCTTCCTGGACATCAGCTAGGCTCTCGGGAGGTAGGCTGTGCCAGCCGAGACGAAGGGCAGCCACAGAGCGACGAAGCCATGGGTCATCGCGGCGGCGATCGGAGGTGTCTGGAGCCTCATATGCACCTACCTCGAGGTCTCGGAGATTTTCTACTCCCGAATGCACTACTCACCGTACTACAGGCTTTTCCGCTCGATTGCGCCGTCCGGCGTCGCGTCCAGGCTCCTTGGAGGACCGGACTTGCCCTCCTGGACCATTCCATGCGGTATTGAGGCCCTCCTCCCGCTGTTCGTCGGAGCGTTGCAGGTCATGTTCCTGTACTCGGTCTTCCTTGCGCTGCGGGCGGTGGTACGCGCGGTTGTACGGGCACAATAGCAGGCACGTCCGGCGGCTGCCGCCAGGTGCGGCGGAGGCAACCCCGCGCAGTCGGTCCGGCCGCTCGCAACTCGGCATCTGCTCGATTCGGATCATCTACACGAGCCTCAGGTTCGCTTCCGATGTCTGTGGCAGTCCGGGACGTCGAGTTCTCGTGAGGTAGGCTAAGCTGTCGGGAATGGATGCTCGCTCCAGGGCGGCAAGACTATGGCTCACCGTGGTGGCGATCGGGTGTGTCCGAGGAGGCATTTCATGGAACCGGTGAGGGTGATCCCGTGTCTGGACATGAAGGACGGCCGGGTCGTTAAGGGCGTCCACTTCGTGGACCTGCGCGACGCAGGCGACCCTGTCGAGAACGCCGCCTTCTACCAGGCCGAAGGCGCCGACGAGATCGCCATGCTCGACATCGCCGCCACGGTGGAGGGGCGCAAGACGCGCATCGAGTGGGCACGGCAGGTCGCGGGAGTTATCCAGGTGCCGCTCGTGGTCGGCGGCGGGATCGGCTCCCTCGACGACATGCAGGCGCTCTTCCACGTTGGCGTGTCCAAGGTCTCGATGAACAGCGCGGCAGTCAGCAGGCCCGAGCTAGTGCGCGAGGCCGCGGATGAGTACGGCTCGTCGCGAGTGCTGGTCGCGATCGATGGCCGGCGCAACGACGCCATGCCCTCGGGCTTCGAAGTGGTCGTCAGCGGCGGGCAGAAGCCCACGGGCATCGACTGTGTCGAGTGGGCACGCCAGTGCGAGGAGCTCGGCGCAGGTGAGATCCTGCCCACTAGCATGGATGGAGACGGCACCTTGGCCGGCTACGACCTGCCCTTCACTCGGGCCATCGCCGAGGCCGTCTCACTGCCGATCATCGCCTCAGGCGGAGCGGGCACGCTCGAGCACTTCTATGAGGGCGTGACCGAGGGCAAGGCCACAGCGCTCCTGGCGGCCTCGGTCTTCCACTTCCGCACCTTCACGATCGGTCAGGTCAAGGAGTACCTGTCTAGCCGAGGGATACCCGTCATCCCCTAGCGTCGCGGCGGCGCACGACGGCCACTGCGGTGTCTGCCAAGAGGTTGGGCCAGACACTTGAGCGCTTGATGCGTCCGCCGTTCGGGCGCTGTGCTCGCAGCGCGATCTCACGCTCGATCTCGCCGCCATTGGCCTGAACGAAGTCCCGAAAGTCCTTGATCGTGGTGTGGTGGATGTTCGGCGTCTCGTACCACGTGTACGGGATCGACGGCGACATCGGCATCCGCCCCCTGAGCGCAAGGTAGCCGCGCACTCTCCAGTGCCCGAAGTTCGGGAACGACACGATCGCCCGGCCGCCCACCCGCAGCATCTCACGCAAGACGAGGGCTGGCCGGTGCACCACCTGGAGCGTCTGCGAGAGGACCACCACATCGAAACTGGCATCCCGGTAGCCCGCCAGGCCCTCGTCGAGGTCCGACTGCACCACGGAAAGCCCTCGGCCGAGGGCGATCGCGATGTCGTCAGAGTCCAGCTCTGCTCCTCGAACGGTGCAATCTCGCTTGTCACGCAGATGTGCCATAAGCGAGCCGTCCCCGCAGCCCAGGTCGAGAATCCGGCTGCCCCGGGGGATCAGCTCCGCGATGAGCCTCAGGTCGGAGCGGAGCAGCTCGGCGGGGCTCATCTCGGATCACCGCCCGGGTGCGCTCGCTCCTCGGCCAAGACCTGGGCAAGGAACGGCTCGATCAGTTTGTGCTGCCGCTCGGGTTCCAGCAGGAACGCGTCGTGGCCGTAGGGGCTCTCGATCTCGGCGAAGGAAACCTCCGCGCCTACCTCACGCAGCGCGTCCACCAGCTCCCGACTATGGTAGGTCGGGAACAGCCAATCGCTCGAGAACGAGAGGACCAGCCAGCGCGAAGCGGTGTCCTTCAGCGCATCCGCCAAGGAGACCGCTCCCCCCGCAAGGTCGAAGTAGTCCATCGCCTTCGACATGTAGAGGTACGTGTTGGCGTCGAAGCGCTCGGTGAATCGCTTCCCCTGGTAGGCGAGGTAGCCCTCAACTTCGAACTCGGTGACCGTCCCGAACGAGGGGGTCTCGCGCTCGCGCTGGCGACGCCCGAACTTCGCACGCATCGACTCGTCGGACAGGTACGTGATGTGGCCGATCATCCGCGCTACCGCAAGCCCCTGCTTGGGCACAGCGTGCTCGTAGTAGTCGCCTCCCCGGAACTCCGGATCGCCGAGGATGGCCGTGCGCCCGACCTCGTTGAACGCGATCGCCTGCGCCGCAAGGCGCCAGGTCGTGGCGATCGCGATGCACGAAGCCACCCTGTGCGGATACCGGCGCGGCCATGCCACGGCTTGCATCCCGCCCATCGAGCCTCCGGACACTGAGAGGAGTCTCGCGATGCCGAGCTCGTCCAGCAGCCGCGCCTGCACGTCCACCATGTCCTCGATGGTGACCGCAGGGAACTTGAGCCCGTACGGGCGACCCGTCTGCGGGTTGACGCTCGCCGGCCCTGTGGTACCCGAGCACCCGCCGATCACGTTCGCGCAGATGATGAAGTACCGGTCAGTGTCGAACGCCTTGCCGGGTCCTACCATCGGATCCCACCACCCAGGCTTCGTCGCCGTCGCCGTCGGGGCGTCGGGATCTCCGTGCGCCCCTTCGTCAGGAGACCAGCCGGGGCCTTGCTCGGGCTGCCAGCCAGCGGCCCTGGCATCGGCCTCGCGCCAACCGCCGACGTGCGCGTCGCCCGAGAGCGCGTGGCACAGCAGTATCGCGTTGTCACGCTGAGGCGAGATCTCGCCGAGCGTCTCGTAGGAGACTTCGACGCGATCCAGCACGCTGCCGGACGACAGCCGGACGTCGGCCAGGGTGAGACTGCGCGCCTCAACTACCCCCGCCGAGCCCACCTCGTCCCATGGCGCGCGTCCGCTGGTACCCACTTCCTACACCTTCTCGAAAGCCTGCTCGAGGTCGCCGAGGATGTCCTCGATGTCTTCGATACCGATGGAGAGGCGAACGAAGTCCTCGGATATGCCGGCGCGCTCGAGCTCATCTGCGGACAGTTGACTGTGGGTTGTTGTCGCGGGATGGATGATCAGTGACTTGGCGTCGCCCACGTTGGCCAGATGGCTGAAGAGGCCGACGTTGTCGATCAGTTTTCTGCCGGCCTCCCGGCCGCCCTTGACTCCGAAGACTATGATCCCGCCGTAGCCGTTGCCCAGGTAGCGGTCGGCATTGGCCTTGGTGGGATGGCTCTCCAGGCCCGGGTACGTCACCCACTCAACCTTCGGATGCCCCTCTAGCCAACGAGCTACCGCTGCTGCGTTGTCGCAGTGCCGCTGCATGCGCAGCGAAAGGGTCTCCACTCCGAGGAGGAACTGCTGGGCGTTGAAGGGCGAGAGTGCGGGGCCGAAATCGCGCTGAAGCTGCACGCGGGCCTTGATCGCGAACGCGACGTTGCCGAGTCCGGGAAAGTCCCCGAACACCTTCCAGAACTCCAGCCCTCCGTAGCTGGGATCGGGCTCGGTGAACCACGGGTGGCGGCCGCCTCCCCAGTCGAACGTTCCCGCATCCACGAGTACGCCACCGATGGAAGTGCCATGACCGCCCAGCCACTTCGTCAGAGAGTGCACGATCACGGCCGCACCGTGCTCGGCCGGCCTGGACAGGTACGGCGTGGCGAAGGTGTTGTCCACCACCAGCGGGATGTTCAGACCCCTGCCTGCCTCGGCCAAGCCTGCGATGTCGGGCACATCGAGACGCGGGTTGCCGATCGTCTCCACGAACCACGCCTTCGTTGTGTCGTCAGAGGCGGCGGCGAAACCGTCCGTGTCGGTGGTCTCCACGAACCGCACCTCGATCCCCAGCTTGCGGAAGGTGTGCAGGAAGATGTTCCAGGTACCGCCGTAGAGCGATGTGGAACTCACGATGCTGTCGCCTGCCCCCGCCACGTTGAGCAGCGAGACGATCTCGGCGCTGTGACCCGACGCGGTCGCCAACGCGGCGGTCCCACCCTCGAGAGCGGCGATGCGCTGCTCGAGCACATCGTTCGTGGGGTTCATGATGCGCGAGTAGATGTTGCCGAACTCGCGCAAGCCGAACAGGGCCGCGGCATGGTCGGCGTCGCGGAAGTTGTAGCCGACGGTCTGGTAGATGGGGACGGCCCTGGAACCCGTCGTGGGGTCGGGGGCGTGCCCTCCGTGGATGGCGATGGTGTCGAAGCGCGGCGCGCCAGCCGCCGGTGCGGTGTTGTCGCTCATGATCGTGCTCCATTCCTTGTCCGTGATGACTGGGTTGGTTCGTCCCGGCTTCAGGCTCCGGCCGGGTGGCCGAGGCGCCCAGATCCGCTCCACGCGCGAACAGACCCGGGCCGGGTCATCATCATGTCCATCCCCATCACGAACGCAGACGTGCCGATCATGATCGCTTTGCCGCACCTCCTTCCATCGCTTCGAGGCTCAGATGCCACCTGGGCAGCATCCGACGCTGCGTGTCCGAATAGTGAACGCGCCCTGGTGCTTGCCGGTCAAGTGCGTCCAACGCACCAGTAACATGCGGTTTTGGGGATCGCCTGTCCGGAGGCTTCCCCTGATGGGTACTCATCCAGCGAGGGGGTGGGAGGTGAGCGCTGTCTCTTCGCGACGCGCGGCGGTCATGTCGGTGGTGCCTGACGAGACCGTCGCGTGGCTCACGACCGTCGACAACCCTGCCGTCTCGGTTCTCACGCGCAGAACTCTGCTCGGCGAAGGGGATTCGCCAAAGATGCGCGACCTCTGGGGTCGGCGGAACGACTACGCGCCGGTCCGAGCGATCCTCGATGCCCAGCGCGAGGACGGCTCCTGGCTCCCTCCGGAGCGCGACTACAAGAAGTACGAGGGCAGCCTGTGGCAAGTCATCTTCCTCGGCGAGATGTGGGCGAACGAGGAGGACGAGCGGGTTGGGCGTGCCATCGAGTACGCGCTATCCCGCCAGCTCGACAACGGCGCTTGGAGCCCCAATGGCAAGGCGTCCGCAGCCGGGCCCTGCCTGACGGCCAACGTGGGGCGCGCTCTGGCGCGTATGGGGCTCGCGGGCGACGAGCGGATCGTGCGCGCCCTCGCCTACTTGACCGACCTGCACCGCGAACTGGGCTTCCTCGGCTGTCGGGATATGGCCGACTTCGCGCTCAACGGCTACTGCCACATGCTCGCGCCCAAGATCCTGCTGTTCCTCGCCGAGGTACCCGGAGATGCGTGGCCGCGAGGCGCTAGAGGGCTGCGCGACGCGTGCGTGCGGGCGCTGCGCGACAAGCAGGTCTTCCGCTCGCTCCCCCGCGAGTTCAAGGAGTTCCAGGCTGCTGTCTGGTCTCGGCCGCGCTCGGAGATGGCCGAGGCCCGCGAGCATTTTCTCGCCGAGCACGAACCTCTCCACTACGACGCCAAGTCGGGCTGGCTCCGATTCGGCTTCCCGCTCTCCTACAACTCGGATGCACTAGAGGCGCTCGCCGCTCTGATGGGAGCGGGCGAAGGGCGCAGGCCCGAGTACGAGCCCGCGATCGCGGCGGTGGAAGGTGCGGCCGACGACCAGATGCGCTGGAAGATGCGCAACAGCTTCAACGGCAAGATGCTGGCGGACGTAGAAGCCAAGGGCCAGCCCAGCAAGTGGCTCACCTTGCGTGCGCTGCAAGTGCTGGAGTACTTCGGAAGCTCCGCTACGGCACCGTGAACCCGTAGCGAGAACTCACGGCGGACCCCCACATCACAGGGCCGGTGTAGCGATACCTCATGAACCATGGCACCGGGGTATGCGTGACCGTCATGTAGTACCTGCCACGGGGGAACAACGTGCCCGTTCCAACCCGCTGCGCGTATGTCCTCGTAAGGCCCGTCGGATCCCGTTCCGGCGAGGTAGTGTCCCCCGGTCAGCTTCACCCAGCGCGTTCCGGACCATCGGTAGAACCTGAACTGCAGCGCCGGCGACATGCGCGGGTAGATCGAGCTGCGGGAGTACACGTGCAGCCTGCCCCCGCTCCGAGCCAGCCAGACCCGACCCGTGACTCTTGCGAGGGGGAGGATTTGCACCAGCGGACTGCTGAGCACACCGTTTGTGGTTCGCACGCGGTAGGCCGCCGCAGCGGTAGGTCGCCGCCGTCTTCACGTACACCCGACGCGAGTCCAACACACCCTGCTTCATCGGGAAGGCAACGATAGTGGTCCATGTCTTCCCGCGTTGAGACTGCGCTCGAGGCGAGCGTTGGCGGAGCTCAGCCCGACCAGCGAGTAGCGAAGCGTCCCGTAGGTCCCGTAGCGCACGCTGGTGCTCGCCGCACTCAGCTTGATCGCGGGCGGGATCTTGGGAACAGCCGTAGCGGTAGCAGCGGGACTCCAGATCGTCCCCACGCGATAGTCCGACGACTCGTATTCGATGAAGGCCGAGTAGTAGCGCCGACCGGCCACGAGACCGCTATCGGTGTAGCCGACAGTGGTGCCCGCGGACTTCTGGTCCGGGTAGAGCGACAGCACGTACCCTCCGGCACCGGGCGAGGACGGGAAGCTGCGGGTTGAGCGCACAACGAGGAGGTTCTCGCTCGCTGTGCTGCCCGACTCGAGCTCGGGCATGACGAAGGTCAGGCGCGCCGAGCGCACCCCCGCAGTCGCCGTGAAGCCGCTGACTCCAGGTAGCTCGGGGGCGACGATGGTGGCGGTGACGGGGTCGCTCCAGAAATCGCCAGAACCGTACCGGGTGAAGGCCGAGAGGAAGTAGCGCTTCCCGGGAGCGAGCAACACCTCGCTCACTTCTGTCCGGCCTGGAGTCCTGGCCCAGGGGTGGGGATCGGAGACGATCGTCCATGTTCCGGTGGAGTAGTCGTCGTCCTTCGTGGGGTAATCCCTCTCGGAACAGAGGATCTCGACTCACACATCGCCGGGTGGCGCTGTGTAGGAGACCTTCACCCCCTTCGATCCCGGTTCGACCGCGAAACCCGCCAAGGGCACCGGCAGGGGCGCGACTACGCTCGCCGGCCTGACGTCGCTCCAGCCTCCGTACTCACCCATGACGAATGCGGAGTAGTAGTAGCGGACGCCCGGAACGAAGATGGGGTCTACGAAGTCCGCACGGGAACCCGAATCCTCGGTCACGAGCTTGTTGTACGGGTACCAATCTCCGAGGATCGTGCCGGGCGGCATCCCCCAGAAGTCGTTCGGGTATTCGGGATAGCCAACAGCAGATCTTGGGATACGCACGTAGGCCTGGCTCTCCGACGCATACCGAGGCGGCGCGATGAACGACAGGTGGATGCCGTTGTCCCGCGCGACCGCCTCGAATCCGGCGAGCGGAGCGGGAGGTGGCTCGTCGGCGAGAGCGACGTCGGCTCCCAGGATCGATGCCGCGATCAACCACATCAGCAGGATCGACTTGCGGAAGGATGCCCGCCGGGACATCCCGCAGCCGCGAGACGCACGCAGCAAGCTCATGGAACACACCCCCTCGGCGCCACCGAACCAGG
>CAZWGV010000043.1:0-4539 GCA_964633595.1 uncultured Coriobacteriaceae bacterium | reverse complement strand
CATCTGGGATTCGTTCAGGCGAATGGCGGCCATGGGAAAGACACTGCTCGTGACAACTCACGTCATGGATGAAGCCGAGCGCTGCGACCGCCTTGCTCTCATCCGCGGCGGCGAGTTCATCGCGCAAGGCACTCCGGACGATCTGCGCGAGCGCGCCGGTGCGGCGACTCTCGAGGATGCGTTCTTGCACTTCGCGAGAGCCGGTGAGTCCGATGCGTAGAGGCTTCGCTCTCGCACTCCGACTGCTCCGCCAGTTCAGGCATGACCCCAGAACGCTGTTCATGATGATCGTGGCCCCTATCGTGGGGCTCGCGATCTTGAATGTGATCTTCGGCTCGCCCGACTACGAGCCCCTGATCCTTACGGTGGATACAGATGGCGCGCTCTCCACCGCACTTGTGGACGCGGACGCTCGCGTGAGGGGCGTGGGCTCCGTCCGCGAGGGATTGTCGATCCTGGAGGATGTAGAGGCCGACGCGATACTTGTAGGCTCGGGCGACAACTTCACCGTCTACCTCGAAGGATCCGATCCCTCAAAGAGCGGAGCGGTTCTGCGCGCGATAGCCCAGTCTCGCGCGGAGCTTGCCGCGGACGTCGAGATCGAGCTCGAGCCGATCACTCTGCCCAACGGCGCAGTGATCGACCCCGGTAACCTCGTGACGCTCCCTGACATCGGACCACCTGAGCCACCGGAGATCGTGTACGTCCACGGCCTCGAGGACATGGACGTGTCCGACTTCTTCGGCCCGGTCTTCATCGGCATACTCGTCTTCTTCTTCGTCTTCATCACGAGCGGCATCTCCTTCGTGCGCGAACGAACGGGCGGGACGCTGGAGCGGATGATGGCCACGCCTGTGCGTCGCTGGCAGATCGTGATGGGCTACGCCCTGGGCTTCGGCCTGTTCGCGCTCGTGCAGTCGCTCATCGTCGCTTGGGCGAGCATCTACTGGGTGGGCTTCCCCAATCTCGGCTCGTTCTGGCTGGTCCTGCTGGTAGCCGTCAGCATGGCCCTCGTATCGATGACGCTGGGAATCCTCGTGTCCGAGTTCGCCAACACGGAACTCCAGGTCATCCAGCTGCTGCAGATCGTCGTCATCCCCCAGATCCTGCTGTCGGGCATCTTCGACCTCTCTCAGACGCCAGGATGGATGCAGACGCTCTCCCGGATGTTCCCGATCACCTACGGGGCTGAGGCAATGCGGGACGTGATGCTGCGTGGAGCACCGTTGGGCGATATCGCCATGGAGCTCGGCGTCCTTTGGGGATTTGTCGCCGTATTCTTCACAGCCAACATCCTCGCTCTTCGCAAGTACCGGCGCGTCTGAGGTCAGCGGTGGCTACCCGCATTGACTTCCAGCGGCCGCGCATCCCGCTCTCACCCTCGGTAACATCTGTTACATTTGTTACATTGGCACGCTGACTGCTAGAATACCGGCTGTTCGACAGCTCGCCTCGCCGGCACGGGGCACCGCACCGACGGAGGTGCCCGCGATGGCACACTTGCGTTCGCTCTTCTTCGACGGACCCCTCTCCGAGGCCGAGGACAAGGCGATGGCCGCATACCGGCTCGGCCGGCCGAGCGAGGTCATCTGGAACATCACCAACCGATGCAACCTGCTCTGCGACCACTGCTACATGGCTGCCGACGCGCATGTGAAGGCTGATCAGTTCACCGATGAGGAGACTATCGAGCTGGTGCGCCGCATGGGCGACGCGGGAGTGCCCCTACTGTTCCTGTCTGGTGGTGAACCATTGCTCCGGCGCAACTTCTGGGAGATCCTCCAGACCGCCTGCGCTCTGGACATGCGGGTCACCATCTCCACCAACGCCACTACGATCGACCGGGAGGTGGCGAGGCGCCTCAGGACTGCTGGGGTGGACTGGATAGCCACTTCGATATACGGGCCCGAGGACTTCCACGACGCGATGGTGCGCGTGCCCGGGACGTACGCCCGCGTGATCGACGCCGTGCGCATCCTGCGCGAGGAAGGCGTGGGTGTTGCGCTCAAGACCGCCGTCAGCGTAGACACGCTGCCCTACATCCCGGACATCGTGGCGCTCGCCAAGGAGCTCGACGCCGGCCTCCTCTACTTCTGCGACCTCATTACCTCGGGACGGAGCGAGGGGGAGAGCGGGGCGCGCATCTCGGACCAGCAATGGCGCGAACTAGCTGACTACATCCTCGAGGACATCCTCGACCCGTCCTCGCGCCTCGAGTACGACATCGGAGCCCTGCCTTCCGTGATCCCATACATAGCAGGCCGCCTCAAGGAGCGCGGCGTCGACGTATCCAAGGGCCTCGAGCGCCTCAAGATCATCAGCGCATGCCCCGTCGGTAAGGGGCACATGAACATCAACTCCGAGGGCGGGATCATGCCCTGCCAGTTCGCTCAGGACTGGACGATCGGCAATATCCGCCATATGACGCTCCGCGAGGCGACCGAGGAACTCTACAAGTTCGACCGCCAAGACGCCAAGGGCGCCTGCAGCGTCAAGAACTGCGACTACTCACGTCTCTGCCGAGGGTGTCGGACGAAGGCGTTCCACGAGTTCGGCGACCCCATGGCCGAGGACACCACGTGCATCCTCGGCAAGAAGGGGCCGACTCGGCGAGTGCACAAGGTAGCGAAGGCCCGAGGCGCCACCTCGCCGTGCGGGATCATCGGGGCCTGCGGGTAGCTGGTCACCAGGGCACGAAGACAACTTCCCCGGTTCTGGCGTCGAGGATCACCTGAGACTCGGTCCCGGAGTTCTCACCGCCTCCAGCGTGGATGACGACATCCCAAATGAGGCGCGCCTGGCCGTTCTCCTGCGGCATGATCACCAGCCCCGCCTTGTCCAACGCATACACCGGCATCCGCGAGTACTCGGATGCGATCCGCACCGCCTCCTCGCGTGAGATTGACGGGGTGCGACCCACACTCGCGGCAACGTCGGCCTGACTGTACGACAGCAGCTTGCCGGTCGCCGTGTCAAACGTTGCATTGAAGTAGGTCGGCAGGGCCACGCCGTCCTCGACGACCCGATACTCCACGTCGAGGTGCCAGATGTTCCTGCTCTTCTTCTGCCCAGCGGTTCCCGCCTGCGAGACCCGGTGACGCCGAGTCGTCCGCACCATGCTCGCCCTCTGCTCCGCGGTGCCCATGAAGCAGCCTGCGAGCAACTCAGCGGCTGCAGCGAGGATCTAGTCCTCCGAGGGCGCGGCGGCTGCAGCCACGCTCGGCCTGTCCAGCTCCACGGAGTAGTAGCCGATCACCGCATCGCGCCCCTCATCCACTAGGTAGGTGTCCCCCGTAGCATCGTCTCGATACTCGGAGGTCTTGCCGTATGGCGCCGGGCCCTCCTTCCGAAGCTCGACCGCTCGACCGCGCGGGTTGCTGTGGCGCACGACTTCCTGGATCTGCAATCGAGTCAACTCACCAGCAGCACTGACATCCGACGGGCGGTGCGCGATCGCGACTACGACGGCCCCTGCCACCAAGACCGCAAGCGCACCTCGGGCTCCGAGCACGGTGGGCCTCCTGGTTCCTCAGCATGAAGAGTGTGTCTCCAGAGATCAGGTAGCTCTCGTAGCCGTACGTGCCGTACTGCGACGGATACGCCGCCTTGACGGCATCTAGTACCGGAACCGCGCGACTCCCATCCGCGTCCACTCACCGGGGCGCCCATCCCACGGTGGACGCTCCTCGTAGATGGAAACCGCGTGACCGTCGATGTTGTAGACGAACCGCAATCCGTCAGCATGCCGCACAGGGAGGCGCGCGGGGCCGGTTTGCGGGTCATGCGCATCAACGATAGCGCTCGCCGATCAGTAGATGCATGCATCCAGGATCGCGAGTACCTCGTCGAGCACCGCCTCCGGAGCCGGGCCGATGCGCTTCACACCGCGGGAGCCATAATCCAGCGACTTGACCTGCTCGACCATCACGACCCCCGACACGCCGGCCTCATCCTGGATCGTGACGTGGAAGGGGTAGTCACGCCGCGTGCTCGTCACGGGGCAGACGATGCACAGACCGGTGGACTTGTTGAAGAGGTCGTTGCTCACCACCAGGGCGGGCCGCCAGCCCTGTTGCTCGTGCCCTGCCTGCGGATCGAAGTCCAGCGCGACGAAGTCCCCCTTGCGCGGGACGTACGTCGCCATCTACCAGACCTCCCGACCCACCGGTGCTCCCCAGTCGAGCTCCCCGGGCTTGTAGCCTTTGGGGATGCGCGCAACGAGGTCCTTCAGGTCCACCCCGCCCCGCACGCGCCGGGCCGGTGTGACGATGAGCGCGCCTCCGCGGGCCGTGACTTCCACTGGATCTCCGACATCCACATGTACGTCCGCGAGCAGCTTCTTGCTGAGGCGGAGGCCCTGGCTGTTGCCCCACTTCTGGACCTTGGTGATCATGCGGCACCTCCCCACGGCTAGCCGCAGTATAGCCACGTCTGCAGCCTTCGTCAACAGAGCAGGTTGCAGCGCTAACGTCTGGCAGTTGAGCGGCGAACGAAGTGAGTCCGCTCGAACTGCTTGTTCGGTCAGTCCTCGTTGACTTC
>CAZWGV010000042.1:3431-18452 GCA_964633595.1 uncultured Coriobacteriaceae bacterium | reverse complement strand
AATGGCCAACCGGCTAGGGCAACGTCAGCAGGCGCGCGAGAGGCCCAAACCCTCCGAAGAGCGGGTAGACCCCACCGGCCATCACCACCACGGCGCTGATGACTGCCACGAGCTCTGGCAGCCATGGCGTGACATGTGCGGTGGCACTTGCCTCCTCAGCCGCCTCCCCCACCGCGATCCGTCCGGCACGGCTGCCATCGTCGGAGGAATCGGGAACCTCATCCAGGTACATCGACCGGAGCACCCCCCCGTAGTACCCGAACGAGACGACCGACCCCACCACGCCCACCAGGGCAAGCCAGAGCAGCGGACCGGTGACAACGGTGCCGAACACGAGGAACTTGCCCCAGAACCCCGCTGTGAGCGGTATCCCTGTGAGCGACAGCATGCAGACGGCAACCGCCGCCGCGAGAAGGGGCTTCCGGCGTCCCAGCCCTGCGAGCCCTCCCACACTGCCGTCCCATTCCCGGTCGATAGCGGCAACCGCTTCCGCGGCGCTGAAGGCGCCGGCGGCAGCTATCGCATAGAACACCGCGAGGACGAGCAGCGGAAACAGGGCGTCACCGCTCCCCGCGGCCGCTTGTCCGGCGGCTAGCGCCACGAAGGCGTAACCGGTCTGTGCGATGGCCGAGTAGCCGAGCATCCTCCCGTACGACGCCTGGCGAAGCGCCGCCAGGTTCCCGAGAACGATCGACGCCGTCGCGACCAGGGCGAACAGCAACGAGGCGGTGTCGTCCCCGAGTGCCCCACCCAGCGTCTTCCGGAACACGATGAACGCAGCGAATAGGGCTGCGACCTTGGGAACCGACGCGAGATAGGTGACCGCACCGGGCTGCGCCGACCCATACGCATCGGGTACCCAGGCGTGGAACGGAGCCGCGCCGGCCTTGAACGCCAGGGCAGCGATCAGAAGCGCTATCCCCGCCACCGCAGCCTCTCCATGCTGTGACGACAGCAGGCTCAGGCCCAGTTCGGGCAGAGCCGTCGTACCACCCAGCCCCACGAGCACCGCGACCCCGAACGCGAAGAACCCCGTAGCCAGCGACCCCTGAACGAAGTACTTTATCGCGGCCTCATCGGACGCGTCGGACCCGCGCAGGGCAACGAGTCCGTACCCGCACAGCGCCGCCGTCTCCAGCGCCAGCAGTAGGAGCACGAGATCTAGCGATGCCACAGCAACGGCAGAAGCGAGTGTCCCCACAGCGATGAGCGCCGCACCAACCCCCGAGCGTGTGCCGCCGGTGCCCGCCAGAGCGAGAGCGCCCAGCGCACCCAGCACGAGGAGTATCGCGGCTAGTCCGCTGAACCCGGCACCCATCCCTAGCGCGCCGAACACCCTGGAAGCGGGCTCGGTCAGAGCTGTCCACCCCGACCACACCCCCGCCCCGAGCATCGATGCCACCGCCACGGTCAGCGCGACACGTGCTCGGCCAAGCCCATCGATGATGATGGCCCCTAGGGCGCCCGCCAGCACGACGGCCGCCGGACCGAACAGCATCACCAACTCGGCGCGACTCACGACCCACCTGCCGCTATAGACACCGCTGTGATGACCGGACCCGAGACAGACAGCACCACCGAGGGCCACAGGCCCAAGACGAGTATGCCGGCCGTCAGTACACCGGCAGCCAGGACCTCGAGTGAGCCGAGACCCTCGATGGACTCCCACTCGTCGGTGGGCGGCCCGTGGACCGTGCGCCTGATCGCTCGGAGGTTGTATGCGGCCGCAGGCACAACACCGAGCGCGGGTATCGCCGCGAGCCACCCCCATGAGCGGAAGGTCTCGGTAAGCGTCAGGAACTCCCCGGGGAACCCTGACAGCCCGGGCAGCCCGGCGCTCGCCAGGGCGGCGAAGACGAACGTCGCAGACCAGCCCTTCGCGATAGAACCGAGCCCTCGCAACCTGCCCATATCGAATGTGTGAGTGCGTTCGTACAAGCCGCCGACCAGGAAGAACAGCAGCGGCGCGACCACTCCGTGGCTCACCATGCCCAGCACAGCGGCGTTCAACGACGCTGCAGATCCCACAGCTACCGCCAGCGTCACGAAGCCCATGTGCGACACGGACGAGAAGGCCACCAGCCGCTTCAGGTCGGACTGAGAGAACGCCATCAGCGCCCCGTACACGATGCCCACGATGCCGAGCGCCGCCAGGATGGGTCTTCCGTCGGCGAAGGCCTCGGGCGCCATCGGCATGCCGAGCCTTATGAGTCCGTACGCCCCCATCTTCAGCAGGACTCCGGCGAGGATCATGGACCCTGCAGTGGGGGCTTCAACGTGTGCATCCGGGAGCCAGGAGTGAAGCGGCCACGCCGGAATCTTCACGAGAAAACCTATGGCCAGCAGCCAGAACACCAGCGTCTCCCTCTCGGCGGGGAGACCAGCGGCCAGCAGGCCCTCGAAGGAGAGCTGGCGCGTGGTGAACACCGCCACCAGGAGCCCCACGAGCATCAGAGCGCTACCGGCGAACGTGAACAGGAAGAACTTCGTGGCGGCATGCCGGCGGTCCTCGTGACCCCACACGCCGATAAGGAAGTACATGGGCACCAGCACGGCCTCCCAGAAGACGTAGAACAAGATCACGTCCGCCGCGAGGAACACTCCTGTCACGGCCCCCGAGAGAGCCAGCAGGAGCGCATGGTGCGCACCAGGCGAGTCCGCCACTCGCCACGAAGCGATGACGCCGAGAACACAGAGCACGGCAGTCAGCGCAACGAACGGTGCCGCAAGACCGTCGAGGACCAGTGACCAGGCGGCGGACGAGCCCGGTATCGCGAATCGCTCGGCCGACTCCCATCCGTTCCCGTATGCCTGCGCAAGTGCCGCTACCACCACGGCCAGCTGGACGATAGCAGCACCGAGCGCGCTCGTGCGAGCGGACGACGCCGAACCTCGGCCGAACAGCGCCACGGCACCGGCAGCAGCAAACGGCCAGAGGGTGGCGATGGTGAGCAGCGGCCAGTCGCCCATCACGGCATCACCGACCCCAGGAGATCGACGGCGGAGGGCAGCGCGAGCAGCAGTACGAGTCCCACGGCGATCAGGTACAGGTACCACTGGGTGTCACCGGTCTGGAGCTTGGCGAGCAACTCACCCGCTCGAGACGCGAGCTTGGCTGTGCCCTCGGCAGCAGCATCCACCACGCGCCCCTCCACGAAGCTGTACGCCGAGTCCGCCGCTCGCGAGAAGGGCCGTTCTATGAGAGCTGTCACCGCACGATCCGCTCCCCAACCCTCACGCGCCAGCCCCCAAACCCCTCCAAGACGGCTCTGTGCGGCGTCGTCAACTGCGGGGCCACGTCCGTAGACCATCCAGCCCACAGCCACTCCGCCCAACGCGATCAGGCCGGACACGATAGCGACGGTGGGGTCCAGATGCTCGGCCTCGTGCCCAAGGAGGTGCGCGATCGGCCCCGCAGCGGCGCCGAGCCCCGCAGCCAGTACCGCAAGACCGCAAAGCGGCAACCACATGACGGCGCCGCCCTCGTGAGGGTGACCGTCGCCGCGATACGCGTCTCCGAAGGCCAGTTTTGTGACTCGGGCGGTGTAGAACGCCGTGAGCAGGCTCGCGAGCAGTAGGACCGCACCCGCAACCCCGGACTCGGATAGCACCGCATGCAGCACGCCGTCCTTGCTCACGAAGCCGGAGAGCGGGGGTATCCCGGCCAGGGCGGCCGCCCCGACCACCCAGGTCACCGCCGTCACCGGCATCTTGCGCGCGAGACCCCCCATCTCACGGAGTTCCTGCGTCCCAGCTCCATGAATGACACTCCCAGCTCCGAGGAACAGCAGCGACTTGAACGCTGCGTGTGTTGTCAGGTGCAGCATCGCGGCGTGCCACGCTCCGGCGCCGAGCGCGGCGAACATGAAGCCGAGCTGACTGATCGTGGAGTACGCCAGCACCTTCTTGATGTCGCCCTGCGTCACCGCGATCGTGGCCGCACCGAATGCGGTGAATGTCCCGATGGACAGCACGATCAGCCGTGCGGTCTCGGAGGCCTCGAACACCGGCCAGAGCCTTGCTACCAGGAACACACCCGCGGCGACCATCGTCGCCGCGTGGATGAGCGCGGATACCGGGGTGGGACCCTCCATCGCGTCGGGCAGCCACATGTGGAGAGGGAACTGCGCCGACTTGCCCACAGCCCCCGCGAACAGCAGCACAGCAGCCAGGGTGACCGCGCCGAGGGCCACCCCGGGGAGCGCGGCCATCACGGATCCGTACGCCACGCTGCCTGTGGCATCCCACAGCAGAGCGATCGCGAGCAAGAGGCCGACATCGCCCACCCGGGTAACGAGGAAAGCCTTGCGGGCGGCGGCCGCTGCCGAGGGCTTCTCGAACCAGAACCCGATGAGCAGATACGAGCACGCGCCAACAAGCTCCCAGCCTATGAAGAGCCCCACGAGGCCGTCGGCCACGACCAATGTCGTCATGGCGGCCGTGAAGAGACTGAGAAGCGCGTAGTAGCGCGCGTAGCCTCGTTCGCCGTGCATGTAGCCCACCGAAAACACCATCACCGCGAGTGCTACTACACCAACCACCAGGAGCATCAGAGCGGTCATCCCGTCGAGCGCCCAGCCAACTGAGGCCGAGAGCTCGCCCAGCGGTAGCCACTTGGCCGACCCAGAACCGACGATGGCGGTCACGTAGGGCGCCCCACCGTGTCCCTCGCCCGCGCCGAGGATCTCTCCGGCTGCTGCGATCCCCACGGCGAGCACCGTGAGAGGACCGAGCATCGCCAGCCATGCAGTGAAGCGCGACAGCCTGGCACCGCCCACAGCCACGAGGACAGCGAGCGCGGCGGGCACCGCCACAACGATCCACCCGACGTCCGGCAGCCCCTGCACTCCTACCCCTTCACCTCCGCC
The DNA here is from genome assembly GCA_964633595.1 of uncultured Coriobacteriaceae bacterium. GTDB lineage: Bacteria > Actinomycetota > Coriobacteriia > Anaerosomatales > CAZWGV01 > CAZWGV01. The sequence continues at coordinate 13,584 of CAZWGV010000042.1, read as the reverse complement.
AACTGGTCTGTGCCGCTCCGGCGGCTGCGCCTCCACACCGTGAGCAGCAGCGCCAGGCCCAGAGCGGCCTCGGCGGCCGCTAGAACCATGATCAGCAGCGCCACAGCTTCAGCTCCGGCGACGGTCGGGGCGCTCGCGCCCGACCGGGAGGTCGCCAGCGTCACTAGCTGCAGGTTCGCCGCGCCCAACATCACTTCGAGCGCGACCAGGATCCCCACAAGGTCCCGCCTGGTGAGCACGCCGTACATCCCTAGGCCGAAGAGCACCGCGCATGCGGCTGTCGTGTTCATCGGCGCTCTCCTCCAGCCACCGCGACAGCAGCGAGAAGCGCCGCAAGCAGAAGCAGTCCGGCCACCTCGAACTGCGGGAGCATGCCGCCTAGCAGCGTGTCGGTGACCGACGTGCCCTCGGGAGCCGTCGCAACACGCCCCGTAACCGGCCCGACGGACACGTAGATCAGCGCAGCGGCGCCAGCGCTCACGATCGCGGCGCTGAGGTCATGGTTGGCTCTCAGGTGCGGGTTTCCCTCGGGCGATCGGTGCACGAGCATGATCGCGAAGAGCATCACGACGAGCACGCCGCCCACGTACACGAACACCTGAGCGATTGCCAGGAAGGCCATCCCGTTCACGAGGAACAGCACCGCTAGCGCCACTAGGAAGACGCCGAGCCCAAGAACCACTCGCACGACATCGCGCATGAAGATCGCTACCGCGGCACCCGCTAGGGCAAGCGCCGCGAAGACCCACCACGTGATCTCGAGCCAGCTCACACTCGCCTCTCATCCGTTGGGCACGGCGCGACCACACCGTCCCGTCCAGTCGCGCGGTTGCCCTCGCCGCTCCGGAGCATCTCGCCCTTGTCGAACGTCATCAGATCGCGGTGATAGAAGGACAGTTCGTACTGCCCCGTGTGCGTCAGCGCATCCGTGGGACACTGCTCGGCGCAAAGACCGCAGAAGCAGCACTTGGTGAGGTCGAGCTCGTAGCGCGTCAGGCAGCGTTCGCCCGGATCGTCCACCCGCTCCACCTGGATCGCATAGTCCGGACAGGTCCGGGCGCAGAAGGTGCATCCAACGCAGACTTCGGACTGACACCTGAGGCACCTAGCAGCCTCCATCAGCCCCTCGAGGGTTGTGAGCCCCAGCTCCACTTGGCGGAAGTCCACCGCTCGATCCTCTGGGCGCGCCATCGGCATCTCGGCCCGTAGGCGCGTCGGCTCCACATCCTCGACGTCGGCGACGGCGTACTTCGCGTACACGGGCACCGGACGGGCAACTCGGCCTTCCGAGACGCTCCTGCGCTGGAGGTACCTGTGGATCGACGACGCCGCCTCGTGACCGGTGGCGATCGAACCGATCGCGCTCCCCGGTCCCGTGACGACCTCGCCGCACGCGAAGATCCCGGGAACGGAGGTGGTGAACGTGCTGCCGTCGACGGGCAGATTGCCCCTCTCGTCAAGATGCAGGTCGGTGCCGGAGACGACTCCGTTGAGCTTGGCAGCCTGTCCGATCGAGAACACGATCACGTCGGTTGGGATCTCGGTGAACTGCTCTCCGAACACAGGCGCGAACCGGCCCTGGGCGTCGAAGACCGACACGCATTCCTGCATGCGCATCCCCACCGCGCGCCCGCCCTCGACCATTACCTCCACCGGGCCGAGGGAGCACATCGGCACAACGCCTTCGTCCACCGCCTCCTCGATCTCCCAGCGGTGACAGGGCATCTCCTCGTCGGCCTCCAGGCAGGCGAGCCGCACTTCGCTAGCTCCCGTGCGCAGGGCGCACCTGGCGACGTCCACCGCCACATTTCCGCCGCCGATCACGAGAACGCGCTTGCCGCGCACGCCGGTCTCGCCCTTCCAGTTGGCGGCCATGAGGAACTCGAGGGCGCCCGTGACGCCCTTGGCGTCGGCACCGGGGATCGGCAGGAAGCGGCTGACCTGTAGCCCCACGGCGAGAAGCACCGCCTGGTACTCACCGATCAGATGATCGGTGGGAACATCGGCCCCGATCTCGATACCGCACCTGAGTTCCATCCCCATGCGCACCAGGTCATCGATCTCGCCGTGGAGCACCTCGCGGGGAAGCCGATAGCTGGGTACTCCGGAGTACAGCGCCCCGCCCGGCTTGTGCTCCTTCTCGAACACCGTGACCCCGTACCCTAGGCTCAGCAGATCGAAGGCGGCAGCCAGCCCCGACGGCCCCGAGCCCACCACGGCGATCGACTGCGGCCGTGTTCTGGGCATCGGTGCGATCCGCGACTCTCGGACCTTCAGGTACTCCTCGTACGCCACTCGGTGCAGCGGACGCACGGCAAGAGGTTCGTCGTACAGGTTCCTCCTGCACGCCGTCTCGCACGGATGGTGGCAGATTCGGCCGAGCACACCCGGCAGGATGTTGCGCATCCTCACCAGCTCGTACGCCTCAGCCGCCTTCCCGTCCGCGAGCAGGTAGTTCTGGCCCCGAGCATCCACGTTGGCCGGACACGCTCCCACACATGGCGGCAAGCGCTCCGCGCGATATAGGCGGTCGATGACCTCGTCGTGCTCCTCGTCGGGCCGTGTCGGGTCCGGCCATAGCACCGGCACCTCGTCGCGTCCGAGCGCCCCCCGCAGACGCAGCGCGCCGCGCCACCTCGGCGAGATTTCCACGCGCTGGCTCGGATAGTGGAGCGTGACTCGCTTCTCCAGCGTTCGCCTCCCGGTGATGCCCAGCCCGGTAGCGATCGACCGCCAGCCGCCGAAGAAACCGGCTACGCCGCGAGGAGTCTCGTCGGTTACGACGATCCTCTTGGCCGTTCCGTCGTGGCTGGCGGTGGGCATGCAGCCGATGCCCGGCCTCTCCTCTACAGCCACGGGACCACCACCCCGACGACCAGGAGCTGGACGAGCGCCATCGGAGTCAGGACCTTCCAGGCGACGGACATCAGCTGGTCGGCGCGAAAGCGCGGGAACGTCCACTTCGCCCACATCATCAGCACCGTGAGCAGCGCGGCCTCGGCCACGAGCACAACGATCCCGGCGGGCCCCGGCACGAGCCGCCATCCACCTAGGAAGACTGCCGCGCCGAAGAGAGATGCCGCCAGCAGTCCGCCGTACTCGGACATCATGAAGATCGCCCAGCGGATCCCCGTGTAGTCGGCGAAGTACCCTGCGACCAGCTCGGACTCGGCCTCGGGGATGTCGAAGGGACCACGGTTGAGTTCGGCGACGGACGCGACCAGATAGACGAGGAACCCCATAGCGTTCAGCGGCACCCACCACCATCTGAAAGCGTCCATGACCTCAGTGGGCCTCAGGGAGCCGGCGAGCACAACGACCGAAAGCACCGCCAGGGAGCGCGGCACCTCGTACGAGACCATCTGCGCCGCGCCGCGCAACCCACCGATCGTCGCGTAGGTGTTCCTGGACGACCAGCCTCCCAGCAGGACGCCTATGACCGAGACCGACGGGACAGCCAGGAAGAACAGCATTCCCACCGGGGAGTCCAGAGGTGCCCAGCCGGCGGCGATAGGTATCACTGCCAGGGACATCGCTATGGGAGTGAACACGAGCAGCGGCGCCATGCGGAATACCCTCGCGTCGGCGGCCCTGGGGACCACGTCCTCCTTCAGGATGAGCTTCACGGTGTCGGCGAGAGTCTGGAGCAGTCCCGCCGGGCCGGTCTCCAGCGGTCCGTAGCGCATCTGCACCCGCGCCGACACCTTGCGCTCCATCCAGACGCCGATGAGTGCCGACAGCGCGACGGCTATCGCGCATCCGAGGCCGACGAGTACGCCCCCCAGCAGCGGGCTCACCTGTCCACCTCCCCGAAGACGGGATCCAGGCTGCCGAGGACGACCACCAGGTCGGACAGCGTGTGACCGCGCGCCAGGATCGGCAGGAGTGCGAGATTCATGAACGCGGGCGAGCGCACCTTCATCCGGTAGGGTCGTGGACTGCCATCTGAGACCAAGTAGACGCCCAACGATCCGCGCGCCGACTCGATATGGTCGTACGCGTCGCCGGGCCGAGGACGCAGCAAGCGCGGCAGTCCTTCAGCGCGGACCGGCCCGGGCTCCATCTGCTCTAGCGCCTGCTCGATGATCCGGCACGACTCGTAGCACTCGAACAGTCGGATGCGCGCCCTGTCGTAGCTGTCTCCGGCCTCGCCGAGCGGAACGTCGAAGTCCAGCCTCGGGTAGACGGAGTAGGGGTCATCTCGGCGCAGATCCCAATCCACGCCCGACCCCCGCGCCACGGGGCCGGTTGCGGCCCAACCGAGTGCGTCCTCCAGGGCGAGCACGCCCACTCCCTTGAGACGCCCCTTCGCGATCACGTTGCCGAAGAAGAGCCGGTCCAGCTCGGCGAGCACTCTGCGGTGGGCGCGGCAGAACGAGCGCAGGTCCTCTGTCCACCCGTCCTCGGGCAGATCGAAGGCAACGCCTCCAGGCCGCACGAAGTTGTAGGTGAGCCTGGCGCCGCAGAGCCGCTCGAAGAGCTCCACGATGCGCTCGCGCTGGTCGAACGTGTAGATGAACATCGTGAAGGCACCGGTATCGGCGGCCGAGGACCCCAGCGCCATCATGTGGGACGCGATGCGCTGCATCTCGCACACGATGACCCGCAAGTACTCGCCCCGCTCGGGCACCCGAATGCCCGCCAGCCGCTCCACCGCCCGGCAGTACGCCCAGTTCGCGTACATCGACCCCACGTAGTCCAGCCTGTCCGTGAGGGGAACTACCTGCAGGTATGTGCGGTTCTCGGCCATCTTCTCGATGCCCCGGTGCAGATAGCCGATGACAGGCTCGGCGTTGGTGACGATCTCACCGTCGAGGTGCACGATCACCCTGCATACGCCGTGGGTCGAGGGGTGCGACGGGCCGACGTTCACCACGAGCTCCTCGACAGGATGCCCGTCGGCGTTCAGCGCCTCGCGACGCTCGGTCACCTGCACGCTCATCGACCCACCCCCTTTCCTGCCCGCAGGACGCGGCACGCGCCCGCCCTAGATGTAGTCGGGACGCCTCACGATCCGATCGTCCTCGTAGTCCTTCCGGAGCGGATGGCCCTCCCACTCATCGGGGAGCAGGATCCGGCGCATGTCCGGATGTCCCCTGAAGCGGATGCCGAACATGTCAAAGACCTCGCGCTCTAGCCATGTGGCCGAGGGCCATAGTTCGACCAGACTCGCGGTCACTGGCACCTGCCGCGGCACCGTGCATTTCAGGAACATCCCGGCCTTCAGCGAGCGCGATTGCAGCCGGTAGACCATCTCGAACACCTCGCCCCGGTCCACAGCGGTGACCATCCCTAAACGGTCGAAGCCGAGCGCCTTGAGGTCCGCCGCGGCCGAGAACAGCCGATCGCAGGCAACCTGCAGAACACCGTCGCCGAACTCGATCGAGAACAGCGGACAGAGGTCCGGATAGGTCTCGCACAGGTGGTCCCTGAGCTGCTCGAGGTTCACTCGGCACCCCTGCCCTTGCCGGTGTCCGCGCTGCTCTTGATGTCTGCCGACTGCCCGATGTGCGGCAGCGTGAGGTCGCGCACACGCTCGGTGTTGGGGCCGATGGACTCCGTTCCCACCTTCTCGCGCAACCTCAACACGGCGTCCTGCAAGGACTCGGGACGCGGCGGGCATCCCGCCAGGTACACATCCACGGGCAGGAACTCATCCACGCCGCGGACGACCGAGTACGAGTCGTAGAAGAAGATTCCGCCCGAGACGGCGCAGTTCCCCATCGCGATCACCCACTTGGGGTCGGGCATCTGCTCGTAGAGGCGTTTCACCGCCGGCGCCATCTTCCGAGTGATGGTGCCTGCCACCACCATGACGTCGGTGTGACGCGGGTCGGGACGCGGGAACGTGCCGTGACGGTCGAAGTCGAACTTGTTGAACGAGGCCGCGATGAGCTCCATCGCGCAACAAGCCGTGCCCATCGGCATAGCCCAGAGCGACCGGCCTCGTGCCCAGCCGACAAGGGCGTCGACGCTCGTGAGCAGAATGCCTCCGCCCGAGCGTTCCAGCGACTCCCCAAGGCGGTCTATGAGCGCCACTCCAGCGCCCCCTTCCGCCACGCGTAGAACAGGCCGACCGCGAGAAGGGCTACGAAGGCGCCCACCTCCAGCATGCCGGCGACAGAGCCGCGCAGACCGGGAGCCACGGCAAAGAGCAGAGCGCTCTCCGCGTCGAAGATGATGAACAGCACGGCGATAGTGGAGAAGCGCACCCTGATGGGGGCCCAAGCAGGACCCGCTTGTGGCATTCCACACTCGTAGGGCTCGAGCTTCAGAGCCGTAGGCGCCCTGGGCGAGAGGATCTTGTTCGCCAGGAAGACGACCCAGATGAACGCCACGGCCGCTATCGCGAAACCGGCCAGGAAGAGCGCGCTCGACGCCGTCTCGCCCTGCATCCTACCCCTACCCCCGTTGTGCCGAACAGTCGCACCGGCTGTAACTGCACGATACAAAGTCTGAGGTTCGCACAGCTCACAGAGGCGCGTCAACTCGGTGTCGCGCGTTCAGCGCTTCGCCCACCTTCCCGCTGGCATGGCTAACACCGAGTCGCCGCACCCGCCTCCCGCGCCATGACCGGACGCGGATGTCAGACCTCCTTCTGCATAGAGGTCCCTGTTTCCTGCTCGATCATCTCCAACGCCTCGGCCAGGGAGACCCACTCCTCTTCGAGCCGCTCACGATCCTGACGAATGGCTCGATACTCCGCCTCGGTCTCGAGGAAGAGCTCCTTGTCCCGGTAGAGCTCCGGGTCCGCCATGGCCGAGGTGAGTTCGGCTTCCCGCTGCGCGAGCGGTGCGAGTTGGCTCTCGACTTCCGTGAGGCGCGTACGCACATCCTTGGCGCGACGGTAGGCGCGATTGCGTTCTTCGGCCTCGGCACGCTTCGTGGCCTTGTTCTTGGGGCCGGAAGCGGTGGGGGCGGGCGCGGGGGCGATGGGGTCGCACCCCGTGGGGGCGGGCTCGGGGGCTTCGAGACGCGCGGCACTGCGAACCGGGCTCGCCGCGCCAGCGGTTCGGGCAGCCGAATGGTCCGCCGACATCTCCGCGGCACCACCCAAGTGCTCTCGCTTGTACAGGTAGTAGTCGTAGTCTCCCTCGAACACCGTCACCCGCCCCGCCACAACCTCCACGATCTTGTTGGCCACAGCGCGGATGAGGTGGCGGTCGTGGGTGATGAGGACGAGTGTCCCCGTGTACGCGCGCAAGGCCTCCTCGAGCACGTCGCTCGACGCGATATCGAGGTGGTTGGTGGGCTCGTCGAGGCAGAGGAACGCCGCGGGACGGACGAGCAGCTTCGCCAGCGCTAGCCTGGACCTCTCGCCGCCGGAGAGCACGCCCACCTTCTTGGAGACATCGTCGCCCACGAACAGGAACGCCCCGAGCAGAGTTCTGAGTTCGGCCTGCGTCCAGTCAGGGGCCACGCTCTCGATCTCGCCGAGGACGGTCGATGCGGAGTTGAGGCTCTCGAGCTGGTGCTGCGCGTAGTACGCTCGGGTGACCTTGTGGCCGAGGTCTATCGTGCCCGCCGAGGGCTCCAGCACGCCCGCGAGCATCTTCAGCAGAGTGGACTTGCCCGCACCGTTGGGGCCCACCAGAGCTACCCGATCTCCGCGGAAGAGCCTGAGGTCCAGCTCCCGGTAGACCTCGAGCTCGCCGTAGGACTTGGACACGCCGTCGACCCGCACGACCTCCTCGCCCGAGCGCTCGGGCTGCGGGAACCGGAAGCGCACGGCTCTGGTACCGTCGGGCAGCTCGATGCGCTCCAGCCGCTCCAGCGCTTTCACGCGGCTTTGCACCTGCCTGGCCTTGGTCGCCTTGTACCGGAATCGCTCGATGAACCGCTCCTGGTGAGCAATCTCGCGCTGCTGTCGCTCGTAGGCGTCCCGCAGGCGCTCGGCCGCGAGCGCCCTCTCGCTCTCGTATCGCGAGTACGAGCCCGCATACAGCGTGACCCGCCCGCGATCGAGCTCGGCAACGCGATCTGCCAACCCCTCCATGAACGCGCGGTCGTGACTGACCACCACGATGCCGCCCTCGTACTCGCGCAAGAAGCCCTCCAGCCACGCGAGCGACTCCAGGTCAAGGTGGTTGGTCGGCTCGTCCAGCAACAGCACGTCCGCGCGCCGGAGCAGCAGCCGAGCGAGCGCCACGCGCATCTGCCTGCCGCCCGAGAGCTCCTCGGCCGGGCGATGGAAGTCGCTGTCGGCAAAGCCGAGTCCGCCGAGCACCGCGCGCGCATCCGTCTCGAGCGTGTATCCGCCGAGGTGTTCGAAGCGCCCCTGCAGCCGCGCGTACTCGGCCAGCAGACGCCGCGAGGGGGCCGAGTCCGGCTCGACGTCGGCCATCTCGCGCTCCACGCGGCGCAGCTCCTCCTCGAGCGAGGTCACGTCCTCGGCGGCCAGCAGCGCCTCTTCGAGCACGGTGCGCCCGTGCATGTCGACGGCTTCCTGCTCGAGGTAGCCCACCGTGGCGCCCTTGGCGCGCACAACGCTGCCCGAGTCCGGCTCCTGGAGCCCGGCCATGATCTCCAGCAGCGTGGTCTTGCCCGCTCCGTTGGGCCCGACCAGGGCCAGCCGCTCCCCCGCTCCCACTCGCAGCGAGACGTCGCGAAAGAGCCATCGCTCGCCTATCGAGCGGCTGACGTTGTCGAATCCCAGGATCATGAGCCGAGTCTAGCAGCGGCCCGCGTGCTCGGCGCGGCGGTTCACCCCCACCGCGGGGGGATATGTACCTAGAAACGACCCACCTGGCCAAACGGAGGTGACCCGTGTCCGACAAGGGCCACGTCTTCATCATCGGCGCCGGCTCGGCCGGCAAGTCGGCCGGCCGCGCTCTGGCGGGTTCCGGCTGGCGCGTCACCATGGCCGAGAACGACCGCGCGGGCGGCACCTGCATCTGGCGCGGGTGCATGCCCAAGCGGGCGCTCCATCACTCGGCGATGGCCTACCGCGACGTCAGCCGCGCCGAGTCCTTCGGCGTGCTCGCAGACAACGTGCGCTTCGACTGGCAGTCGGTCCTGGCCTGGAAGTGGCACGCGCAAGAGACGTACGCGGGCGACCAGGAGAGCGTCATCGCCGAGTCGGGCGTCGAGCTCGTGACCGAGGCGGCACGCTTCGTCTCGCCCGACGAGGTCGAGGCCCGAGGCGAGACGTACCGGCCCGACGCCGTGATCATCGCTACCGGCTCCGTACCCTCTCTCCCTCCGGTGGAGGGCGTGGAGCACGCGGACACGAGCGACGACGCGCTGCGCTACCCCGAGCTCCCCCGCTCCCTGGCGATCGTCGGTGCGGGCTATGTCGCTATGGAGTTCGCTGCGGTCTTCGCTTCGTTCGGGTGCGAAGTCACCATGCTGGCCAGGAGCGATACCTTCCTTGGCCGAGAGGACCCCGAGATCGCGGCCGTGGTGCTGCGTGCGCTCGAGGCAGAGGGTGTGCGCCTCGTGACCGGCGCGTCTCTCGCGGGATTCGCTGTGGCTGAAGGCGGTGTCAAGACGCACGTCACCGCCAAGGACGGCTCCTCCTCGGGCGAGATACTCACCGAGCGGGTGCTCCTTGCCACCGGCCGCCGGCCCGCCCTTGATGGTCTCGAGTTGGAACGTGGCGGCATCGAACTCGGCGACCGCGGCAAGCTGCGCCTCGACTCGGCACTTCGGACCACCAACCCTCGCGTCTGGGCCGCCGGGGACGCCGCGGGAGGGCTCATGCACACTCCGGTGGCCGGGTACGAAGGACGCGTCGTCGCGGCGTCCATCGACTCCGGGACCGCCGTGGAGCCGGACTACTCGGCCGTGCCCAGCGTGGTCTTCACGCTCCCCACCATCGCGAGGGTGGGGCTGACCGAGGCCGAAGCTCACGCCAAGGGCATCGCCTGCTCGGTGCATCGGCAGACGTTCGAGTACTCCGGGGCGGCGATCATCGACGATGAGCGCGACGGGCTCGTGAAGCTCGTCTTCGCGGAAGATGACGGGCGGCTTCTCGGCGGGCAGATCGCCGGTCCGCCCGCGCCCGACCTTGTCTACGCGCTGGCGGTGGCAGTGCGCAAGGGGGCCACTGCCGACGACCTGAAGGACACCCTCGGCATACATCCCGCCTACAGCGAGCTGGTGAACTGGGCAGCATGGTAGCGGGCCGAGCGCGCGGCGTCAGGAACCGCCC
>CAZWGV010000042.1:0-3331 GCA_964633595.1 uncultured Coriobacteriaceae bacterium | reverse complement strand
GGGACCTCTCGCCTCGTAGGCCTCGTAGCCTTCCCTCGCGCCCATGTCGTCTATGTAGGCGTTCAGGCGCTCGTTCTCGGCCGAGACGGACTCGATGTAGCGTTCGAGGTCGGAGAGCTTGGCCTCGAGCCACCGGAATCCCACTTTGCCGGCAACGGCCAGGCGGGTGGCCTCCACGAACGCAAGCGCCTCGTCTCTGGTGAACTCGGCCATGGGAGAGATCGCCTCCTCGGCTCAGAAGCCTTCAGGCGTGGTGAAGAAGGTCATGGGGGTCTTCAGCGAGAACGCCGTGTAGCTCAGCACCGCTGTTGCGAACAGGAGCACGATGAAGGCCTTCGTGGGCGCTCGGAATCGCGCGCCCTCCAGCAGCCCTTCCATGAACAGCGCTCCCGCTATGCCCAGAACAGTCACGATGTTGGCGTAGACGAGCTCGACGGTGAGGCTGGGGATACGCACGCCGATCGCTTCGGCGCTGAACCAGAAGGTGATGGTGAGCTACGGGTACGCCACGGCGATGAGCGCCCGCGAGTAGAGGAACTCGCTTTGCGAGCCGAGCCGGCACCGCCGCACCGCATACTCGACGAGGGAGACAAGGACGTAGGCGACGAAGAGCGTCTTCATGTGGAAGTAGGTGGTCTCGCTCTCCTCGCCGATCAGCTTGAAGAGGAGGCTCGGGTAGATCTCGTACGAGAAGTGCAGCACCAAGAACAGCGCCCATACCGAGGCGAGCTTCCACCAGGCGAATCGATGCCGCATGTGCTGCCTCCTCCTGGGCGCGTCGGGCGGGCGGCGTTGCGGGCGGGTGGGTTGCGGGGGCGGCGCCTTCGAGTGCCGCGCCGAGCGCCCTACTCCTTCACGGGCAGGACGTTCACTGCCTTCACGACGAGGCTCACCTCGTCGCCCACCGCGAGCTCCATATCCTCAAGGGACTCGGTGGTCAGCACCGACGCCATCTCACAGGCGTCCACATCGAACTTCACCAGCGACATCACGTCGCCCTTCGTCACCGCTCTCACCCTCGCGGTGATGGTGTTGCGCGCTCCGTACTTCATCGAAACTCCCCTCTCAAGCTGGGACTGCCCCTAGCGGCCGAAATAGGAGGAGTTTCCCTCCGGACGGCTCACCTCGTCTATCACGAACAGGCCGTCTTCCATGTGGAACTTGAGGTCGGCCGTGCCCGCCCCGTCCCAGGCCCACTCTGGATGCTCGACGGCCTCTGCCAGTGTCTCAGGAAAGGGCATATGCGGCGTCGGCACGAAGGTGGTATCCGAGTGGTACCACATCGGGACGGTCAGCATGGTTCGCACACCATGGGAACGATCGAAGATGCCGACGTTCACCACTCGCCATTCGCGTCGGATGGCCCTCGACTCAGGGCTGTCGGGCATGATGCAGCCGCTAGTCCTCTCCTCCAGGTTGACGTGCGTCAGAGTCCCCTTGCCGTCAGCGTCGAGGTTCACCAGCGCATCTGACGGCGTGCTCGTACTCGACTGGCTGCCCGACACATCTGTCGCGTCGCTCCCATCCGACTTGGTCGCACTCTCCGCCGTGCAGCCCGACAAGGCGACAGCGACAAGTGCGAGTAGCCCCAGCCGCGCCAGTCCTCGAACTCTGCGCATGACTCCCCCATCCAACGCGGCCATCGTCGGCGGAGCGCGCTTGGCACCGCTTCCCTGCTCAATTCTAGCTCCGAAACGCGTTTCCGCTGGAAACTGTTGTTCGGAGGACCCGGACATTCGGCTCGGCAGGCTGGTGCTCGGCTGGCAGGATGGTCCGATTGACTGATGTCAGAGGACCGGGGTATAAACGTTGCAGGGCTGGGCACTGCGTAGCGGGACCCCGGCCCTCAATCTATTCTCACGGGAGGATCACGAGACCGCGACCACGGTACTCGCCGTCGACTCGCCGAAACTTGGATTCTACGATTCGGAAGTCCTCCCTGCCCGGCTTTCCGATCACGTGTCTTCCGATTGGGCTCACGACCAAGTCGGCTAGCTGAAGACCGGCTATGTTCTGCGACTTCTCCCGGTAGAGAAGGTCGGCGATGCGGGCAGAGACGTCGGCTCCGGAAGCGTAGCCTGTACCCTCCTCACGCAGTCGTTGCCAGACCTGCAGCAGCTCCCGATCGAGGTCTGGCCGACGGCATTCCGCGACTATCCATCCGCGCTCGCCGTATCCTCCAATCTCGTAGCAGAACCTCTCGATTAGTACGCCCAAGCAGCACGTGTACGGATCGAGTCCCGCAGCTCCGTATCGCCGAACGTAGTCATCCTTACGAATCGCACATGCAACTACCTGGTAGTCGAGTTCGCTCATGACCGAGTTGAGGTCCTCGTAGAAGGCCTGACGTCTATCTGGGTCCTTGAGGACGTTGAAGGGCCCCCGATTTCGAACGATGTCTGCGGTGTGAAGCACGACGCTGGCATCCCCGAAGTGGGCTTCCTTGAGTTCGACCAGCCGATTCGTCATCTGCGTCTTGGAGTAGGTGACGCGGGTGATGACGCCCCCGAGGACAAAGACGGGGTAGTCCTCGCCCGGCTGGTGCCAGTGCACGCCGGATTCGTCCAGGAACATGACCTTGTCCACGAGCTGCTCCCGAGCAAGCGAGAGGTTGTCGCGGGGTAGTCTAGCAGCCGGTACTGACAGGCAACACGGCAGCTAGAAGGACCAGGCCATCGTCGGCGACACCTTCGCTTCTGGCGCATCCCCACGCTCTGGCGCGAGGACCCCGCTCTCCCCACACGCTAGTCTACCCGAGCGGAGGCGGCCTCCCGCTGCGCTCGTCTCCCCCACACGTGGCCGACCGCGAGGACCGCGACCGGCAGCACGGCGGACGCAACCGACGGGACGCCGAGGGTGATGCGGCCGTCATCCACGACAAGCGCCCCGAAGCTCGCGGTGTCGATGAGCGAAGCGTCAACGCCCACCCCGGGCAGAATCCCCGCCGCGAACGCCCCCGCGAGACGGCCGAGGTACCACGCCACCAGCAGCAGCCCGAGCGAGAGGCCTCGCACGCTGAGTTCGCGGCCCAACACAGCGAGTACAGCGAGTCCGGCCAGTGCGATGAGCAGCGGTATGCCGACGTACGACACTTGCGGCCAGGACCGGAACCCCCAGCGGACCACCATCAGAGACCCCAGCCCGAAGACCCCCATCGCCAGCACGCCGATCACGAACAGCTTGGCCTGTCGCATCCGCTCAACTCCTAGTCTGGTGCCCGTCAACGCATGGGCTGGCGGATGACGGTCTTCCACTTCGCCGGCTCGGCCCGACGGATGTCGCTGAGGTAGATCTCGTGGTGCTTGCCGAAGGGCTCGCATCCGCTCTGCTC
>CAZWGV010000041.1:0-18606 GCA_964633595.1 uncultured Coriobacteriaceae bacterium | reverse complement strand
GGCCATCAGCGTGACCCCCACCAGCGTGGCGAAAGCCCGTCCGCCGCCCGATACCTCCCTGACAGGCGGACATGCGACGGGCCTCTCGACGTCCACACAATACCCACACCGGTGTCACGAGCTGCGCCTATCCCCCTGTGACTATGGAGTCAGCGCTTGTTTGGCGTTCGGAACGAGAATGGATCGCCTCCGGCAAGGTTTTCGCAAGTACAGTGCGAGAAGCTCCGTAGCGCGGGTTCGACCACGTGCAGTGATTGGAACCGCTTCCGTTCACGTAGTAAGTTATAGGGTTGCACGGTGCTTTCCGCCCCTTCCCGAGTCACGGGATCGCGACGGACACATCGAACAGGGATGAGAGGGCGAATGACCCTGACCGGCAGCAGGACATCGATACTGCATCGGCTGTTCGGCGGCACTCTTGCCGCTGCGGTCGCGGTTTCTCTGGTTCTACCCGCTGCCGCCGCCGCAGTCCCCGCGAGTGCCCGACCGGCCTCGAGCAATGACGCCACCGCGCCCGCAAGTGCATCCGCCGCGACGTCCAGCACTGCCGGGGCCGCCGTAGAGCCCACGTCCCCCCTAGCCGTCGCTGTGGACGAGGAGACACTGCGATTCAGGCGCGAGCTGGCCGTCCGCCAGGCGAAGCTGCGCGAGTTCCAGAACCAGCTCGACCAGCTCGACCGCGACCTTGAGATCGCCCAGGAGGCGTACAACGCCTCGGCCGAGCGTCTCTCGGCCACCCGCGAGGTTCTCACCGAGACCGAGCTCGACCTCTCCAAGGCGCGGGTAGCCTATGAGGTCCAGCTAGACCTGCTCGATTCGCGTGCCGAGTCCATCTACCGAGGCGGCGAGTTCGTCGTCATCGACCTGCTTCTCGACGCGAAGTCGGTCTCTGACCTCATCGCTCGCATCAAGTTCCTCAACACTCTGGGCATGCGCGACCTCGACCTAGCTCAGCACCTTGCCTCACAGCGCGACCTGCTCGAGGAGACCGCGGTCCGACTCCGCAGCCAGAAGGCACAGGCCGAAGCCCTCGAGTTCGAGCTCAAGGCCCGCCAGATCGAGATTCTGCTGCGCGTACAGGAGCGTCAGACCATGGTGGCCGCCGTACAGGCCGAGATCCTCGACCTCATGGAGGCCGAGGCCGCACGGCGTCAGGAGGAGCAGGCCGAGCTGTTGCTGGCCATACTGTCGGGCGCGAGCGACGCGGGCATCACGATCGATCCGGGCTCACCCGTTGAGACCGCGCTCGCCTACCACGGCATCCCCTACCTCTGGGGAGGCGAGACTCCCGCCGGCTTCGACTGCTCCGGGCTCGTGCTCTACGTCTTCCGCCAGCACGGGGTGAGGCTCCCCCACTACTCCGGCAGCCAGTTCCTGCTCGGCGACAAGATCGGGATCGGTGCGCTGAAAGCGGGTGACGTGGTCTTCTTCGGCTCGCCCGTGCATCACGTCGGCATCTACGTGGGCGGCGGCTACTTCCTGCACGCGCCTCGCACCGGCGACTTTGTGAAGCTCAGCCGACTAGCGGATCGCTCCGACTTCGCGGGCGCTCGCCGCTACCAGTGGGTCGCCCGCTCCGGACCGATCGCGGGCATGGTGTCCGAGTCGATCGCTGATTCCGGTACTGTGAGCGGCCTGGCGCTGCCGGTCATCACCACGCCGTAGCGCGCGGAGCTTGCCCCGTCTCCTCGGCACGGCAGAACATAGGGCGCGCGCCTGTAACCAACCGCTCCCGTTTGGGGTACCTTTCCCCTGGGCGACCGCCTGGCGGTCGCCGGTGCATGTTCGCTGAGTGCCTGTACGCCTCGGCGGCGGTGCGAAAAAGGAGGCCCGGGTGAGGGAGTTCGCCGAAGCCGCCCTGGACGCGGCGTCCAGCGCGGGAGCCACGTACGCTGACGTGAGGATCGTGGACACAACCGAGGAGCGCGTCTCGGTGCGCTCCGGACTGGTGGACGCGATCGAGACTTCCGGCTCGTACGGCATGGGCGTCAGAGTACTCGCCGAGGGAGCCTGGGGTTTCGCGGCCACTTCGGAGGTGGATACCGGCAGCGCCGCGCGCGTCGCGCGAGAGGCGGTCGCCATCGCTCGGGCCTCGGCACGCGTCCCCGGGGCACCGGTAGAGCTGGCCGATGTCGCCCCGCACGAAGACACCTGGTCAGGTCCTTGCGAGACAGACCCATTCACAGTGTCTCTGGACGAAAAAGTCAGCCTCCTGCTCGCGGCCGATGAAGCTCTCCGAACCCAAGCCGCCGTGAGCGTCAGCAAGGCGCATATGGGATTCAAGCGTGTCCTGAAGTACTTCGCGTCCACCGCTGGAAGCCGCATCGAGCAAAGCCACGTCGAGTCGGGCGCGGGTATCTCGGCGATGGCGATCCACGATGGCGACGTGTGTCCGAGGAGCTATCCAAACTCGCATGGCGGCGGTTGGTCGCAGGGCGGCTGGGAGTACGTGACGAGACTCGATCTGGTGGACAACGCCCCACGCGTGGCGGAGGAAGCCGCTGCTCTGCTCACGGCACCCGAGTGTCCCTCGACCACCACGACGGTGATCATCGACGGGAGTCAGCTGGCGCTGCAGGTGCACGAGTCCATCGGGCATCCCATCGAGCTCGACAGGGTACTGGGAGACGAGACCGCTTTCGCCGGCACCTCGTTCCTCGGTTTGGCCGACGTGGACAAGCTGCGATACGGCTCCGAGTACGTGACCGTCACTGCCGACGCGACGATCCCCGGCGCACTGGGCAGCTTCGCCTACGACGACGAGGGTGTCCCGGCACAGCGGGACGTGATAGTGGACCGCGGGCTCTTCCGCTCGTTCCTCACGTCTCGCGAGTCGGCGCTGGCTCTGGGGCGCAACTCCAACGGATGCATGCGCGCCGACGGATGGAACCGCATCCCTCTCATCCGGATGACGACGGTGAACCTCGAGCCCGGCGAGTGGGCCCTTGAGGACCTCATCGCGGACACCGATGAGGGCATCTACCTGGAAACGAACAACTCCTGGTCGATAGATGACCGCCGACTGAACTTCCAGTTCGCCACCGAGATCGGGTGGAAGATCGAGCGCGGCAAGCTAACGACCATGGTGAAGCGCCCCAACTATACGGGGATCACACCGCGGTTCTGGGGCGGGTGCGACGCCGTCTGCTCCTCGGCGCACTGGAGCATGTGGGGGCTGCCCAACTGCGGGAAGGGCGAGCCGATGCAGGTTGCTCACGTGGCGCACGGAGCCGCGCCCGCACGCTTTCGCGATGTGCAGGTGGGGGTGGGAAGATGAGCGAGAACGGCACGCGAGGAGCAGGCGGCGCCCCTCGCCCACTCACGGCCGAGGAGGCGAAGTCGCTGGCCGCCCGCGCTGTCGAGATGACCGAGGCGGATCAGGCCGAGATCCTGGTGATGTCAGCGGCCTCGGGGCTCACCCGCTTCGCCAACAACCGGATTCACCAGAATGTCGCCGAGACCGACACGCAGCTGTCGGTACGTGCTGTGATGGGCCGGCGCGTTGGAGTTGCCTCCACCAACCGCACCGACGAAGCGTCGATCCAGGACTGCTGCGCCGCAGCCGTCTCGGCCGCCGGCTTCGCCACCGAGGATCCGGACTTTCCCGGGCTGCCCGCTCCTGACGACACACCCGCCGCGCCCGGACGCCCCGCAGCAGACCTCGCCTCGTTCGGCCCCGCCCAGCGCGCCGATGCGGTGGGCGCGATCGTAGAGCAGTCGGCCGAACAGGGTCTTGTCTGCGCGGGCACGGTGGCATCCGGGGCGACGACTGTGGCGGTCGCCAACTCGCTGGGGACCTCGAGGGCCCAGGAGCAGACGCAGATCTCGGCGACGGTGCTCTCCGGCGGAGACAACGGCGGGTCTGGCTGGTCCTCCTTCTTCGGAGCGGATCCGGCCGAGCTGCCGGCCTCGGCCATCGGCGACACCGCAGCAGCGACCGCGATGCGCTCTGAGAACCCGCGGGACCTCAAACCCGGGACCTACAAAGTTCTGCTGGGACCCGAGGCCGTCGGCGATCTGCTGTTCTTCCTCTCGTACGCTGGCTTCTCGGCGAAGAGCGTGGCCGAGGGCCGCTCCTTCATGAATGGCAGTGAGGGCGAGCGACTGTTCTCCGAGAGCCTCACCATCACAGACGACGCCCTGGCCGAGCATGCCCTCGGACTGACATTCGACTACGAGGGTGTGTCCAAGAAGCGCACTCCCATCGTGCAGGCGGGGGTTGTCATCGGCCCGGTCACCGACTCCTACTGGGCGGCGCGGATGGGAAGGCCCAACACGGGACACGCCCTGCCAGCGCCCAACTCCGTTGGACCCTTCGCGCTAGACCTTGAGATCGCGCCGGGCGATGTGTCCGTCGACGACATGATCGCGGGTGTCGATCGCGGCGTGTACATCAGCAGGCTGCACTATGTGAACATCGAGGAGCCTGTCCGAGTGGTGCTAACCGGCATGACGCGCGACGGTACGTTCATGATCGAGAACGGCAGACTCGCGGCGCCGCTGAAGAACCTGCGCTTCACCCAGAGCGCGGTCGAGGCGCTAGGATCGGTAGCGGCAGTGGGGCGGGACCGCCGCCATGCGGGTGATCGCGGCAGCATGACGTACGTGCCCGCACTGCTGCTCGAGGAGTTCTCGATAACGGGGCAGACCGCATAGGGATGAACAGAGGGGCCCCGGCGCTCTTATCGCACCGAGGCCCCGAATGGATCCAGCTCCCTGAGTGGAGGGGCGCCACCGGTCGGGAGCTGGTCCGTATCAGGGAAGCGTGCTTGCGCCCCTGACAATCCAATTATCGGAAGAACACATAGGGACTTTATACTCTCAGGCGAAGAAATCCCCAGGTGAGAGTGTGTGACAGGCGTCACAGAGCGCAGATGAGCGGCGGTCGGGGAGGATGCGTGGGTGACCCGAGGGAACGTGGGGCGGCGAAGCGCGCTCGGCGCACCCTAGACCGCGCTGCCCCGACCCTGCTCGGCGATCATCTCCTTGACCTTCATCAGCCGAGTGAGGTTGCCGCGCTCGATCTCCTCGAGCTTCATCCGGATCGAACGCATGGTCTCAGTGAGCTGAGGTATCAGCACGTGCTCGAGAGCGTTGACGCGCCTTCGGGTGCTCTCGATCTCAGCGGCCAGCAGCTCGATCGCCTTCTCCCGCTCGGCAAGGCGGATGAGCATCGGCGCCACGGCCGCCAGGCGCTCCAGCGCGACATCCAGCACCGCCGGGGTGGTCATGAGCGAGTACCCGCCGGGTGGCGGCAGCTCGGCCAGCTCGAACTGCGGGATGCGAACGCTCATCAGATTGCGCTCGGAAACGGTGAGCAGCTCCTGGGGCGTGCCGGCAGCCAAGGCCTGCGCGAGTCCCGCGCGCCCCGCGCCCGCCCGGGCGACCGCGAACGTCTGATACGCCCGGATCAGCGCTATCTCCACCTCGGCCCGCAGGCGGCGGTTCTCGGTGATGCGAGCCAGGAACTCCTTCATCAGCTCGTCCAGCTTGTCCTTGAGCAGTTTGTGACCGCGCCTGGCCATCTGCTCTCGGCGACGGAGCTTCAGCAGCTCCATTCGGTTGGGGTTCACGCGCAGTGCGGGCACGGCTCTACCCTCTCGTTCTGATGAACGCGTACACCACGATGGCTATGGCGGCCAGGGTGTTCACGACCCTGAGCGCGATCATCGCGCCCCGGGGCTTCATCCCCATGCCGGCAAGCGCGCGCTGACCCGCAACCTGCAGCACCACGAGCACCACCAGCAGGGCGAGTACGACCAGCCAAAGGGCGGGGGTTCCCACTACGCCGTCTCCGCTCCCGCGCGTGCGGGTGCCCCTGTGGTGGGCTCCACCGCCGCAGGCGCCGCTGCAGGCAGATAGCGGTCGACGTACTCGTCCTTGATGCGCTTGAGCTCGGCCCGTGGCAGGAGAGCCGCCAGCTCCCAACCGATGCGCAGCGTGTCCTCGACGCTCCGCTCTTCGCGCTCACCCTGGTCGATGAAGCGGCCCTCGAATTCATCGGCGAACGCCACGAACGCCTTGTCGGCGTCGGACAGCGCCGCCTCGCCCAAGATGACCGCCAGCTCCTTGGCCTGCACTCCTCGGGCATACGCGCCAAAGAGCTGGTTGGAGAGATCGGCGTGGTCCTCGCGCGTCTTTCCGGAGCCGATGCCCTTCTGCTTCAGCCGAGAGAGCGATGGCAACACGGCCACCGGCGGGTAGACGCCGCGGCGGTGGAGGTTGCGGTCCAAGATGATCTGCCCCTCGGTGATGTATCCGGTGAGGTCTGGGATCGGGTGCGTCTTGTCGTCCTCGGGCATCGAGAGGATCGGGATCTGGGTGATCGACCCCTTGCGCCCCTTGATGCGGCCCGCGCGCTCGTAGAGAGTCGCCAGGTCGGTGTATAGGTAGCCCGGATAGCCCCTTCGGCCAGGAACCTCTTTGCGAGCGGCCGAGACCTCGCGAAGCGCCTCGCAGTAGTAGGTCATGTCGGTGAGGATGACGAGCACGTGCATGTCGCACTCGTAGGCGAGGTACTCAGCGGCTGTGAGCGCCATGCGTGGTGTGGCGATGCGCTCGACTGCGGGGTCGTCGGCGAGGTTCAGGAAGAGGACGGCGCGCTCGATGGCCGCCGTGGAGCGGAACTCGGTCATGAAGAAGTCGGCGTCCTCGAACGTGATGCCCATGGCCGCGAAGACGACCGCGAACTCTCCCTCGGCCTTCTCTCCCGCTCTTCCCGGATCGTCACTGCGATCCAGCACGGCAGACTGACGAGCGATCTGCGCGGCGAGCTGGTTGTGTGACAGCCCCGAACCCGAGAAGATCGGCAGCTTCTGCCCTCGGACGAGCGGGTTGAGTCCGTCGATGGACGAGACACCCGTCTGGATGAAGTCGTCGGGGAAGTCCCGTGCGGTGGGGTTGATGGGGCTCCCGTGGATGGACATGCGTTTGTCGGGGATGATCTCCGGCCCGCCGTCTCTGGGCCTGCCAAGACCGTCGAACACGCGCCCGAGCATGTCTCTGGACACGCCGAACTGCATGCCTCGGCCAAGGAAGCGCACCTTCGTCTGCGACGGGTTGCTGCCGCGCGTGCCCTGGAACGACTGGACCAGCGCAACGTCCTCGGTGACCTCCAGCACGTTGCCAAGCGAGCGTGTGCCGTCGGGGAACTCGAGCTCCACGAGCTCGCCGTAGGTGACATCGGCGACGTCCTCCACTAGCAGCAGCGGGCCGACGATCTCGCGCGTGGTGGTGTACTCCCGCTCCATCAGGCGGCCCCCCCTCGGGCCGAAGGAGCGGTCGGCTCCTCGGCTGTGATCGCAAGCTGCTCTTCGACAGCCGTCCTCATGCGGTCGAGCTCGTCCAGACGATCCTCGGTCAGGTACTTCGCACGCGCGATGTCCTCGCGCACGGGAGCGGCGAGGATGTCCTTGAGCGATACCCCCGAGCGCAGGGCATCGATCGATCGGTCGTGGAAGAGCAGGATCGTCCGAAGGATGCTGTCCTGCTTGCGCAGCGAGGTGAACTGGTCGTCGTCGCGGAAGGCATTCTGCTGCAAGAAGTCCTCGCGGATGGACTTGGCGGTCTCCATGAGCAGCTGCTCTTCGCCCGAGAGCGCTTCGACCCCTACCAGACGTGCGATCTCGGCCAGCTCGCTCTCGCGTTGGAGCACCTCCATGCAGCGATCCCGCCTGGCACGAAAGCTCGGATCCACGCGCTCGGCCCAGTGCGGGGCCACCTTGTCCAGGTAGAGCGAGTACGACACCAGCCAGTTGATGGCCGGGAAGTGCCGCTCGTAGGCGAGGCGATCCTCGAGCGCCCAGAAGACCTTCACCACGCGTAGCGTGTTCTGGACGACCGGCTCCGAGAGGTCGCCTCCCGGAGGGGAGACTGAGCCCACGACAGACACGGAACCGTCGCGCTGTGCTCCCCCCTCGCCTCGCGACGTGACGTCATGCTGCGACGGCTCCCTCTCGGCGTCCCTGCCGTTGTGGCCAGGCACCGCTCCACCCAGCGCGATCACTCGTCCGGCGCGCTCGTAGAAGGCGGCGAGCTTCGTGCCGAGATAGGCCGGGAAGCCCTCCTCGCCAGGCATCTCCTCAAGCCTGCCGGAGATCTCGCGCATAGCCTCGGCCCAGCGAGACGTGGAATCCGCCTGCAGGACGACGTCATACCCCATGTCGCGGAAGTACTCGGCGATCGTGATACCCGTGTAGACGCTCGCCTCGCGCGCCGCTACCGGCATGTTGGACGTGTTGGCTACGAGCACCGTGCGTCTCATCAATGGCTGACCGGAGTATGGGTCTGTGAGTTCCGGGAACTCCATGAGCACGTCGGTCATCTCGTTGCCGCGCTCGCCGCAACCGATGAAGACGACTATCTCAGCGTTCGACCACTTGGCGATCTGATGCTGGGTGACGGTCTTGCCGGCCCCGAACGGGCCCGGGATGCAGGCTACGCCGCCCTTGACCATCGGGAAGAACGTGTCCACTACACGCGTGCCCGTGACCAGCGGCTCCGTGGCCGAGACCTTGCGGCGATACGGGCGCGCCACGCGGACGGGCCACTTCTGCATCATCGTCACGTCCACGACCTCGCCGTCGTCCCGCCGGACTCGCGCAACGGGCTGCTCAACCGTGAACGAGCCGACTTCGATGGAGTCCAGCAGGCCTTCCAGTCCGGGCGGGACCATCACCCGGTGAGCTACGACCTCGTTTTCCTGGACGATGCCGATGATGTCTCCCTCGTGGACCCGGCTGCCTGCAGCCACGCTCGGGGCGAACACCCACGCGCGCTCGCGGTCGAGTCCGGGCGCGGAAACCCCGCGGGTGAGAAACGCGCCGGTCTGCGCCTCAAGGACGTCCAGCGGGCGCTGCACCCCGTCATAGACCGCCCCGAGCATCCCCGGTCCCAGCTCCACCGAGAGGGGGGCTCCTGTGGACTCCACCGGGTCGCCCGGCCCGATACCCTCGGTCTCCTCGTAGACCTGGATGGAGGAACGGCTGCCGCGCATCTCGATGATCTCGCCCATGAGCCCCTCGGACCCCACACGTACGAGGTCGAACATCTTGGACTCAGTGAGACCGTCGGCGACCACCAGCGGGCCCGCGACCTTCACCACTCTGCCCTGCTCCATCTAGGCTTCCTCTTCTCTTGTGTAGACCGTAGTACCCAGCGCCCTCACGATGGCGCGATCCATCTTCGCCTGCCCGACACCGCCAGGACTTCCCGCGCCGGGGATCACGGTCACCGCCGGAATGGCCGAGTCCGCCACTTCCGCGATGAGGTCGTCCATCGCCTCGGCCACCGGTTCTGTCACCAGGACCACTCCGTATTCCCCGCTCGCGAGTGTCGGCCAGAGCGAGCGTGCCTCGGCAGGCTCCTCTACCGGGAACACCGCGAACCCGAGGGGCCGAAAGCCCGCCACGCTCGTCGTGTCTCCCACAACCGCGACCTTTGCCTGCCGAGCGGCCATCAGACCCACGCCTCCAGGCGCGGGCGCATGAGCGCCGGGTCCGCGCCTGCGAGCTTGCCGAGCAGCAGCATGCGGAGGGTGGCGATCTCGCTGGTCCTGCGCATGACGTAGGCCAGCACGGGCTCCGGACCCACAGCGAACCGCGCCGCCTGCCGCAGGTGAGCTGTCACCAGGCCCTCCAGGACCACATCGAGACGTTCGAGGTCCGCGAGAGCCACAGGGTCAACGCCCCTCAGCGGCGGACGCATGACCAGGCGCTGCGCGGCTTCTTCCGGGCGCAGTGCGTAGGCGGCCACAAGATCCAGACCAGCGAGTCGCCCTCCAGTGACGAACAGCTCCCCGGCGGCCAGCGCAGCCAGCCCCCTCGAGCGCGCCCTAAAGAAGACCCGCACATTCGCCACGTCCACCATGAGCCGCGCCAGATCCCTCACAGGCCGACTGCGCGATTCCTCGGCCGCTCGCAGCAGGGCCGAGTATGACTCGGCGTCGACTACCGCGTCCACGAGCGCCGCGTCCGGGCCCATCCCTTCGAGGACCGCCCTCGCTTTCGTTGCCACCGAGTTCAGCTCGCCCGGGAGCTCACCGCCCTCGCGAAAGACATCCACGCGCATCGTGCCGAACGGCACGGTGAGGTCTCCCACCGACGCGCCCAGCAGCTCGGCCTTCAGGAGCCCCTTGAGGTTTGCGTAGTCGTATTGCACCAGCAGGAATTCACGGATGGGCTCGGGAAGGTTGGAGCGATCGACGAAGTCACGGTGGAGCGTCGTCAGAGCCTCGTCTAGCGCCCTCTCAACGTCCGCCGCCGTTTCGGTGCCCTCAAGGAGACCTCCGTACGAAGTCTCCGAGAGAACCCTCCGCTGCTCGGCGAAGTTCGCCGTGTCGAGCAGCCGCTCGTACGTGCCTCGGGTGAGCAACCGCGTCTCCAGCACGCGGACCCTCCCGACCGCGAAGCCGTAGCGGACTGGATCGCGAACTGTGCTCAGGAAGCCCAAGGGTCACTCCTCAGCGTCGCCGAAGAGGATTGAGGCGACCAGCGCGGTCAGGTCCGCCGCTTCTGCGGCCACCATGGCCGCGGGAGAAATCTCCACACGAACGCGGTCCCCTCGCACCTCCACTCCCCTGGGCATCGCCGCGGTCTCCGACGCCAGCCGGACGGGGGATCCGCCGGCCGCGGTCACGGCCTTCTCCAGCGAGGGCCGCAGTCTGTCGGCATCCTCCACACCCAGCGCCACCTCGGCGCCGTCATCGGCCACACGTGCCACGCATCGACCGATGAGCGCGACATACTCGGGGTCGGGCAAGGCAGAGATCTTGTCGGCCGCAGTGGCCAAAACCCGGTCGATGACCGCACGCTTGTCGGCCACCGACCGATCGCGAGAGCGCAGACGAGCGGCAGCCAGACGCGTCTCCACCTCGGCCGAGGCGACGGCCTCTGCCTCCGTGACCATCTCCGCACGCAGTTCAGCGGCGCGCTCCGATGCCGCCCGCCTCACCGAGTCCGCATCTGCGCGCGCAGCGGCGAGGATCTGCTCGGCCTCGGCACGAGCGTCGCCCTCTATTCGAGCGAGGATGTCGGCCAGAGCCATGCTCTAGCCCCCTATCGCCTGCCGAGCGGTGAGCAGCATAAGGATCGTCAGGATGAGCGAGAACACCGCGTACGTCTCGACGAGCGCCGGGAAGATGAGCGCCTTGCCGGCATCCTCGTCGCGCCTCGCCACCATGCCTGCCGCGCCAGCCGCCGTTACGCCCTGGTAGATCGCGCTCACCAGACAGACGAAGGCCACCGGCAGGCACGCGAGGAAGACGCGCACACCGATCAGCACCGGTACATCGCCGCCGCCACCGAAGAGGTTGAAGAAGATGAACACGAGCAGTGCCGTGATGAAGCCGTAGACGCCTTGCGTGCCGGGCATCGCGGCCAAAGGCAGCATCTTGCCGAACTTCTCGGGTTCCTCCGAGATGATCCCGGCCGCCGCGTTGCTGATGGCCGTGATGCCCACGGATGATCCCATCCCGCCACCGATCGCCGCGAGCGCGGCCCCCAAGTACGCCCACTCGATGCCGGTCATGCCCCATATAGTCTCGTTCACTAGCCCGCTCCTCCTTCCTGCCGCTCCGCCGGTCGCAGCACGAGCGACTTGGTCCGCATCGCAAACGGGGCGAAGTTCCTACCCCCCGCCTCGTAGAACTTACTGAAGAACTCGACGAACTGCAGGCGCGTTGGATGCACGAAGGCGCCCAGCACGTTGATGATCAGGTTGAACGCATGGCCGATCACGAACACCGCCGCGGCCGCGAGATACCAGATGCCTCCACCACTCCCCACCAGTCCCGCCAGGATGTTCATCACCATCCCCACGAGGAAGCCGGCGAGCCCTAGGGCGGCGAGACGAGTGTAGGAGAGGAAGTCCGAGATGTAGCCCGAGAGCCCGTAGACGCCCAGCAGCCCCATGAGGAGGCCTCGGATCCCCGCTCTCACCGACCGCGATACGACCAGGCCGACAGCGGAGAGCGCGGCCAGCAACCACCAGAAGACCGCGCCCCCGACGCCCGCCGCCAGCATGAAGGGAGCAGCCACCGCCAGTGCGACCCAGACCCACCCCAACCCCTTGTCCCAGGCGGGAACCTCGCTGGCGGCGAGAGGGGCGAGGAACACCCGGCCCTTCAGGAGGACAACAACACCCAGCGCGATCGCGAGCACCGGGAGCGGCGGGAACACTAGTGCGAGTGCCACCGCCACGAGCAACCCCACGTTCGTCATCTCGTCGAAGACGGCCGACTCCCAGTCGCCCTCGCGCAGCAGGGCCCGGACGCGCAAGCCTATGCCTAAGATGACATGGACGATTCCCATAGCCACGGACACGGCGAGCAGGTTCACGATCTCCTCGGGCAACTCGACGAGCGCCTCGTAGCGCAAGAAGGACGGCAGCGCCTCTGTCTCGAGGGCGAAGTACGAGCGCGTCGCCGCCCCCACGATGATGGACGCCACACCACCCGCAACCAGCAGATCCATGAAGCGCTTCACTCCGGGTGCTACGTCCAGGAATCGCTTGATGCCCAGGGCGGCGAGGATGAGGGTCACCCCGTACCCGACATCGCCGATGCACATGCCGAAGAACAGGAAGAAGAAGCCTGCCAGCCACGGTGTGGGGTCGAGGTTCCAGTAGGTCGGGCGCCCGTACAAGTCGGTGAGCAGCTCGAACGGCCTCACGAACCCCGGGTTGGCCAACTCCACGGGCGGCGATTCGTCCCGCCGAGGCGGCCTCAGCGTCACGTCCACGCTGCCCTGGTGTGGCGCGAGAGCGGACTCGAGCGCGTGCTTGCCGCGCTCGGGCATCCATCCTTCCAGAACGAACGTCGCCGAGGTCGTCCCGAAACGAGTCCTCACGTCGACCGAGTCCCGCCGAGAGAGCAGCGCTTGGACGAGCGCGACGCTCGAGGCGTAGTGCTCCTCGGCCAGAACGCGAGCTCTTGCGGAGCACTCCTCCACATCGCGCTCGGCGCGCGCGATGTGCTCCTGGGCGATGCGGATCTCGTCAACCGGCAAGCCAGAGAGCCCCGGGAAGTCGGTCTCCTCGAACTCGGTGAGGGTGAGGGTCTCCCTCACCTGGCTCTCGCGGTCCCGATGGGCCATCACGACCCAGGCCTGCCGTTCGCCACGTGGACCCAACTCGGCCACGGTCACTTCGTCGACCGCGTCTCTGAGCGTCTGCCGGATGGCGCCGCATCTGCGCTCGGGCACGGTGCCCGTCATCATCACCACGTGCTCCGTGCCGTGCCAGTCGGCCACCGGCAAGGGCAGCTCGCGCCAGGGTTCCAGCGCCTCGATGAGCGCGCTCGACCGCTCCCGCTCGCGCTCGGCGGTGGCGAGCCGATCGGCGAGGTCCACACACTCACGGTAGATGGACCCCAGGTCCTCACGGGAGTCGATCGCCAGGAAGGAGTCCTCGTCTATGTGCACCTTCTCGGACACGAACATGCCGAGACGTACGTCGCTCTCGTGGAACCGCGCAAGGAAGTCGCGGATGAACTGCGCGTCGGCGACCTGCTCCTGCGTATCTCTCAGCATGTCGCCCTCGAGATCGCTCAGAGTGTGGGGGGCGAGCCCTTCGGGGAAGCCCTCGGACGCCTGGAGGGCGGTGATCTCCACCACACCGGCGCGCTGGAGATCCCGCAAGACCTCGTCGGTGGCCGGCCGGTGGCCGATCACGGTGATCTTGAGCATCCGCGCGACGGCCACGGCTACTCCGTCAGCCGCTTTGTGACCGCCTCTACCGCACTCGGGTAGCGCTCTTCGGCGGTTCGGAGGACCTCCGCGAGCCGGGATTCGGCCTCCCTCTCGGCCGAGCCAACTTCGGCCTCGGCCCTCTCGAGTATGCGCGCCCGGCGAACGACGGCCTCCTCGCGAGCCTCCCTCTCGGCCTCTGAGCGGGTGAGTGCGGCCTCGGCGTCCGCTTCCTTGCGGATGTCCGCCGCTCTGGAGTACGCGTCCTCAACGACATGCCGGGCCTGCTCCTCGGCACGCAAGATGTGTTCGAGCTTCTCCACAGACCCCGTCCCTGACCCCCTGCGCCCGGCACCAACCAGCGGATTGTACCACTCCCAAGCTGGCCGTCTGTCGTACAATCCATGCCAGCATCGGCCAGCGAACGCAGGGCGCATGTTTCGACCGATATTCGACCCCGGCCCGCGTACCTCCTTCTATCTCGCCCGTCGCCGAAGGCGCCGCCGGATGGCCTTGGCGGCGGCCTTGGCGGTGCTGGCGCTGGGGTCGTACACGCTGGCGAGGTGGCGAGCCGTCGACGCGGCAGCCACGCTGGAGAGCGCAACCCCTGATGCCTCGGGTGCCCGCTCCTCCGCAGCTGTGTCGCAGACGCCCCGGGCGCACAAGCCACCCGCGCCCGCAGCCGGCGCCTCCTCGGCGCCCGTAGCCGGCGGCCCCGCCACCGCCGCAGCCGACATCGCCTCGCCCGGCCGCGCCACTCGGCCTGCAACCATCACTGTGAGCGCAGTTGGCGACATGATCTTCGACCGACGAGTGGCCGAGCTGGTCCGCGCCGAGGGAGGCTCGGCCCCCCTGGCCCACGTTGCGGCCCACCTCAAGGCAGCAGACATCACCGTGGGCAACCTGGAGAGCCCGCTCTCCTCGCGGGGCACGCGCGACGCCGACAAGGACGTGACCTTCCGAGGCGACCCCCGCGGCATCAGGGGGCTGGCTGACGCGGGCTTCGACTTCCTCTCGCTCGCCAACAACCACGTGCTCGACTACGGGCCAGTGGCCCTCGCCGACACCATCGACGCCCTCGACGAGCGAGGCATCGGGTACGCCGGCGCGGGAGCCGATCGCTCGGCCGCCCGAAAGCCCGCCGTCCGCGAGCGCCGAGGCGCGAGCGTGGCGTTCCTGTCGTTCAGCCACATCCTGCCCCCCGGCTTCATCGCCGGTCCTGAGAGGGCCGGTCTCGCGCAGGGCCGAGGCAACATGGATGGGGTCGCCAAGGCGATCGGGGAGGCCAAGGCGGCCAACGACTACGTGATCGTCTCCTTCCACTGGGGCGTGGAATACGTAGATGACGCCAACGGCGACCAGGTTCGCGACGCGCGACGCGCCATAGACGCCGGGGCTGACATGGTGCTCAACCATCACCCGCACGTCATCCAGGGCCTCGAGGTCTACAAGGACAGGCTCATCGCGTACTCGCTGGGCAACTTCGTCTTCGACCACTACAAGCGAAAGACCGGCGAGTCGATCATCCTCGACGCACGTCTGGGTCCTCACGGCGTGGCCGATGTCCGAGCGACCCCGGTCTACCTCGACGGCTACGGTCGACCCAAGGTCGTTCGTGGCACCGAGGGTCAGGAAATCTTGAAGCGGCTGAAGCTGATCTCGGGCAGACACGGTACGAGCGTGACCATCGAAGGCGACATCGCTAGGATCGTAGAGTGACACGCGACTGGCACGACGCGAGCGAGGTGGGAAGCTGGCGGCCGGCACCGCCTTCCGGCGAGCCGTCGCGCCAGCGCCCCCAGCCTCGGGCGCGGGCGCGGACCCGCAACGGGCGAACGAGATTCCCCGCCGAGCACATCGCCCCAGCTCCTCCTGGCGGCGGCTGGCCGTCGAGTTCGCGGCAGCGGCGACGCGAGCGTCACATCGACATCTGGCGCGGCATCGGGCTCATCGTCATCGTCGCGGCGGTGGCGGCAACATCACTCCTCGTGTGGCGGCTCGCGAATCGCGCGGCGGGAGACGAGCGGGGCGCTGCGGGAGCACAGGCTGGCGGCGAGTCCGCCGCATACGCGATCGAAACGGCCGCCGACCCCACGCC
The DNA here is from genome assembly GCA_964633595.1 of uncultured Coriobacteriaceae bacterium. Lineage (GTDB taxonomy): Bacteria > Actinomycetota > Coriobacteriia > Anaerosomatales > CAZWGV01 > CAZWGV01. The sequence goes on along the minus strand of CAZWGV010000041.1, from coordinate 2,826 downwards.
CTTCCTGGCCTCACACAGGAGCCTCAGCATCCACCTGCCTGTTCCGCCCGAGACCGTGACCCAGGTTGGCTTCCACCAGGCGGCCACCCAGAGCGCACTCCCGATGTCGTCGCTGATCCCCGATGCCGACATGAAGGCCGCGGGCAAGACGCGCACCATGCGCCGACGGCTGCTCACCGCCGCACCTGAGACCGCCGAGGTCGCCGCCGAGGCGCACATCCCCACCGTGTTCGACGGCGAAGCTCTCCGCATGTGGCGCAGCAACCGCAAGGGACGCCCCGACACCGCCGTCGATGTGGGAGCCGGTCCGGGCACGCAGGTCTTCTCGCCGGTGACGGGCCGCATCATCGCCGTCCGCAAGTACTGGCTGTACGGCAAGCACCTCGACTACGAGATCCACATACAGCCGCAAGGCTGGCCGCAGGTTGACTGCGTGCTCATCCACGTGACGGACGTCTCCGTGCGCGCGGGCGATCAGGTGGTGGGGGGCGTCACGCCCATCGCCAAGGTGCGACTGCTCTCGGACCGAGTGATACCGCAACTGGGCCAGTACACCAAGGATGGCGGCGACCACGTGCACATGCAGCTCAACAGGGTCGCCGTGCCCGGCAAGATAGAGCGCGTGGGGGGGTCGTAGGGGAGCGACGAAGCGGGTTGAGCGACTTCCCGTAGCTGGCTGCGCTCACCTGTAGGCGGGGAACGACTCCTCGAGACGGGTCATGAGTTCGTCGAGGCCCACTACGAGGGCCTCGCGATCGCCGATCTTGACCACTCTCTGCCGTTCTGCGTCCGAAGCGACGATAAGCCCGGTCGTCTGAGGATACGCCGCGAGGAAGGCGCGCATTCCCGGCAGCTTGCCCACGTTTGCCGACGTCCACTTGCACTCGATCGCCACAGGGTCACGACCGTGTCCCGAGACCACGAAGTCGACCTCCTGATGCGCCGTGGTACGCCAGTAGCCCACATCGACGTGCGGCAATCGCGCGTCGATCTCGTTCAGCACGTAGTGCTCCCACAGGATGCCCAAGTCGTCAGGGCGCGGCTCGTGCCATCCGCGATACTCCGCAACGAACCCCGTGTCGAACGCGTACACCCTCGGCGTCGCCACGACCTCTCTCGCCCTGCGTGTTGAGAACGGTCTGACAACGCGAGCCACCTTCGTCGCCTCCAGAACCCCTAGCCAAGTCGCGATCGTGGGGCGGCTCGCCTCGCATGGTCCGGCATAGGCCGTGGCCTCGAACGCACCTCCGCTATTCAGCACGACAAGCTCCACCAGCTTCATGAAGGCCGGGCGACGCTCTATTCGGAAGAGCTCCTGAACGTCACGCGCCCAGTACGAGTCCATCCACTCCTGGAAGTCCGCAACGGGAAGCGTATCGGGGAGGAAGAACGGCGGTAGTCCGCCTCGACCAAGACGTCGCTTCAAGTCGCCGCCAAATGCCTCGAGGTCTGCACTCATCATGGGAGTCAGCCAGACCTCTACCTTGCGGCCGGTGAGGCTGTCACGGAACTTGGATGTGGCCTGCAACGTCGATGAACCGGTGGCGAGAACGCGCACGTCAGCGAAGTGGTCCGTGGCAACTTTCAGAAGCTCTGCAGGATCCCGCAGACGGTGCACCTCGTCCAGCACAATCCGCTTCCCGCGCACCGTCCGAAGGAAGCCCTCGGCATCTTCGACTTCGCGCCTCACGCGAGCAAGATCGCAGTCGAAGTACTCTATGTCGGGCAAACTCCGCGCGAGGGTCGTCTTGCCGACCCGCCTTACGCCCGTCAGCCAGACGAGGGAGCGATGCTCCCACGCCTTCTCGATGCGGTCCACCCAGAACTCACGCGGTATCATCAGTATGTAGACTTGCATATCATGCAATGATACGCAAGTCTGTTTGCATCTACGTCAGTGTCGCCCCGCTGTAGTTGGAATCGCCACCCTCAGAGTTCGCCCATTCTCCACAGCAGAGAGCCCCGAGCACCAGCACGATCTCCGCTGCCGGGAAGACGAAGAGCGGCACGCTAGCGATCCTAACCGCTGCGGCAGCACGGCACAGAGAGCACTGCGGCTCGATCGGCTCATCGCGCTCCTCTCATCGCCCCGACATACTGACGATGGGCGCCGGACTACTCCCGGCGCGCTGGGACTGGTCGGGTGGGCGGCGAAGCCATGGTGTTGCCAGAAGGGCTCGCCAGCTGCCGCTCGAGGTCCGTGAACGCGTCGATGATCTCTCTCGCTTCGAAGGCGCGGTTACGTCTACCGACCGTCAGCTGCCTGAGCACGCCAGCCTCCTCAAGCCTGCGTATGGCCTGATTGACCTGCGGCTTGCTGCGACCGAGAAGGCCAATGGCAGTCTTGACGCTGAGGATGGGTGTTCCGGGAAGCAGGCGAAGCAGCAGATCTACCGATGAGTTGCTCCGCACTGAGCCGAGCTTCTCTCGCCATGCCACCTGTATCTGCTGACAGCGATCCTCAAAGGCTTGAGCATCGCCGGTTGCTCGAATACACGCCGCCGCGAACTCTCCCACCCAGTGGTTGAGGCCCTCATGCGCCGCATCGCTGTCAGGAGGTCCGACATACCTGAATGCGGTCAGACCTCGGATGTAGTCGCTCGCGCGCGTCGCCAAGACGAGTGAAATCGGGGGCTGGACCTTCTGAGAGAGGCCCCGGCGTCGGAACACTAGGTGGATCAGCGCACGCCCGGCACGCCCGTTCCCGTCTGCGAACGGGTGGATTGTCTCGAACTGGGCGTGGGCTACTGCGGCCTGAACGACAGCTGGCAGCGAATCTGCGTTGCAGAACTGTGCAAGATCGTCGAGTAAGTCGCATACGGCGTC
>CAZWGV010000040.1:15859-18786 GCA_964633595.1 uncultured Coriobacteriaceae bacterium | reverse complement strand
CCAGTGATCGGCGCACTTGCGTCCAATGTATACCGTGGAGCAGCGCTCGTGCGCGGCGAGAAGGAAGAGCCGCCCGGCCGTGTGGCCGAGCGGCTCTTCCCAGCGGTACTAGTCGCGTGTGGTAGGTGTGACCATCCTAGCGAATCGGGTGCGAGTAGCTCATCCAGAGGAACTCATTGCCTACGTACCACTTGTTAGGATACCGGAAGTTCGCCCTCGCCTTCGCGTCTTGTGGCGCGGCGTTGTTGATGCATCCGGGTATCGCGTCTGGATCGTCGATCATCTCGTCGTCCCCGTAGTTGTTGTAGTAGTCGAGGATCGAGGATAGGGCGATCACGTAGGAGCGATCGGACCGGCTCGTGAGCGCGAGCGCCTTCTGCGACATCGCAATGAGATCATCGACTGTCTTGTGCGCGAAGTCGCCTGTCGTCGTTGGAACGAAGCTGCCGGAAAGCCCACTGGGCATCTTCGTGTTCAGGATCGCAGCCACCATCTGACGCGCGAGGATGGCCTTGGCCTGCGCCAGCGGCTTGCGCTTGAACCGGTTTGTGATAGGCCGGTCGAGCGATGCCGGGCTGGCCCACAGGAAGCCCATGAGATCCTCAGGAGCGTTGATCGTGAACTTGACCTCGGGCTCCGTGGCCGTAGCCACCTTCCACTGTATGAGCATGTCGCCCACATGGGTCATGAGAACGTGGCTCGCGTAGCACAGATGTGTCTGCCAGTAGCCGACGGTACGCGTTGCGCCACCGGTGGGCGGTTCGTCGACTTCGTAACAGGCAGACGCCTTGTCGTCGACGGACGTGCCCCACTCGTCCTCACCCGTGGCCGTAGCGGTGTTGACCTTTGAGCCTGCAGCTAGTATCGGAGCCTCCGTGTAGCGGAACCAGTCTGTGGTTACGCCAGGATCCAGCGTGCCCTTGAGGGTCTTGCCGGCGTCCTCCATGAGGACGTTGCCGACCGGATACAGCCACATGCCGTTGGTGTCCTCGACCCACACGTCGTAGAGCGTGGTGACCGCACTTGGGTTGATAACCCGGATCTCCCAGGTTGCAGTTGCGGGCACTGTGCCCATGGCGCGGTCGGGACATGAGTACCAGGTCTGGCCGTCGTCCAGGCTAACACGCTTTTCCACCTCGATGACTGGCCGTGGCCGGACTTCCTTGATCGCGTGCGACTCGGCGTCCACGGTGCCGCGGAGTTCGCCCACTACGTAGGCGCCTTCCACTGTCACCGGGTTGTACTCGTAGTAGATCTCACCGTCGGCCGGTATGGGCTCGGTGTAGTTGAACACCTTCTCATCCGGGCCACCGGGAGCGCCATCGTTCGGTGCCAGTTCGAACGGGCTGCCGGGGAAGTTCGGCATGTAGACATCGGAGCCGGTGACTGTCAGCGTCACATCGCCGGTGTTCTTGACGGTGATACGCCACATGACATCGACTGGCGAGTACCCAGTCGCGACATCATCGCCGGTGTGCCAGGTGTCGCCGCCGTCAAGGCTCACTTCCTTGAGGACGGTGATGCCCGGGTCAATGGTGCTGACGTTGGCCGGATCGTCGTCGGTCTGCGGATCAGTGCCGATCAGTGTGTCGACGGCCTCCACCTCTGCCAGGTTGGTCAGAAGACCGGACTCGGCGACATCGTCGTAGACGACCGTGATCGAGTCGTTGGTCGAGGCGGTCGGGCCGAGCACGTCGCCGATGTAGGGAGCGAACGTGCCTCCCGGCGCGAAGTCATCAGACAGCGCCGTGATCTCCATGTCGACGTTGCCCGGGTTGGTGACGTGCACCTTCCACTTGATCGGGTCGCCGGTGTAGGCGTAGGGGCCCGGCGCGGCGTTGGCGTCGTGCCACGTGGTCCCGCCATCCACCGAGACGTACTTCTTGATGCTGATGGCCGGATCGATGACCGGGTTGAAGCTGTCGTTATCGTCACCGATGCTAAAGAGCCCGCCAACGCTAACGGCGGTGGCCCCGCCGACAGCGCTCAGTTTGACCACCACCTTCTTCCCGCCATCGACCGCAGGATCGTCCACCGTGTCGGCCATGTTCGCCGTGTAATCGAGCATGGCGAGACTGCCCTCTACGATCGAATAGGCGGGGCTGCCGCCGAGATTGGAGGTGACCCCGCCAGACGCGAAGGTGAGCACCTCGTTTGCGATCAGGCGGATACCCTTGACGACGAGGCGGCCGCCGGCCGGAGCTGTGAACGTGGCGTCGACCGTCGCGCTCGCGACGACCCTCCCCCTGATCTCCGCCGGACCGATCTCGAAGTTGTATGGGATGTTATCGCCCGCGTAGTAGGTCTCTGCCTCGACAGGAGTGCTGCCGACCCACGTGCCCAGGCCGATGGCCCAAGCGAGCGACACAAGGCCGAATACCACTGCTGCCGCGACCAGGCCTACTGCTGCCAGCCTGCGTCTTGGCCATCTGGTACTCGAGAGTACCTTCATAGCGCTCTTGCCTCCCTTTCGTCCTTTCGGTCGAAGTCCCCTGGAGGCCTTTCGGGGCTCTCGGCCGAGACCGGTATGCCCTCGAACAAGAAAGGACCGGCTCGACTTGGGCCGGTCTCACCACTAGCTCCCCGTCGGCCACAGGGTGACCGAGTCATCCACCGACGGATCTTCGCTTCCCCTCGCGCCGCAACAGCGGCGTCCTATCGTTGAGGATCGAGCCGAGCCCCGCTCCCAACGGAGCGGACAGGACCGAGCTACACCCCTCCTTCCGGCGCCGGAGGCTCCTGCCCCTCCCCGGCAGCATGCGAAACGCCCTGTTCGAGAGCGGACGACCCGAGGCGGGTCGTCATCACGGGGTATCCATTCCCGAAACCGCTCCTTCGAGACGTGCGATGAGGGTTCACTTGCCGAACGGCACCATTGCGTGGTGTTCGGCGCGCAAGGCGAGATGAGCGGATGCAGGTCGGGCTGG
>CAZWGV010000040.1:12590-15759 GCA_964633595.1 uncultured Coriobacteriaceae bacterium | reverse complement strand
CCATTGCGTGGTGTTCGGCGCGCAAGGCGAGATGAGCGGATGCAGGTCGGGCTGGGAGTATTTCGGTGGTCTGCCAGGCTTCATACGGTTTGGGAGTGATATCGTTCCAGAGGAGGCAGCGGCACGGCGCTGCAAAGTCATGGGTGGCCGTCTGCGGGGTTGGGCTCGGTACTGGGGGTGTGTGCGTGGATCTCGTCATAGCCATCGCGGGAGGAGTAGGTGGACTAGCCCTCGGCATCGTGGCAGGCTTTCGCGTTGGCAGTCTGGTGCAGGGTCAGGCAAAGTGGCGCTACTGGATCCTGAACGGCGTAGCCATGCTGATGGGCCTCTTGGGAGACGTCGCCGGCCTCACTCTCGGCGCTTGGTGGCTCGTTGTAGGCTCTCTGGCGTTCATTGGGGGGGCGCTGACGGGCCTCAAGTATGGGTACCGTGCAGTGCGGATCGTGACCTCGGGAGACGACGGACCGGACCTGGATGCGGCTTGACGCCCCTAGGTGTCGAACTGGGTCAGACGCTATCGGACGCTCCATCCCATCATCACACTGTCGACAAGTGACCGGGCCATACTCTTGGGTGCGATGGACTCCCGCAACATGGAGGTGCTGGTGTGAATCAGCGGCGACTTGTCCTGACGATAGCGACCTTGCTGGCGGCGGGGCTTTCCCTGGGCGGACTCACCCTGGCCTCGGCCGCGCCCGAGGTCTCTGCATCGAAGGCAGGTTCTGGGGAGACGACGCACACGGAGAACGATCAGGTGCAGCTCCGCTCGAGCGCCGATTCTGCCGACGCGGCCGGCAAGGCACCCAATAGCACGCGAGACGGCAAGGGGCCCTGTGGCAAGAGCCTCAAAGGCAAGGGCCTCGGCGGGAAGGGCCTCCAAGGCAAGGCTCTCGGCCACAAGGGCTCCGGCCGCAAGGGGCTGGGCCTCGGGCTCTTTCGCGGCGGACTGGCGGATGTGGTAGCCAGGCTCACCGGGCTCAGTGTTGACGACGTTCGAGAGCGCCGCAAGGCGGGTGAGTCGCTGGCCTCTATCGCTGCGTCGAAGGGCGTGGGTGAGAGCGAGGTCGTAGCCGAAGCCTCCAAGGCCGTGAAGGCCAAGTTGGACGCGAAGGTTAGCGACGGCGACATGACCGCCGAGGAGCGGGCGGAGAAGCTCGAAGCGATCGAGGAGCGCATCGAGACGGCGCTCAGGGCCACGGGCGAGCTACGTGGACCTGGGGGCGGCAAGGCCAAGGGGTGGAGCAAGGAAGGGTGCGGCTCCGGGGAGTGCGAAGCTGGCGGCGCCTGTGGCAAGCCCCCTGCCGCTACTGCCCCAACACCTTGATGACCAGCCTCTTGGGCCTTCGCCCATCGAACTCGCAGTAGAAGACGGCCTGCCAGGGTCCGAGGTCTAAGCGGCCATTCGTCACCGGCAACACAACCTGATGATGCACGAGCAGGTTCTTCAGGTGCGCGTCTCCGTTGTCCTCGCCCATACGGTGATGCTGGTAGTCCCCCGTATCCGGCAGCAGCTCGCCGGCAACCTCATTGACCGGCGGCTTCCACGTGGGAGGCGCGAGCTTGTCTAGCCACTCCATCGCGTCGGCCTGTATCCCGGGCTCGTCGTCGTTCACCCAGACCCCGGCGGTGATGTGCATCGCCGAGACCAGGACCATCCCTTCGGCGATCCCTGACTCGGCCACCGCGATCTGAACGTCGTCTGTGATGCGCACGAACTCGCGCCGCTCGGGCGTGGTGATCGTCTTGTAGACGGTATGCGACTTCACTGCGCGCTTCCGCCTCTGTCCGTTTCGTTGGTGCGCGCCGCGCAAGACGACGCCTGCCTGTGTCATCATCATGGCGTGACGGCGCGCGCTCGCCAATCACCTGGGTGCGCACGAGCGTCGTTCGCGACGAGAGCCGTCGCCGAGGTGCGGCGGATGAAGGGGGTTCCAACAAGATGCCCGAGGAAGCGCACTCGCTCGCGGTCTTCATAGACTTCGAGAACCTGGCCATCGGCTTCGAGAAGAAGCCAGCGGGACGGCTGGGGAGCAAGCCTGCCAAGAACTCGAAGACGACGGTCACCGCCGAGACCTTCAACATCAAGCGCGTGCTCGCCCGACTGGTGGAGAAAGGCAAGGTCGTGGTGAAGGTCGCGTACGCCGACTGGCAGCGGTACGGCGAGTACGTTACTCCGCTGCACGAAGCCGGCATCGAACTGGTGGAGATCCCGGAGCGTGGGATGACCGGGAAGAACTCGGCCGATATCAGGCTTTGTGTGGACGCGATGGACATGTGCTGGGCAAAGGAGCACATCGACACGTTCGTCGTGGTGTCGGGCGACTCCGACTTCACTCCGCTGGTGGCCAAGTTGAAGGAGAACGGCAAGACGGTCATCGGGCTCGGCATGAAGGACTCAACCAGCGATCTCCTCGCCGCGAACTGCGATGAGTTCATCTACTACGAGGATCTTGGCGCCGGGCCGAAGGCACCCGCCATCGGGGACGAGGTGCCCAAGGCGAAGCGTCCAGCCTTCAAGCTTCTCTTGGACTCCATCGACGCGCTCCAGCGCGAGAATGTTGACGTGATGCTGTCGTCGCTCGTGAAGGACACGATGAAGCGCAAGCAGCCGTCGTTCACCGAATCGGCATACGGATACCGCTCGTTCTCGCAGCTGCTCGAGGACGCCAAGGAGCGGGGGCTCATCACTCTGCGGCGCGATCAGCGCAGCGGCACCTACGCGGTGGAGGGATTCGCGCCGGAGAAGTAGGCTGCCGGGGAAGACGGACCCAGTCCCGGCCCGCGAACCCTAGCTCAGCAGCGGGACTCGGGCAGCCAGCTCGGCGATCGACCGGCTTGTTGCGGTGAGCAGCGCCGAGCGGCGCGCCGAGTCGATCTCGTACGTGTCGTCGGCCGAGAGCCTCACCGGCGCCTCCTCGCCCGACGCCGCCTCCGACAGCGCCCTCCAGCTCTCAGGAAGCAGTTCCGGCAGTTCCGCCTCCAGTAGCACCCCGAGCAGGATCGTCCACGCCCTCGGCACAACGGAGTAGGCGCCGTAACCTCCGCCCCCCGTGGCCACAAGCCTGCCCGCGCACACCTCTTCTGCCAGTTCTCGCAGAGCTGTAACCATGTCGCGGTATCCGCCGAGCGTCACGCACTGGTGTGCGAGCGGATCCTGGTGGTGCTGGTC